>VFZH01000032.1 GCA_016871255.1 Acidimicrobiia bacterium | reverse complement strand
GCGCGCGGCCGCGAGGCGGCGGCGCGCCGCATCGAGACGCGCAGCCATCCGGGCCTCGGTCGTCTTGAACCGTGACGCGGTGTCGGCGAGCGTGTGCCGGATCGCGAGGACGTTCGTGCCCGCGAGTTCTCCGCGCTCGTCGAGCGACGCCGGCACGTTGCCTCCCGGCTCGACGCCGTGGTGGAACGCGAAGGCGGGGGCGTCCGCGCCCAGGACGGCCTCGATCTCGCGAGCGGTCCACACGTAGTACGCGCCCTCACGCGACCGCCCCGCTTCGGTGCCCGGGCGGCCGGCCGGCGCCGGACTGTCGGCGTCCAGCGCCGAGATGAAGGCGCCGCTCGGGCCGCGCATGTCGCGGAGCACGAAGTCGAGCGTCTCCCGGGCCACGGCGCCGAGATCCGCATCGCCGGTCACGAGGTGCGCTTCCGTGTACGCCGCGGCGATCAGCGCCTGGTCGTACAACATCTTCTCGAAGTGCGGCACGCGCCAGGCGCTGTCGGTGGCATAGCGATGAAAGCCGCCGGCCAGGTGATCGCGGATGCCGCCCCGCGCCATGCCGTGCAGCGTGCCCGCGGCCAGCTCCGCCGCCAGCGGCTCGTCCGTGCGCGCGTGGTAGCGGAGCAGGAAGTTGAGCGCCACGGGGCGCGGGAACTTCGGTGCCCCGCCGAAGCCACCGAACCTGGCGTCGTACGACGCCCGCAGCCGGGCCCAGGTCTCGTGCAGCGCACCCTGATCCGCACTGGTCGCCGCGCCGCCCAGCGCCTGCGCGCGACGCTCGAGGAGCCGCATGTTCTCCTGCGCCACCTCGAGTGCCTCGTCGCGATCGTCGGTCCACAGGCCCGCCAGTCCCCGGACGAGCGTGCGGAGTCCCGGCTCCCCGTTGTGGTCGTCCGGCGGCAGGTAGGTCGCGCCGAAGAACGGCACGAGCTCCGGTGTGAGGAAGAGCGTCATCGGCCACCCGCCCCCAGACACCGACACGAGGTACGCCATGTAGATCCGATCCAGGTCCGGCCGCTCTTCCCGGTCGACCTTGATGGCCACGAACGACCGGTTGAGCAGCGCGGCGATCCCGGCGTCCGAGAACGACTCCTCGTGCATGACATGGCACCAGTGGCACGTCGAGTAGCCGATGGAGAGGAAGATCGGCTTGCCTTCGCGGCGCGCCTTCCCCAGCGCTTCCGGACCCCACGGGTACCAGTCGACCGGATCCGCGGCGTGAAGCTGCAGGTAGGGGCTCTTTTCCCCTGCGAGCCGGTTCTCCGGTGCCGCGTCGACGCCCGCCCCACCCGACACGCCGATCCCGAACACGACCAGCAGCACCGCAGCGCCTCGTCTCAACCGCATCGCCTCCGTCCTCACCGCTCCTGCCAGCGTTCCATCGCCAGCCGGTAGTCGTCCGGTGTATCCACGTCGGTGAACGCCCCGGCGTCGGCCACCTCCACGTGCCGGATGGCCGATCCGTACCCGCGCACGACCGGCTTCGCGCCGACCGCCGGATCGGCGGCGCGCAACTCGGCGCACACGCGGCGATCGAACAGGACCGGATGCCCGTGCCGGCCGCCCCTGGCCGGCCGAACGATCGGCGCGCGGGTCTCGCCATGCACCCGCACGATCGCCCGCACCGTGTCGGCCGCGACGAACGGCGCGTCCACCAGTGCGACCAGGAGGCCGGACGCCCCGGCCGGCATCGCGTCGATCCCGAGCCACAGGGACGAAAGCTGCCCGCGTTCCGGCGCCTCGTTGATGAGGAGACGGGTGGCGGGCAGCCCGGGGCGTGGTGCGAGGGCCGCTCCGACCCGATCAGCCAGGGGGGCCGCCGTCACCACGAGCACCTCGTCGAGCCCGGCCTCGCCCAGCGTGCGCGCGAGGCGCGCCACGAACGGACAGCCTGCACGATCGAGCAGCAGCGCCTTCGGCGAGCCCATCCGGCTCGACCGGCCCGCCGCCAGAATGACCGCCGTCAGCGTCTCCCGTTCCATGGCCATCTGCCGCCGTGAGCCCTGAGCCCTGAGCCGATTATTGCTACAATCCCCACCCATGTCCGACGCCCCGTTCCAGATCCGCTGCCAGCGCTGCGGCGAACCGATGGAGCTCATGGATCCCGCGCCGGGGCAGCCCTGGCAGCCCCAGCAGTTCTGGTCCTGCAGCCGCTGCGGGCGCCACTTCTGGACCACCTACGCGGCCGCGCCAGGAGCACCCAAACCTGCTCCACCCGCGCCGCCACCCGCGGCGAAGCCCGCGGCAGCCGCGCCACCGCCCGCGCCAGCGGATCAGGCGGATCCCTCTCAGACACCGTCCGGCGCCGCCTGACCACCGGGGGACCGGGAGGAAACACGGTGTTCCCGGTTGACTTCCGCCGGCTGAACTTCCTACACTGGCGCAGCCTTCGGGCTTGCGCCAGCACGAACCGCCGGAATATGGCCTCATACGCTCCGCTTAGGACAAGCGGTTCGTGGCGCTCAGGGGCGGTTCTCTGGGCTGTGGCGCATCGGAGGACTTTCGTATGCCGACCGGGACCATTGCACGCCTGCTCATCGACAAGGGCTTCGGTTTCATCCGCGATGAGACGGGAATCGAGCACTTCTTTCACCGCAGTTCCGTACGCGGGGCGGTGTTCGAACTGCTGCGGGAAGGGCAGCGCGTCGAGTTCACGCCGGAGGAATCCACGAAGGGTCCCCGTGCCGGCGACGTTCGCCTGATCGAAGGCTAGTTCCCACCCTGGCCCGGCCCCGCACCCGGGGCCGGAACCGTCGGTGCCCACCCTGCTCCGCCTCCGCGGTACTGCCGGCCGCGCTCTGTCGGTCGCGCTCGTCCTGGCCGTGGCGGGGCTGTTCTTCGGCATGGGCCCCCTGCTCGTCAGGAACGATCCGCTCCAGCAGGCGGACGCCGTCCACGTGCTCGCGGGCTCGCGCATGGATCGCCCCCTCGAAGGGGCGATGCTCCTGAAGGAGGGGTACGCCGGCATCCTCGTCCTGACGCGCGAGAAGCCGGATGCGGCCGAGCGGCTCCTCGCATCCCGTTACGGCATCGCGTACATGAGCAGCGCGGACCGGGCGCGAGACATCCTCCAGCGCATCGTCCCTGCCGAATCGATCATCGTGCCGCCCGGGCTGCACGACAATACGGCACAGGAAGCCACCACCATCACCCGGCTGGCGCGCGAGCACGGCTGGAAGCGCGTGATCGTCGTGACGTCCGTCTACCACACGCGCCGCGCGGGCTACGCGCTGCGCCGCGCGCTCGGAGACGTCGACGTCGAGATCCTGGTGCGCGCGACGCGCTATGACGACGCCCGGCCGTGGTCGTGGTGGCTCCACCGAGCCGACATGAAGTACGTCGCGAGCGAGGCGCCGAAGTTCCTCGCGTACCTCCTCGGCCTGGCCGACTGAGGAAGGGGACGGCTCAGGGCGCAGGGATCGAGGCTGACGACCTGCGGCTCATCGGGCCAGCCAGCGGCGCCAGCCGGATGCCGGACGCACCTCGCCTGTCGCTCCATCCCAGGCCAGCACACGCTCGGCTGCACCTTCCGCGAAGCGCCGGTCCATCGTCAGCACCAGGCAGGCGGCTCCGCGGGCACGCGCGGCGCGCGCGAGATCGTCGGCGAGCGCCGTGGCCTCCTCCGGCGATACGAGCGCGTTCGGGTGCTCGGCGAACAGGACGGCCGGCCGGAGGGCCACAGCCCTGGCCAGCCGGACCCGCGCGCGCGCCAGGCCGTCCAGGGCGGCCACCGGTCGATCCAGGTCCCCCGTCAGACTCACCTCCCTCGCCAGCGCCTCGACCTCGGCGCCAGCCTCGGGCGGAACCGGATCCAGGTCGAGCGTGAACGGCATGGCGAGGTTCTGTCGCACGCTGAGGTCGTCGAGCAGCACCGCCCGTTCGCTGAAGATCCCGACGCGGTCGAGCGAGCGCAGCCACTCGTCCCCGTCGGCGATCTCGCTCGTGAGCGCGCCGAAGGCTCGCACGTCCCCGCTGTCGGGCACGGCGGTGCCGGTCAGCAGGTTCACCAGGACTTCGGCCGCGGGACGATCGAGGCCGACGAGTGCGACGGACTCGCCTTCGTGGAGATCGAAGGACGTCATGCGCAGCGGGCGCGGCGCGCCGTAGGCCTTGCTCACCGCGCGCACGGCGAACAACACCCTGGTCATGGACACCGGCGTGGCCGACGCGAAGAGCGTCCGGAGCGACTCACGACCCGGCGGCGATGACGGCGTTCACCTCGTCCACCACGCGGCCCGTGCCACGGAGAGCCGCGATCTCGGTCTGCAGGGCGCACAGGTTGAGCGCCACCGCAGCTGCCGCCAGCGTGGCGTGGGGCCAGGCGCGCATCACGCCGACGTCTACGCTGGCGCCGACGATGGCCGCCGTCATGGTGAGCGCCATCGCCCAGGTGGCGCGGGAGAACACCGGCCCGCGCAGCCGGGCCACCTGCTGCGCGTGCGTGCCCGGCACGTGGTGCTCCGCCACCGCCTCCTTCACCGCCCGCCCCTTGCCGAGCAGGTAGAACATCATCAACGAGTGCGCGAGCAGGTTCAGAATCGTGGAGAACACGGCGACGCGGACGTGCAGATCGATGACGCTGGACGAGGTGGCGGTCCAGGCCAGCGCGAGGCTGCCGGCCAGCCCGAAGACGGACAGGGTCGTGAGGGTGACCAGCGCGGAGGCCATGCCCGCCGGGCTACCGGGCCGAACTGACGCGCCTGGGTGCGTCCGCGGACCGCGTCGACCGCTTGGCGGTGCGCTGCCGCTTCACGAGACTGCGGTACTCGCGAATCAGCAGCGCGAGGTGGTCGCGCTCCTCGTCGGCGAACTCCAGGAAGATCTGCTTGCCTTCGGAGTCCTCGAAGCGCTCGCCGTAGCGCTTGAAGAAGCGGTGCGACCCGCGCTCGCATCGAATGCCGATCAGCAGGGCCTGCTGGTCGTTCACGCCGCGCGAGAGCTGCTCCGCGCCCTCGGCGAACAGGCCGTTGGCCGCACCCTTGAAGAAGAGGAACGTGGGGCGCGACTCGAGCTGCGGATCCCGATCGAGCAGCGTCTTGTAGCGCGCCTCGAGCGTCCCGAGGTGGTGGCGCTCCTCCTCGGCCAGCTTCTGGAACACCGACCGGCCCCGCGCGTCCTGCGTGAGACGCGCCGCGCGCGTGTAGAACTCCAGGCCGCTGCGCTCGGTCGCGATCGCGATGCGCAACGCATCGCGTGCGAACAGCAACTCCGTGTAGCCGTCCGGCGCCGATGCCTTCTTCCCCGTGCGGCACTCTTCGCACGTGCCGTAGATCTGCACCACCGTCTGCGACGCGGTGAAGTTCCGGGCCGCTGTGACGTCCTCGACGATCGCCTCGATGTCCGAGCTGAGGAACTCCGAGGAGCGGCTGCAGGTCTTGCAGATCAGGTGGAAGTGCCGGGGGTGCCGGTAGGAGTGCTCGAACCGGAAGCGTCCCTCGCCGAAGTCCACCTTGCGCGCGATCCCGGCTTCCACCATCCACTGCAGCGTGCGGTAGACGGTGGCCCGGGAGATGCGGTGGTCTTCGTTCCGGATGATGTCGAACAGGTCGTCGGCGCTGAGGTGCCCTTCCTGGCGCAGGAAGACGTTGACGATTTGCTCGCGCTTGCTCGAGCGTCTGCCACCCGCCGGCTTCAGATCGCGAACATTGGGGAAGTTGGTCACTGCACGCCGTTCCTCAGCCGCCGAGGGGGGACCCGCGCCGGGGCGGGACGCCGTTCTCTAGTCGGTGTTGAATGACTGTCCGCAGCCGCAGGTGGAGGTCGCGTTCGGATTCTTGATGGTGAAGCCGCCCCCCGTCACCGTGTCGACGAAATCGACCTGCGCACCCTTGAGGTAGCTGATGCTCACCGGGTCCACGAACAGCTTCACGCCGTTCGACTCGAACACCTGGTCGGCGGTGCCGCCGCCTTCCTCGATCATGAGCCCGTACTGGAACCCGGAGCAGCCGCCGCCCTGCACGAACACGCGCAGGCCGCTGCCGGCCTTGCCTTCTTCCGCGAGCAGTTCGGTGATCTTGGAGGCCGCAGCCTCGGAAACATTGATCATCGGGAGATTTCTCCTGAATGCGAGACACGAAAAGTATACCGCCCGCGGCTCGACCCCGGCAAGGCGGTCCCACCCGCGATCCGGGCGAAAACGAGTCCCTATCTCCTTGTGTATCATGCCCTTGCAGCCATGCCGCATCCGGATCTGAGCAGCCGCCTCGCCCGCAGGCTGGACGAGCTGGGGATCGAGCGCGCCGATCTGCGGCCCGCCCTGGCCCTGCAGCGCAATCTGATCGGACAGCAGCTCGTGCTGCTCGGCGCGTGCGAACAGGGCGGCGTGCCGCACCTGTCGCTCCCGCCCCGGTATCTCGCCGCCAAGCTCGCCCGCGGCCTTCCGGCACTCCACAGCGAGCCGGTGCCGCTGCCCAACCGCGTGCTGGTGCTCGCCGTGCACGACTTCTGCGCGCGCCTGTCCACCGGCAGCACCGCAGAGGCGGCCGCCGCGGCGCTCGCGGCGTTCAACAGACGGCTCGATCCCGCCGCGATCCTCTCCGCGTGCTTCGGACGCGATCAGGGCGGTGTGCGGATGCTGGGCGCGCACGCGCAGGTCTCACCCGACCTGCTCTGGCTCGTGGCGGAGCTGGCGCTCGCACCGTTCGCCTACCTGCTGGCACGGCAACTGTTCCCAGGCGGAGCCAATGGCGTCGCAGCCCCGGTCGCAGGCGCGCTGGCGGCCTGGGATCGTGGCTTCTGCCCCGTGTGCGGGTCGTGGGCCGCGTGGCAGGAGGGGAGCGAAGAGGGCCATCGGCTGCGCTGCTCGTTCTGCTCGTACGGCTGGACGATGCGCGCGTACCGATGCGCGTTCTGCGGCGAGGACGGCGAGCCGTTCGTCACGGCCGCGCCGAATCCGGAGGAACCCGGGCGGCGGCTGCAGTTGTGCGGCGCGTGCGGCGGCTACTCGAAGGTGCTGCCGCTCGCCGCGGAGTTCCCGCTCGTCGCCGTGGAGGATCTGGCGTCGCTCGATCTCGACATGGCGGCGATGGAACGCAAGTACATCCGCCCCGCCCTGCCAGGCATCCGGAAGGGATAGCGTAACCAACCGCGGGGGGATCGCGGAGCAGCCGCTGGCCACGGGAACGTGTCGGAGCGCTCGCTCGCGGACTGGATTCGGCCGCACGGCACCCCACGTCGCTGAGCCCTGAGAGCTGCCGCTCAGGCCGTGGTGACGAGCGGCGGCAGGGACGCCATCTCCGCCAGCTCCTTCGCCGACGCCTGCTCCACGTCCTTGTGCAGGCTGTTGCCGTGCGCGTCCATGGTGACGATCGCCGGGAAGTCTTTCGCGGTGAGGTGCCACATCGCTTCCGGCGTGCCGAACTCGGTCAGCGACACGCCATCCACACTCGTGATCGCCCGCGCGTAGAACTGCGCGGCGCCGCCCACGGCGTTCAGGTACACCGCCCCGTGCTCCTTCAGCGCGGCCAGCGTCTTCCCGCCCATGCCGCCCTTGCCGATCACCGCACGCACGCCGTAGCGCCCGATGATGTCCGCCTGGTACGGCTCCTCGCGGATGCTGGTCGTCGGCCCGGCGGCCGTCACCTTCCAGCCGTCCCCGTCCTTCGCCATGACGGGACCGCAGTGATAGATGACCGCGCCCCGGAGATCGACCGGCGGGTCGTGTTTCATCAGGTGCGCGTGGACGGCGTCGCGTCCGGTGAACACACGGCCCGACAGCAGCACGACGTCGCCCACCGTCAGCGAACGGATCTGCTCCTCGCTCACGGGCGTCGTCAGCGACACTTCCCTGCCGGTGCGCGGCACACCCGCCTGGTCCGCCATCGCGGCCACAGGCGTCGCGGGATCGCGGTACAGCCACTGCCGGATGGCGCCCGTCTTCGCATCCAGCACGACGCCCAGCCGCCGGAACGCCCAGCAGTCGTACGCCACCGACACGAAGAAGCTCGCGGGCAGCCGGTTCATCGCGCCCACCTTGCACCCGATCAGCGACACGCGTCCGCCGAACCCCATCGTGCCGACGCCCAGCTTGTTGACTTCGCCCATGATCGACGCTTCCAGCGCCGCCAGCCGCGGGTCGGGATTGACGTCGTCCAGCGTACGGAACAACTGGTCCTTGGCGTGCGCGTAGCCGGACGTGCGATCGCCCCCGATGCAGACGCCGACGGCACCGGGCGCGCAGCCTCTGCCCTGGGCGTTCCACACGGCGTGGAGGATGCACTTGCGGACGCCGTCGAGCGTGCGGTCGGCGCGTCCGAGGTGCGGCAGCTCCGTGGGCAGCGAGTACTGCGCGTTCATGTTCTCGCAGCCGCCGCCCTTCAGAATCAGCTTCACCTCCACGTCGTCACGTTCCCACTGGTGGAAGTGGATGATCGGTGTCCCCGGCCCGAGGTTGTCGCCGGTGTTGTCGCCGGTGATCGAATCCACGGAGTTGGAGCGCAGCTTGCCGCGCTTCGTGGCCTCGGCCACCGCTTCACGGATCTCCTTCGCCATGACGATCTGGTTGGCGCCCACCGGCGCGTGGATCTCGAAGGTGGGCATGCCGGTGTCCTGGCAGATCGCGCCCTCGCCTTCGGCCGCCTGGTCGATGTTCCGGGCGATGATCGTGAGCGCCTGGGCGGACCGGGTGCCCGGCGTTTCGCCGCCCATGGCGGCCTTCATCGCGGCACGGACGTCCGGCGGCAGGTCGGTCGAGGTGCGGATGATCAGTGAAAGGACGCTGTCGAAGAATCCTGAGGGCATGTCGGCAGTATAGGTCGGGCAGCGACGCGGTGAGACAATCCGGAGGACATGCGAACCCGCACGGAACGCGACCCGCTCGGTGAGCTCCAGGTGCCAGCCGACGCCTATTACGGCATTCAGACGGCGCGGGCGCTGGCCAACTTCGCCATCAGCGACCTCCGCGTGCCGGCGCTGCTGGTCGAGGCCACCATCCAGGTGAAGAAGGCCGCGGCGCGCGCCAACACCGATCTCGGCCGGCTCGACGCGCGCGTCGGGGACGCGATCGTCCAGGCCGCGGACGAGATCCTGGCGGGCGCGCTGCGCGACCAGTTCGTCGTGGACGTGTACCAGGCGGGTGCCGGCACGTCGCACCACATGAACACCAACGAGGTGCTGGCCAACCGCGCGGCGGAGCTGCTCGGCGGTGCCCGCGGCGAGTACACGCGGGTCCATCCGAACGACCACGTCAACATGGGCCAGTCCACCAACGACGTGTTCCCCACGGCGACGCGCGTGACCCTGCTCCTGGGCCGCGGCTCGCTGGTTGGCGCCGCCCACGGCCTCGCTGCCGCCCTCGAACAGAAGGCCTCCGCGTTCGCGGATGTGGCGAAGGTGGGACGGACGCACCTGCAGGACGCGGTGCCGATCACGCTGGGGCAGGAGATCGCCGGGTGGGCTGCCAACATCGGCAAGGGCGCCGCGGATCTGGATCTGACATCCGCCCAGCTGCAGGAAGTGAACCTCGGCGCCACGGCGGTGGGGACGGGCCTCAATGCCGGCGATGACTACGCCACGCTCGCCGTCAGCTATCTCTCGGAGCAGATCGGCCTCGACCTGTTTCCGGCCGAGAACCGCTTCCGCGTCACGCAGAGCATGGGGGACATCCTCGCGTGGTCCGGCGCCGTGCGCCGCCTTGCCGTGGAGCTGGACAAGGTGGCCAGCGACCTCCGCCTGCTCAGCATGGGCCCGCGCGCCGGCCTCGGCGAGCTGATCCTGCCGGCCGTGCAGCCGGGATCGTCCATCATGCCTGGCAAGGTGAACCCGTCGGTTCCGGAGATGGTGAACCAGGTGTGTTACCAGGTGATCGGCTGCGACGCTGCCATCGCCGCCGCCTGCTCCGCCGGACAACTCGAGCTGAACGTCATGATGCCGGTGATCGCCTGGAACGCCATCCATGCCTCCACCATCCTCGGCCGTGCCATGACCGCGCTCGCCGAGCGGACGGTGCAGGGGATGGACGTGGACCGGGAACGCTGCCGCGAGCTGCTCGATCGCAGCACCGCGGTCGCCACGGCGCTCAGCCCGTTCCTCGGCTACGCGGCCACGGCCGCCATCGCCAAGGAGGCCGTCGCCTCCGGCCGATCGATCCGCGAGCTCGTCCTGGAACGCGGCTTGATGGACGCGGACCGTCTCGATCGCGTGTTGTCGGTCGAAGCGATGACACGCCCCGGGGTCCCCGGCCGGGAGGACGCGTGAGCACCCGCACCGGCCGGCTCACCGGGACGCTCTGCGCATTCATCGCCCTGGCCGCGCTGACGCCGGATCCGCCCGCGCTCGCGCAGCAATCAGACGACGCGCCGCCGCACGCCAAGCTGTTCCCGCCCGTGGACCTGGGCCTGCTCGAAGCGCCGGACCGCGACGTCTGGCAGAAACCCGACCAGATCATGGATGCGCTCGGCATCGCCGACGGCTCGACCGTGGCCGACATCGGCGCCGGGGCAGGCTGGTTCACGATCCGCCTCGCCCGGCGCGTGGGGCCGCGCGGCCTCGTCTACGCACAGGACGTGCAGCGCCAGATGCTCGAGGCGATCCGACGCCGCGTGGCCCGTGAAGGGCTGCAGAACGTCGAGGTCCGGCTCGCCACGGGCGACGACCCGAACCTGCCCCGAGGCGCACTCGATGCCGTACTGGTG
This sequence comes from Acidimicrobiia bacterium, assembly GCA_016871255.1. Taxonomy (GTDB): domain Bacteria; phylum Acidobacteriota; class Vicinamibacteria; order Vicinamibacterales; family UBA2999; genus VFZH01. Next base: position 20,496 of record VFZH01000032.1, on the reverse strand, counting down.
GTGGACGTGTATCCAGAAGTCGAGGATCGGATCGCGTTCCTGGCGAACCTGGCCGCCGCGCTCGCGCCGAACGGCCGCATTGGCATCGTCAACTACCGCCCGGGCGACGGCGGACCCGGCCCGGTGGCCGCCGCGGGAGAAGGGGTGCGGGTGGCGCAGGAGGTGGTCGAAGCCGACGTCGCCGCCGCAGGACTCCGGGTCCTGGCCCGCGAGACGTTCCTGCCCTTCCAGTACCTCCTCGTGATCGGCACGCCGTGACCACGCCGGCGCCGCCCGTCGCGCTCACCATCGCCGGCAGCGACTCCGGCGGAGGCGCCGGCATCCAGGCCGATCTCAAGACGTTCGCCGCGCACGGCGTGTACGGGGTGTCGGCCATCACCGCCGTGACTGCGCAGGACACCAGCGGGGTCGTCGCCTGGGAGGCGGTGAACGTGGAGCTCGTCACGGCGCAGATCGAGGCCGTGGCCGCCGACTTCGCGATCCACGCGGTCAAGACCGGCATGCTCGCCACGTCGGCGATCGCGGAGGCCGTGGCGGCGGCCATCACCATGCTCGATCTGCCGTTCCTGGTCGTGGATCCGGTTCAGGTCGCCACGAGCGGGGCGCCGCTGGTGAGCGCTGGCGGGATGGACGTGATCCGGACTGAACTGCTGCCCCGCGCGTTCGTGGTCACGCCAAACATCCCGGAAGCCGAAGCGCTGAGCGGACTGCCGATCCGGAACCGCGAGGACCGCGAGAGGGCGGCGAGGGCGATACACACCCTGGGTCCCGCGAACGTCATCCTGACCGGCGGACACGGACCCGAAGACGCCATCGAGGATCTGCTGTTCGACGGCGAGCGGCTCGTCACGTTCCGGGCGCCGCGCATCGCCGGTCGCGGCACGCACGGCACCGGCTGTACCTTCTCGGCCGCACTCGCCGCCCACCTCGCGCTGGGCCGCACGCTGCACGACGCCATTCCCCGGGCGCAGGCGTACATCGCCGGGGCCATTGCACGGGCGCTGCCGCTGGGCCGTGGCCCGGCCGCACCCATGGATCACCTCTGGCCACACCGGAAGCGCGGCCAGTAGTCCTTGAACCGCGGGGAACGGGCCGGCTAGAAGCCGGCCCCCGCAGCAGCGGGCCGCGGTGAGCCGAAAGTTATACTGATCCCACATGCCCCTGGTGGCGATCGCTGATCGGGCGCTCGACGTTGGCGCGCTCGCGCAGGAGCTGGCGGCCGATGGCGGTGTGGGTGCGGTCGCGACGTTCGTCGGGCTGGTGCGCAACCAGAACGCCGGGCGGCGCGTGCGGTACCTGGAATACGAAGCCTACGAGCCGATGGCCGTCCGGGTACTCGAGCGGATTCTGCGGGAAGCGGAACAGGCCTGGCCGGGGACGCGCGTCGCCGCGCATCACCGCGTCGGGCGGCTCGAGATCGGCGAGGCGAGCGTCGCGATTGCCGCGGTTTCGGCGCACCGCGGCGACGCGTTCGCCGCCTGCCGCTACACGATCGAGCGCGTGAAGCAGATCCTGCCGGTCTGGAAGCGCGAGCACTTCGACGGCGGAGACGTCTGGCTGGAGGGCGCCGCGGTACACCCGGACGACGAGGGTGCGCGCGAGTCGGCGCACCGGATCGCATGCGCGTGACCGTTCGGCTGTTCGCGCGCCTCCGCGACCTGGCCGGCTCCGGCGAGCTGGTCCGGGAGGTCTCCGGGCCGGCAACGGCCCGTGCGGTCTGGCAGAACCTCGTCGGCGAGTTTCCGGCGCTCGCCGCGTACGAAGACTCGATGTCGGTGGCCGTGAACGCCGACTACGCGCGAATCGAGGCCGAGCTGGCCGACGGCGACGAGGTCGCGTTCCTGCCGCCGGTCTCGGGGGGATGAAGACGATTGAGGATTGGGGATTGAGGATTGAGGATTGCATTGGGATTGAGGATTGACGATTGCACGGCGGCAGGCCGAGGCTGCGTGTGCGCGATCCGGCAATCGTCGATCGCCAGTCGTCAATGCGATCGTCGATCTTCAGTCCCCGATCACTATTGATTCATGTTGGACAAACTGTCCGCCACGGAAGCGGAATACGACGTGCTCGTCGCGAAGCTCGGCTCGCCGGAGGTGCAGGGCGACCAGGCGGAATACCGCCGATCGGCCAAAGCGCTGGCCGACCTGGAGCCGGTCGTCCACGCCTTCCGCCAGTACAAGTCGCTCCTGAAGGACATCGCGGGCGCGGAGGAACTCGCGCGCGAAGGCGACGCCGACATGCGCGAGCTGGCGCGCGAGGAGCTGAAGTCGCTGGAAGAACGGCGCGCCGCCATGGAGCAGGACCTGAAGCTGCTCCTCGTGCCGAAGGACCCCAACGACGAGAAGAACGTCCTGCTCGAGATCCGTGCCGGCACGGGCGGCGACGAGGCGGCGCTGTTCGCGGCAGACCTGTTTCGCATGTACAGCCGCTACGGGGAGCGCCAGGGCTGGAAGCTCGAGGTGATGGAGAGCCACGAAACCGGCCAGGGGGGCCTCAGGGAGGCCATCGTCTCGATCGCCGGGCGCGGCGTCTACAGCCGCCTGAAGTACGAGAGCGGCGTACACCGCGTGCAGCGGGTGCCGGAGACGGAGGCGAGCGGGCGCATCCACACCTCGACCGCCACGGTCGCCGTGCTGCCGGAAGCCGGGGATGTGGACATCCAGGTCAGCGAGAAGGATCTGCGGATCGACACCTTCTGCTCGAGCGGGCCCGGCGGCCAGAGCGTGAACACGACCTACTCCGCCGTGCGCATCACGCACATCCCGACGGGCCTGGTCGTGTCGCAGCAGGACGAGAAGTCCCAGATCAAGAACCGCACGAAGGCCATGAAGGTCCTCCGCGCCCGCCTGTACGAGCTGGAGATCCGCAAGCAGCAGGAAGCGATCGCGAAGGAGCGCCGCGGCCAGGTCGGCACCGGCGAGCGGTCGGAGAAGATCCGCACCTACAACTTCCCGCAGAGCCGGATCACCGACCACCGCATCAACTTCACGACGCACCGCCTGCACGACGTGCTGGACGGCGACCTGCAGGAGCTGATCGACCAGGTCGTGTCCTTCTACACCGCCGAGAAGCTCAGGGAAGCCACGGCCGTCGGGTGACGATGGTGCCCGACCGCTTCGCACCACCTCACGACGCCGTCGCCACCGAGACGACGCCGCGATCCCTGCACCAGGTGCTCGGCGCGGCGAGACAGGCGCTGATCGAGGCGGGTGTCCACCCAGACGAAGCGCGGCTGGACGTCGACGTGTTCGCCGGCGCGATCCTCGGCTGGGACCGGGCGCGTCTGCTGGCCGAGCGCCGCGCGCCCGCGCCCGGCGGGCTGGAGCCACGATTCTCCGAGTGGGTCTCCAGGCGCCGCCGTCACGAACCGACGGCGTACATCGTCGGCGTGCGCGAGTTCTGGGGCCTGGAGTTCGTCGTCTCGCCCGCCGTGCTGATTCCACGACCCTGCACGGAGTTGATCGTCGAGGAGGCCGTGGCGCGACTGGGCGCCGACCCGGCGCTCCGGGTCGCGGAGATCGGCACCGGCAGCGGGTGCATCGCCGTCTCGGTGACGCACACGGTGCCCGGGGCGCGTGTGATCGCCACCGACGTGTCGGGGGACGCGCTGGCGGTCGCGCGTGCGAACGCCGCGCGGCACGGTGTGGCGGATCGCGTGACGTGCATCCGGGCGTCGTACCTCGACGGCGTCACCGGAACGTTCGACCTGCTGCTCGCCAACCCACCCTATGTCAGGGGGATCGATCGCGCCGGCCTCGGCCGCGCCGTCCGGCACGAACCGGATGTGGCGCTGTTTGGCGGCGCCACCGGGCTGGAGGCGATCGGTGCGGTGCTGCAGGCGGCGAGCCGGCAGCTCACACCCGGCGGCTGGCTCGTGATGGAGTTCGGCGACGGCCAGGAGGCCGATGTCCGCCGGATGCTCGACGAGGTGCCCGGGCTGCACGTGCGTCGCGTACGCGCGGATCTGCAGGGCATCCCGCGCACGATGGTCATCCAGCGGGCGTGATTGCAGTCACTGGCAGTCGTCAGGCGGGGGCACCCCTGTGTGCGCCGCCAGACGCCGCCAGGCGTCCGCCTGATGCGGCAGCCCCTCCGCCAGGCAGTACGCACGCTGGAGATTCCCGCTCGGCGGGTTCGCGCCGAGCGCAAACGCGAGGTCGATCCACTCTCCTCCGTTGGAGCGCACCGCCGCCTCCAGCGGCGTCACCCTCACGGCACCGGCCTCGAGCACGCCCGCGCGGACGCGATCGGGTGCGTCCACATCCGCGCCCTGCAGCACGAGCCACCGCGCGGTGGCCGGATCGCTGAGCGCGATCGCCTCGGGCAGCGTCATCGGCTCGATGGTCCAGAAGGCCCGCTGCAGCGGGCCGGTCACGACGAGCAGCAACCAGACCGCCAGGGCGGCCGGCGGGAGGGCGCAGATCGCGAGGGCGGTCCTACTTGATCTCGAGGACACCCTGCACGGCCCTTTCGTCGGTATCCCGCGGGTTCGGGACGCGGCGACCGATGGCGTCGCGACGGAGTTGGTCGAAGAACGCACGTTCGTCCGGCGACGAGGTGTCGGGCATCTCGTAGGTACCCCAGTCAACCTGGGTCCGGTACGCGAAGGAACGCAGGGAGTACACCGTGCTGGCCGCGCGGCTGGTCCAGAGGAGCGATACGACGAGCAGCAGCGCCGCGGCGCCGTACGCGCCGCCGGCGGGTCGCCTGGCGAGGCGTTCGGCAACGGGGGACAGCGCAGCGGCCGCCGCGGCGGCGTAGAACGTGGAGGCGAGGCTCATCACCTCGTCCTTGAGGTAGCCGAAGCTCAACGCGGCATTGGCCAGCACCACCGCCACGCCCAGCAGGATCAGCCGGTCCCTATCAGTCGCCTGGCGGAGGCGGGCCCTCGCCCACGCCGTCCGGGCGGCCGCGACAACGACACCCGTGACGAGGAGGCTTGCCGCCAGATTGATCCATTGCCAGCCCGCCACGTCGCCCGCCAGCCAGCGCCGCACGACCATCCACGTGCCGTGCCGCGGCTCCGACAGCAGCAGTCCGGACAGGGCCGACGCCACGTTGTAGGCGAAGAACGGCCAGGGATTGCCGCCGAAACGCGCCACGATCTCGTCCGCTTCGAGCCGCTCCAGGCCGAACCCCGAGGCCCGTTCACCGAGGCCGGGGCTGCCCACGTCCGCAACGCCGAAGCGGAACACCATGTAGGCCGCGAGCACGGCCGTGGCCACGGCGATCGCCCGTCCGGACACCCCGCGCCATCCGACCGCCCAGGCACCGGCCGCGACGACCCAGACGATCACCCCCGACTCGAGCGTCAACAGCGCGACAGCGAGCGCCAGCACCATCGCGGCCTCCTTCCAGAGGCGACGCGCTCCGCGGGCGGCCAGCGCCGCACCAAGCGCCAGCACCACCATCTCCAGGAAGTGGTTGATCGGATACGCCTCGGCCACCAGGATGAAAAACGCGTGGTGGCCCATGAGGATCGTGATGGCGACGGCGCCGGCGACGGCTTCCGGCCACGACCGGGGGCGGACCAGCGCGGCGAACAGGAGGAAGGCCGTACACGTCAACGCGACGTGAATGCTCTTGTAGACGGGAACCGGATCCTCGGGCGCGAGGTCGAAGGCGGCCTTCGCCTGCGCCACCCGCAGGGGGCGGAAGTACCCTTCCTGGTACAACCCGTTCTGAAAGGTCGCCCACACAGACGGCGACTGGCGCGAGGCGAGCAACTGGTCCAGCGAATCGTGCAGGGTCTGCGGGGACCGAAGGATGCACCAGGAGAGCGCCAGCGCACACGCGCCCGCCAGGGCAAAGACCGTCAGCGCCGGCCCGGCGGGCCCGGATCGGGAAGGCAGAATCGGCTCAAGCGACACGGGCTGGTGACAGGGCGCCTCGCACGGATACGGCCGAAGCGCGGTGCGCCTGCCGCAAGGCGCAAATGATGCCACAATGTCCCCGCCGCCGTCGTCATCCCGTGCGGCAGGGCCGGCTCCTCAGACGTCACACACCATGGCAGACTGCCTCTTCTGCAAGATCGTCGCGGGCGACATCCCCGCCGCGATCGTCCATCGGGACGACGCGCTCGTCGCGTTCCGTGACATCAACCCGCAGGCGCCGTTTCACGTGCTGATCGTGCCGCGCGCGCACGTCGCCACGCTCAACGACCTGACGCCGGACCGCGACGCGCTCGTGGGCTCCATGGCACGCCTGGCCGCCCGGCTGGCGCGTGACGCCGGCCACGCCGAGCGGGGCTACCGGACGGTGTTCAACTGCAACGCAGACGCAGGCCAGACGGTGTGGCACATCCACATGCACCTGCTGGCGGGGCGCCGGCTCGCCTGGCCTCCGGGCTGACCCCGGGCGATTCGTCAATCACCGGTCACCAATCGCCAATGCAATCCCCAATCATCCATCTTCAGTCGTCATTGCTCTTGCCATGTCCGTAATCCTCCAGTCCCTTCCCGTTGGCGAGAAAGTCGGCATCGCCTTCTCCGGTGGCCTCGACACCAGCGCGGCGCTGCACTGGATGCGCGGCAAGGGCGCCATCCCGTACGCGTACACGGCGAACCTCGGCCAGCCGGACGAGACCGACTACGACGACATCCCGAGGCGGGCGAAGCAGTACGGCGCCGAAGAGGCCCGGCTCGTGGACTGCCGCGCCCAGCTCGTGACGGAGGGGATGGCGGCGCTGCAGGCCGGCGCGTTCCACATCGCCACGGCGGGGGTGCCCTACTTCAACACCACGCCGCTCGGCCGCGCGGTCACGGGCACCATGCTCGTCGCGGCCATGAAGCAGGACGACGTGCACATCTGGGGCGATGGCAGCACGTTCAAGGGCAACGACATCGAGCGGTTCTACCGCTACGGCCTGCTCGCGAACCCCGCGCTCCGCATCTACAAACCCTGGCTCGACCAGGCGTTCATCGACGAGCTGGGTGGCCGGCGCGAGATGTCCGAGTACATGCAGCGGGCGGGGCTCGGCTACCGGATGAGTGTCGAGAAGGCCTACTCGACCGACTCCAACATCCTCGGCGCGACGCACGAGGCGAAGGACCTCGAGCGCCTCGACACGGGCATCACGATCGTCGAGCCGATCATGGGCGTGGCCTCCTGGCGGGACGACGTCACGGTGGCGCGCGAAGCCGTGACGGTGCGGTTCGAGGACGGACAGGCCGTGGCGCTGAACGGGATGACCTTCACCGATCCCGTGGCCCTGATGCTCGAAGCGAACGCGATCGGCGGGCGCCACGGGCTCGGCATGAGCGACCAGATCGAGAACCGGATCATCGAAGCCAAGAGCCGCGGCATCTACGAGGCACCCGGCATGGCGCTGCTCTTCATCGCGTACGAACGGCTGCTCACGGGCATCCACAACGAGGACACGATCGCGCAGTACCGCGACAACGGCCGGCAGCTCGGCCGTCTGTTGTACCAGGGCCGCTGGTTCGATCCGCAGGCGATGATGCTGCGGGAGACGGCACAGCGGTGGGTGGCACGCCTGATCACGGGTGAGGTCGCCGTCGAGCTGCGCAGGGGCAACGACTACTCCATCCTCGATACCGTGAGCCCCAACCTCACGTATCACCCCGATCGGCTGACGATGGAGAAAGGCGCCTCCGCCTTCTCGCCGCAGGATCGGATCGGCCAGCTGACGATGCGGAACCTGGACATCGCGGACACGCGCGCGAAGCTCGTGGCCTATACTCGGCAGGGGGTGCTCGCCCCGGCCGGCGACACGGCGCTGCCGCGCCCGCGGGACACGGGCGACGCCGGCGACGGATCGGCCGGCTGACCCCTCGGGCACGGCCATCGCGGGCCTGCCGGGTCACGCAGGGGCCGGCTTCGGCCGGCCCGAGGACAAGAAGGACGAAGCTCATGGACCGTCGCGATTTCATTCAACTTGGCGGCACCGCCGTTCTCGGCTCCGCGCTGATGCCGGCGTGGTCGGTTTTCGCGGCCCCGGGCACGGCCACCGTCCTGTTCGACGACCGCGTCGTCACGCTCGATGTTGACCTGGATCCGGCCGCCCCGGAATCGCTCTGGATCCGCAAGTCCGATCTGCCGCAGATCAACGGTTTCGAGATCAAGCCGGAAGGCGCGTGCCGCGCCGACATCTGCATTCCGCTCCCGCCGGCGTTGTCACGCGGGGACCGATTCGACCTGACCGGGTTCGCGAAACGCATCCGCCAGGCGGCAGTCGTGGACGAGGACGCGCGCGCCTGGAGCTTCGGCGAGATCGCGATGTTCCAGAGCGGCCTGCTCACATCGCGTGTCGCACCCGACTTCGCGGTGCCGGATCGCGAAGGCCGGATCGTCCGCCTGTCGGACTTCCGCGGGAAGAAGGTGCTGGTGCTGACCTGGGCGTCGTGGTGCGGCTGCCGGCAGGATCTGAAGGCGTGGCAGGAGGTCTATCAGGGGCTCAAGGGTCGCAACTTCGAGATCGTGGCGGCTGCCGAGGACACGGCGGGCGAGGCCGTGGCCGGCCGCTGGTACGACGTCGCGAAGGTCACCTTCCCGTCGCTGATCGACCGGACGCACGCGGTGGCCTCGGCCTTCCAGTTCATGAACGTGCCTGCGGGCGCGTGGATCGACGAGCAGGGGAAGATCGTGCGGCCGGGCGAGCCGGCCTGGGCGTCCGATCAGGTGTACGACTTCGGCGTGAAGAAGGTGACCGCCGAGGGCGAGGTGTACGTCGCCGCGCTGCGCGACTGGGTGGCGCAGGGCTGGAAGAGCCGGTACGCGCTCGGCGACAAGGAGTACGCCGCGCGCGTGAAGGGGCGGTCACCGGCGCACATGGAGGCCGAGGCCGCCTTCAAGCTGGGCGTCTGGTTCCAGGAGGCCGGCCGGGCCGACCGCGCGCAGCACTACTTCGAGCGCGCGCAGCGGCTGAACCCCGACGACTGGAACTACCACCGCCAGGCCTGGAGCTTCACCCCCGCGGAGTCGGGAAAGAAGTGGCTCCAGAGGTTCCAGGCGACCGACGGCGAGTACTACCCCACCGATCCCACCCTGACTCGCTGAACGCCGTGGGCTGCTGTCACCTCTCTGCGCAAGAGCCGGAGGGGACGCGTGGCCGAACTGCGGGACCCGTGGGCTGGCTGATCGACACCGGCCTGGTGGATCGCCGTCGAACGCGGAGCGTTCTCGGCCGCAGACATTCACGCCATCACCCAGCAGGCCCCGTCTGCCTGTCGCCTGTCAACGTGGCCGAGATTGGACCTGGACTGGAGCTGTGGCGCCGTGGGCCGCAGAACGTACGCACGAAGGGCCGGTGCACCCGGAGAGTGCGCCGGCCCTTCACTTCCCCAGCTCAGTTGAACGAGTAGCGGAAGCTGATCATGAACTGGTACACGTCGCTCAGGCTCGTCTGCGTCTGGAACGACTTGTCGATCAGCCTGCCGCCGACCACCGCCAGCCGGTAGGCCGCCCGGCCCTGCGCGTCGGCCGTCGCGTTGGTCAGGATCTGCGCGCCGTTGGCGGCCGTCACGGGCGCCACCATCCGCTGAGACACCCCCCAGTTCGAGTTGAGCATGTTCCCGAAGTTCGTGATGTCGATCCGGAACTGCCCGGCGTTCCGCTTCCCGCCGATGTTGCGGAACACATCCTGCGTCAGGCTCAGGTCCATCCGCTTCACCCATGGCAGCATGACGCCCCCGCGCTCCGCGTACCGCCCCCGGTTGGCGCGCAGGTACTCATCCTGCTGGATGTAGGCCTCGAACGCCTCGGCCTGCATCGCCGGCGTGTAGGTCACGCCACCGGCCGTGAACTGCACGAAGTTCATCTCCGACGTGTTCGCCGGGATGTAGATCAGGTCGTTGCCCGCATAGCCGTCGCCGTTCATGTCGCCCGCGAACACGTAGCTCGCGTTGCGGCTCGAGCCCTGGAGCGAGGGCTGGCCCTCCCAGAACGCGGCGATCGTCGTCGCGCCGAAGCCGAAGTACTCCCGCGTGTAGGACGTCTGCACGAACACCCGGTGTCCCTGCATGCTCTTCGACCACCCGAGACCGGGGTTGTTGGGATCGGCCGCGTGCTGGTTGTTCGCGACGGTGGAGAAGGCGGTCGACCCGGGGTCGATCGTGTTGCGCGCCTCGCCGTACGAATACGCGCTCTTCAGCGACAGCCCGTGCCACAACCTCTTCGACACGCTCGTCGAGAAGTTCCAGGCGCTGCCGATGCTCTGGTTCCCGAGGACATGCGCGGAGGTGATGACATTCGGCGACGTGTTGTTGATCCGGTTCGCCGTCCAGCGCGGCCGGTTGTCCACGCCGGTGAACGCGGTCTGCGCCGCAGGCAGGTTGGCGTTGATGTAGGAGCTGCCGTTCACGTCCTGGCTGTAGACGTATTCGACCGTCCCGATGAAGCCGCCCGGCAGCCGATGGTCGACCGCCACGTTGGTCCGCCAGACCTGCGGGAACTTGAAGTCGGGATCCGTGACGTTCAGTTCGAAGCTGTTGGCGCCCTGGCCGGTGACGTTGCTCGGCCAGTACCGCTTCGTGTCAGGCGAGAAGGGAAACGCGGTCGTGTTGTCCACAAGGATCTCGCCGATCAGCACGCCGGTGTTGCCGAGCTGGTTCGAGATCCACACGTAGGGTGGCGGGCCGGTGAACACCCCCGTGCCTCCACGGAGCTGCGTGCGCTGGTCGCTGAACAGGTCCCAGTTGAACCCGACGCGCGGCGACCACAGGAGCTTCGCGTCCGGCATCTCGCCGGTCGCGTACTGGACGGGCGAGCCGTCCTGGTCCCGGAACGTGAGCGCATCCGCCTTCGCGTTGGCATAGGCCGTGTTCTCGAAGTACGGCACGTCCACGCGCACCCCGGCCGTGACGGTCAGGTTCCGCGTCGGCCGCCACTCGTCCTGCGCGTAGCCCCCGCCGAACCAGACGGTCAGCGGCTGGAGCGGTTCGTCCAGGCCGGGGAAATTCGAGTAGCGGAGCTTGTAGCGCCGCAGCGTCACGGCCGACGTGGTCCTGTTCGGATTCGCCAGGTACGCGTTGGCGTCGGCGTAGAAGTCCGCCAGCGAGCTGTAGACGAAGTCGCCCTGCGGGCAGCAGCTCCAGAACACGTTGTCGGAGTGGTAGCGCTGGAGCGTGCCGCCGAAGGTGAACGAGTGGTTGTTGCCGAACAGCGTGAAGTCGTCCTTGATCTGGAACGTCTTGTAGCGCAGCTGGTTCTGCGGCGTGAACGGCTCGGAGCCGAACGCGGTGTAGGCCGTGCCGTCCGGCGCCAGGATCTCCACGAACGGGAACAGGCCGCCGATGTCGAAGCGGCTCTCGTCGTTCGAGGTCAGGCCGGCGATCAGGCTGTTCGACATGCGGCTGCCGATCACCCAGTTCCATTCACCGATGCCGGACTTGATGTTCTCGAAAATCTGGTAACTCGACCCGGAGAAGCTGAGAAACGCCGTGCTGAAGGTGCCTCGGCCGAAGCCGGCCGAGGACGAGCTCGACATGTAGCTCACCGAGCTGGAGTCGAGCTGGTTGTAGCGGAAGCTGACCTTGTGCCGGGTGCTCAGGTTGTAGTCGCCCCGGACGAGGTACCGCTTCGCCGGCGTCAGGTCGGTGATGTTCTCGAACGGACCGGTGTCGTACTTGAAGTTCTGCGACAGGAAGGCGCTCAGCGCGGTCAGATCGGACGCCAGCACGCGTGTCACGTTGCCGCCGACCGTCTCGCCTCCCCTGTTGGCGCGGAAGGTCGTCAGCGGGCGGCTGTCCTCCTCGTCCTCGTAGTTGCCGAACACGAAGATCCGGTTGCGCACCACCGGGCCGCCGGCCCAGAGGCCGGTGTCGCGGAACGTGAACTCGCCGGGGTTGACGGTCTGCCCCTTCGCCTCCGTGCCGACGAAGCCGTCGTTGCGGAAACGGTGGTACACCGACCCGGTGAATTCATTGGTGCCGCTCCGCGTGATCGTGTTCACGGACGCGCCGGTGAAGTTGCCCTGCCGCACGTCGAACGGCGCGATGTTCACCTGTACCTGCTCGATCGACTCGAGCGATATCGCGGCCACGTTCGTCCGGTCGCCCGGCTGGTTGCCGATCCCGAACGAGTTGTTGAAGTACGAGCCGTCGACCGTCATGTTGTTGAGGCGATCGTCCTGGCCGCCGAAGAAGCTCCCGCTCGCCTGCGGCGTCAGGCGGGTCATGTCGGTGATCCGTCCCGAGATCGTCGGCAGGGCCGCAAGCTCGGCACGCGGCACGGACGTCGCCGCGCCGGTGCGCTGCGAGCTGAAGACCGGATCGATCTGCGCGGTGACGGTGATGCTCTCCTGAAGCGTGATCGCCGTCACGGCGAAGTTCACGTCGGTCGCCACCCCGAGGTTCACGACGACATCGGTCTTCGTCTGCGGCTCGAACGCCGTTCCGCTTCCGCCGACGTACGCCACGGTCACCGAGTAGGGCCCGCCGACGCGCATCCCCGGAATGGAGAAGCGCCCGTCAGCGCGTGTCGCGCCTTCGTAGACGGTGCCCGATGGCTCGTGAATGGCGACGACGTTCGCGCCCGCGATCGGCCGCTGCTGCGCGTCGTTCACGAGCCCGTTGATGCTGCCGGTAGTGACGCCCTGTGCGTGCAGGGCGGACGCGGGCCATGCCAACAGACAGACCAGTACAGTCAGCCAGCGTGTGACGTGCCTCATAGAGTGTCCCCCTCAGAACAGAAGAAACGGCCAAGCCTGAGCCGTATCGCCACGTTACCAGACCCCCATTACGGCTGTGTTAAGGAGTCTGCTGTGACGATTCTGCAACGATTCGCGGGCCAGAACGGCTTTCCTCGACCCATCAGGCCTCCGGGCGCCCGTTCTTGAAATCAGACCGGGGCCGCGGACAGAATGTTGCGGTAACCCGCTGGATCAGCGCGCCTTGCCCCCGTCATCCACCGCCGCCGCCGCGCTCGTGCCGGACGCCGCGTCCCTTAGGGCGCGCGCCCGCGTGGACGGCAAGTTCCTGGACCTCGGAGGCCGGCGGTTCCTGGTGAAGGGCGTCTCGTACGGCACGTTCGCGCCGAACGCCGCCGGCGAGCAATTCCCCGATCGGGCGCGAATCGGTCAGGACTTCGCGCGCATGGCCGCCGCGGGCCTCAACACCGTCCGCACCTACACGCTGCCGCCGGTGTGGCTGCTCGATCTGGCCCTCGCGCACGGACTGCGCGTGATCGCGGGCGTGCCGTGGCCGCAGCACCTGGCGTTCATCGATGACCGGGCGCAGGCGGCCGGAGTCCGGCGCACGTCGGCAGATGCCGCCCGCTCACTGGGCTCGCACCCCGCGCTGCTCATGCTGGCGCTCGGCAACGAGATTCCGCCCGAAGTCGTCCGCTGGCACGGCGCGCATCGCATCGAGCAGTTCCTCGCGGAGCTGTACGCGGACGCGAAAGCCGCTTCACCGGAGTCGCTCTTCACCTACGTCAACTTCCCGCCGACCGAGTACCTCGACGTCGCGTGCTTCGACGTCTGCAGCTTCAACGTGTACCTGCACCGGGAAGACGAGCTCCGTGCCTACCTCGCGCGCGTGCAGCACCTTGCCGGATCCCGTCCGCTGCTGCTGGCCGAGGCAGGGGCCGACAGCCTCCGTGAAGGGCTCGACGGACAGGCCCGCCTGACGGCGATGCACCTGCGCGCGGCGTTCGCCGAAGGTGCCTGCGGCGCGGTGGCGTTCGCGTGGACGGATGCATGGTGGCGCGGGGGCCGGACGGTGGACGACTGGGCCTTCGGCCTCGTCGATGCGAGCCGCGAGCCGAAGCCGGCGCTCACCGCCGTGCAGAAGGCATTCGCCAGCGCGCCGTTCTCCGCCGAGGAGCAGGCCCGGTGGCCCCGGGTGTCGGTGGTCGTCTGCGCCTTCAACGCGGCCGAAACCCTGGACGACTGCCTCTCCTCGATCGAGGCGCTCACGTACCCGCACCGCGAGATCATCCTCGTCAACGACGGCTCCGCCGACCGGACGGGCGAGATCGCCCGCCGCTACGAGGGCGTCACAGTCCTCGACCTGCCGAATGGCGGCCTGAGCGCCGCGCGCAACGCCGGGCTGAGTCACGCGACTGGCGACATCGTCGCCTACACCGACGCCGACGTCCGGGTCGATCCGGACTGGCTGACCTACCTCGTGCAGCCCTTCCTCTCATCCGATGCCGCGGGATCGGGCGGGCCGAACATCGTGCCCCCGGACGATCCGTGGGTGGCCCAGTCGGTGGCGCGCGCGCCCGGCAGTCCGACGCACGTGATGCTCAACGACCGGCGGGCCGAACACGTTCCCGGCTGCAACATGGCGTTCCGGCGCGAGGCGCTGCTCGCGGTCGGCGGTTTCAACCCCGTCTACCTGCGCGCAGGCGACGACGTGGACATCTGCTGGCGGCTGATGGCGAAGGGATTCCAGATCGGCTTCGCGCCCTCGGCGGTCGTGTGGCACCACCATCGATCGTCGGTTCGCGCGTACTGGCGCCAGCAGGTCGGCTATGGCGAGGGCGAAACCTGGCTGGCGGCGCATCACCCGGAGCGGTTCGTGAACGGCGAGATGCTGTGGCGCGGGCACATCTACAGCGCCATGCCGTTCACACGCGCGCTCACCGCACGCAGCGTCAACACGGGCACCTGGGGCACGGCGGCGTTTCCCTCGGTGTACGCCACCGACACCAACCCGCTGCAGTTCCTGCCGCACTCGCCGGTGTGGATGGCCTCGGCGACGGCGCTGCTCGTAGCGGGCGCGGCAGGCCGGCTGGCCGGCGTGCCGATCGCGTGGCCGGTCCTGGGACTCGGTCTGCTCGGCTGGGGGATCAGCCTCGGGCGCTGCGCGCTGTTCGCCTGGCGGTCGAACCTCGACGGCCTGCCCTCCATCGGCGCCCGCTCGGCGAGGCAGAGCCGCTGGCTGTACCGCGGGCTGATCGCGTGGCTGCACCTCATCCAGCCGATCGCGCGCCTGCGCGGCCGCATCCGCGGCCTCGCGTCGGCCCCGCTCGACGTGGCGTCCGCGCACGTCACCCGCCTGCCGTGGCACATGCCCGCGCCGACGCTCGTCCACGCCGTGGCGGCGGCCCGGATGTTCCTCGGGCGGACCATCGAACGCCGGTTCTGGAGCGAAACCTGGGTCTCGCGACCGGCGCTGCTCACGGAGCTGCTCGGCGTGCTGCGCGCCTCGCGGCCCACCCAACTCGTGGACGTGGACGACGGATGGCGGCCCGATCGCGATCTGAGCCTGACGATCGGGCGCTGGGGCTGGCTCCACGTCCGCACGCTCGTCGAGGTCCACGATCACGGCCGCTGTCTCCTGCGGGTGGCCACACGGGTGCGTCCGAGCTTCCTGGGTGTGGTGCGGGGGGGCCTGCTCCTGGCGGCGGTGCTCGGGCTCGACAGCGCCGCGACGGCGCTGTCGCTCACGCACCCGGCGCTTGTCCTTGTGGTCCTGGCCGCACTGGCCGTCGGGACCGCCCGCGCGGCCTGGCGCGCGGCGCGGACCGTTGCGGTGTTCGACCGGGCGCTCTCCCGGGTGACCAGCGACGCGGCTCTGGTGCCCCTGGGGGCTCGGGCCACGCCAGCCACCCGCGCAGCCGGACCGAAGGGGTTCGAGGCAGCCCCTGAGGGCTGAAGTGGCGCTGGTTCGCTGGTGCCTGGCGTCGCTCGGCCCGTACCGCCGGCGCGCGGCCGCTGTCGTGGCGCTGTCGCTCGCCGAGATCGGCCTGGCCGCCCTCGGGCCCTGGCCGCTCAAGGTCGTCATCGACAACGTGCTCGGCGACCTGCCGTTGCCCGCGTGGCTCGCCGCCCTCGTCCTGCCGGTCACCGGGCCGGGCGCGGTGGCCCTGCTCCTGCTGATGGTGGCAGCGGGATTCACGATCCAGCTCGGCGGCGAGCTGGTCCGGGCGATCCACACCCAGCTCCAGATGGACGTGGGCCAGCGCCTCGTCTACGACCTGCGGGCCCGGCTGCTGGCGCACCTGCAGGCGCTGCCCCTCCGGCACCACCTGCAGGGGCGGACGGCGGACTCGGTGTACCGCCTCGATGCCGACGCCTACAGCGTCAACGACCTGGTGATCGGCGGCGTGTTCCCGCTGGCGATGGCTGCCGTGAACCTTGCCGTCATGTTCGCGATCCTGCTTCGCCTGGATGCCATGCTCGCCGTGCTGGCGCTCGGCGTCGTGCCGCCGCTCTACTTCAGCCTCCGGTTCTACGCCTCGCGGATGGCGGACCGCGCCGAGCGGGTCAAGGCGCTCGAGTCGCGCCTGCTCGAACGGGCCTTCGAGGTCCTGTCGTCGGTCGCGGCGGTCAAGAGCTTCGCGCGCGAGAGCCACGAGGTGGACCGCTTCACCACGAGCGGCCGGGACACGCTGCAGGCGCGGCTGACCCTCACCTGGCAGGAGTCGCTCTTCTCGGTCACGGTGACCGCGATCACGCTCGGCGGCACGGCGCTGGTGCTCGCCGTAGGCGGCCTGCACGTCCTGGACGGCCGGCTGACCGTGGGCGGGCTGCTGGTCGTCGTCGCCTACCTGGCCGCGGTGTACAACCCGCTGTCGGCGATCGCGCACACGGCCGGGTCGCTTCAGGAGGCGCTGGTCAGCGCGCGACGCGTGCGGGAGGTCTTCGCCCTGGCGCCGGAGCCGCTGGACGTCCCCGGCGCGCTGGACGCGTCAGCCATCGAGGGCCGCGTCCGGTTCGACCGCGTGCGCTTCGCGTACGACGCGGATCGGGACGTGCTGTCCGACGTCAGCTTCGAGGCCCGCCCGGGCGAGCTCGTGGCGCTGGTCGGCGTCACGGGGGCGGGCAAGACGACCGCGCTCAGCCTGATCCCCCGCTTCTTCGAGCCGTCCGCGGGGCGTGTGCTGATCGACGACCTCGACGTGGCGCGCTACTCGCTGCGGTCGCTGCGCGAGCGGATCGCGCTCGTGCCGCAGTCGCCGGTTCTCTTCACCGGCACCGTGGCGGACAACATCCGGTACGGGCGGCTCGACGCCACCGACGCCGAGGTGGCCGCCACCGTCCACGCCGCGCACCTGGACGACGTCGTGGCGCGGCTGCCGCAGGGCGTTGACACGACGCTCGCGGAAGGCGGCGCGACGCTGTCGGGCGGCGAGCGCCAGCGGCTCGGGCTGGCCCGCGCCCTCATCAAGCCCGCGCCGATCCTCATCCTGGACGAACCGACTTCGTCGCTCGACGCGCTGTCGGAGGCCGCGGTGTTCGACGCGCTCCGGCGGGCCAGGGCCGGGCGCACGGTCCTCGTCATCGCCCATCGGCTGTCCACCATCCGCGACGCCACGCGCATCGTCGTGCTGCACGACGGACGCGTCGCCGCCCAGGGGACGCACGACGAGCTGCTGAGTTCGTCGGATCTCTATCGCCGCATGTGCGCGCGGCTGGCCATGGGTCGTTCGCTCGACGGGATCGAGGCGGACACCGCCGCCATCCGGGCGCTGGCGTGAGGGTGCTCGTCGCCGGCATCATCGCGCGCTATCCCTTCGGCGGGGTGGCGTGGTGCTCGCTCATGTACCTGCTGGGGCTGCGGGCGCTGGGGCACGACGTGATGTACGTGGAAGACACCGGCGAGTGCATCTACGACCCGGAACGGGACGCCATCTCAGAGGATCCGTCGTACGGCACCCGCCACATCCAGCGAACGCTCGAACCCTACGGCTTCGGCGATCGCTGGTCGTTCGTGAACTTCGACGGCACCCATCACGGCCTCTCCCGGGAAGGACTCCGGCGCCACTGTGCCGACGCCGAGCTGTTCGTGAACCTGTCGGGCGGATCGTGGTTCTGGCGGGACGAGTACGAGAGGATCCCGCGCCGCGTGTTCGTGGATTCGGATCCCGTGTTCACGCAGCTGGCGATTGCCAAGGGCGAGCCCTGGTACGTGGACTTCTTCCGGCGGTTCGACCGCCTGTTCACCTTCGGCGCGAACATCGGCACGCCCGCGTGCGACGTGCCAACCGGCACGTTCGCCTGGGAGAAGACCTGGCAGCCGGTCGTCACGGACTTGTGGCGCACCGACGGTGTGCCGCAGGGCGATCGGTTCACGACCTTGATGACGTGGAAGACGGAGAGCTTCACCGACGTGGACGGCAACAAGGATCGGGAGTTCGTGCGCTTCCTGAGGCTGCCGGAGTCGAAGCCGGGACGATTCCGTCTCGGTGTGAACGGGCCGATGGACCTGCTGCGCGATCACGGATGGGATCCGGTGGACGCGATGGCCGCGTCTCGAACCACGGACGACTACCGTGAGTTCATACAGGCCTCGAAGGCCGAGTTCGGCGTGGCCAAGCACGCGTACGTGGCGCATCGCTCCGGGTGGTTCAGCGATCGCACCGAGTGCTACCTGGCAGCTGGCCGCCCCGCGGTGGTCCAGGAGACGGGCTGGAGCGCGCACCTGCCTTCGGGTGCGGGCCTTCTGCCGTTCTCCACGCCCGAGGAGGCGATCGACGCGATCGATCGGGTGGAGGCCGACTACGCGACCCACGCCAGGGCTGCCGCCGCCATCGCCCGCGAGCACTTCGAGGCGTCGCACGTGCTCGCGAGCCTGATCGCGCGGGCCTGCGACTGACGCCCGTGCACACTGCCCTGCGGATCGCGCTCGTCGCTCCCGTGGCGCAGCCCGTGCCGCCGCCGCGGTCCGGATCGATCGAGACGATGACGGCGCTGCTGGCCAACGGGCTGGTGGATCGTGGCCACGACGTCACGCTGTTCGCCGTCGGGGGCTCGCGGACGCGGGCGCGGCTGCAGGCGACGTTCGAGCGAGGCTACGCGAGCGACCCCGCGATGTGGCCGTGGGAGAGCTGCGAACTGTTCCACCTGGCGGCGGCCGTCCGTCAGGCGCGCGCCTTCGACGTCATCCACCACCAGGCCGAATACGCGCCCATCGGGATTGCGTATGCGGGTGTGTCGGCCACGCCCGTGCTCCAGACCGTGCACCACTCACCCGACGCCAGCGAGGTCCGGGTCTGGCAGACGTCACCCGGGGCACCAATCGTGGCGCTCTCGCGCGCCCAGGCGGCTCTGCTCCAGGGACTGGACGTCGTCGCGATCGTCCCGCACGCCGTGGACCTCCCGGCGTTTGCCTTCCGGCCAGAGCCGGATGGCGATCTGCTGTTCCTCGGCCGCTTCACCGAGGGCAAGGGCGTGTTGCAGGCGATCGAGATCGCGCGGCGGGCCGGGCGGCGCCTGGTCCTGGCGGCCGCAGAGAACGACTACTACCGCGCTGCGATCGCTCCCCTCGTCGACGGCAGCCACGTCCGCTACGCCGGCGAGGTGGACCACGCGGCGAAGGTGGATCTGCTCAACCGTGCGGGCGCGCTGCTCTACCCGGTGCAGGCCGCCGAGCCGTTCGGGCTCGTGCTGGCGGAAGCCGCCGCGTGCGGGTGTCCGGTTGCCGCACTCGACGGCGGCGCCGTCCCCGAGATCGTGGCGCCCGGGATCAGCGGAGGCGTCTTCTCGTCGCTCGACGCGCTGGTCGAGGGCCTGCCGTCCGTGCTGGCGCTCGATCGCCAGCGTGTCCGAGCCCACGCCATGGAGCACTTCGGGATCGACCGCATGGTCGACGGGTACGAACGCGTGTACCGCGCGCTGGCCACCCGGCAGAACGACGCCGACCGGCCCCTGCCATGAGCACCGGCTCGCTGCTGGTCATCACGGCGCATCCCGACGACGAGTCGGTGGGGTGCGGCGGCCTGATCGCCCTCGCAGCCGCCCGTGGCGTGCGGGTGTCGCTGCTGTGCCTGTCCAGGGGAGAGGCCGGACAGCCCCAACACACAGACGGCGACCTCCGCCGCGTTCGCGCGGACGAGCTGATGGAGGCCGGCCGGGTGCTGGACCTCGCGGACGTGACCCTGCTGGACCACGAGGACGGCATGCTGCCGTGGACCGAAGCGACAGTGCTCGAGCGCGACATCAGGGACGCCATCGAGCGGACACGCCCCGACGTCATCGTCACCTTCGGCGCGGACGGGTTGTACTGGCACCCCGACCACATCGCGGTCCACGAGCGAACACTGGCCGTCGTGTCGTCGCTGGGCGACCACGCGCCGGCGTGCTACGGCATGACCGTGCATCCCGGCTGCATGGAAGCCGTCGTCGAGCGGGCCGCGACACGCGCCAGGCAGGCGGGGCTTTCACCGCCCGGGACGATCCTGGGCGTTGCGGACGCCGCCGCCTGGGGATCGGAGGCCGCGGCGCCAACCGTCGTGTTGAGGCTCGGAGACGCCGCGGTGACCAAGCTGCACGCGATCGCCTGCCACCGCAGCCAGCTTCGCGACGACGCGCTGTCGCGCCTCGAAGACGCCGACGCCAGGGAGCTGCTGGGCGTGGAGCACTTCCACCGGCTCGCCGGAGGGGCGGACACGTTCATCGAAGCGCTCGCGGCAACCTCGGGATCCGGGTGATCAGGACGATCGGTCCTCACCCAGCCCGGCAGGGGCCTCCGCTCTCCCCATCCGTCCCATCCGTCCCATCCGTCCCATCCGTCCCATCCGTCCCATCCGTCCCATCCGCCCCATCCGCCCCATCCGTCCCATCCGTCCCATCCGTCCCATCCG
>VFZH01000031.1 GCA_016871255.1 Acidimicrobiia bacterium | reverse complement strand
CCGCCGCCGCCGCCACCACCGCCGCCACCTCCACCGCCTCCGCCGCCGCCACCGCCGCCGCCGCTGACCGAGGAGGAGATCTTCAGCCGCAAGTCGCTGGACGATCTCAACCGGGAGCGGCCGCTGGGGGACGCGTTCTTCGACTACGACAAGTCGGAGATTCGCGAAGACGCGCGTGCGGCGCTGCAGAAGAACGCCGAGTACCTGCGGCGCTGGAGGTCAACGCGCGTGAACATCGACGGGCACTGCGATTCGCGCGGGACCAACGAGTACAACCTCGCGCTCGGCGAGCGTCGCTCCCAGGCGGTGAAGGACTACCTCGTCAGCCTGGGAATCGCCGCAGACCGGATGCAGACGGTGAGCAAGGGCGAGGAAAGCCCGGTCTGCACGGAGGAGAACGAGTCCTGCTGGCAGCAGAACCGGCGGGGCACGTTCATCTTCACCGCCAAGTAGCCGGCCGCGTCCGGCTGCGCGTCGACCACCTGCACGGGGCGAGGGCGTTCATCGGCTTCGCCCCGTGTGTCGCTTCGCCCTTCAGCCGCGCTCGCGCGTCAGCCTCTCCAGCAGCACACCTTCTGTCACCCGGTGCCTGGCGATCGTGTGCACGCCCATGCGCAACACGGGAATCTGCAGGCCGTAGCGCTGCTCCAGTTCGGGCGAGCTCGTGATGTCCTGGACGTCGAGTGACAACGGGACCTGCGCGGCGACCCGATCGATGACCGCCTTCATCTCATCGCAGAGATGACAGCCCGGCTTGGAGTACAGCGTGAGCGCCACCCGCGGGCGATCCCTCACGCGCGCGCGAGCTCCTGCGCGATCGCCTCCGCCGCGGCGCGGGGATCCGGCGCGCCGATGACCGGCCGGCCCACCACCAGGTAGCTGGCACCCGCCCGGCGCGCCTCGGCGGGAGACTGCGTCCGTGCCTGATCGTCCTGCCCGGCGGATCCGGCCGATGCGCCGCGGATGCCCGGCGTCACGATCGTGAAGCCGGGGCCCAGTTCCCTTCGCAGGTGCGCTGTTTCCTGCGGGGAGGCCACGGCGCCGTCGAGTCCGGCGCTCTTCGCGAGCCGGGCCAGGGCGGTGACCTGATCGACCATCGGGCGCGTCACGCCCACGTCCCGCAACGTCCGTTCGTCGAGGCTGGTCAGGACCGTGACCGCGATCACCAGAGGCCTGGGGACTCCCAGTCTGGCGGCCGTGTCCCGGCTGGCCCGGGCAGCCGCGGCCATCATGGCCGCACCGCCTGACGCGTGGACGTTGATCATCCAGGCGCCCGTGTGGACGGCGGACTCGACGGCCTGCGCCACCGTGTTCGGGATGTCGTGGAACTTCAGGTCGAGGAAGACGCGCGCGCCGCTGTCGGTCAGCCGCCGCACCAGCGAGGGACCTTCGAGCGTGAACAGCCGGCTGCCGATCTTGAACCCGCCCGCCACGCCGTCGAGCGCGCGGGCCAGGGCCAGCGCCCGTGTTCCCGACTCGACGTCGAGGGCGATCAGGAGCTGATCCATTCCTTCTCCCGGGCGCTCGTGTCGAGCGCCCCCACGAGATCGGCGACCCGCGCGACACCGTGCCGCGTCATGTAGCTGTCGATGTCGGCCAGCACTTTCTGCCAGATGAACGGATCGACGAAGTTGGCCGTTCCGATCTGCACGGCCGAGGCGCCGGCCAGCAGGAACTCGATGGCGTCGCGCCCGCAGGCGATGCCGCCCATCCCGATGATCGGGATCGACACCGCGCGGCGGCACTCGTAGACCATCCGGACGGCGATCGGCCGGATCGCGGGACCGCTCAGGCCGCCCACGATGTTGGACAGCGCCGGCCGCCGCGTCTCGACGTCGATGGCCATGGCCAGGAACGTGTTCACCAGCGACACGGCGTCGGCACCTCCCTCCTGCGACGCTCTGGCGAAGGACGCCACGTCGGTGACGTTGGGCGTCAGCTTCGGGATGATGGGAAGGGTCGTGACCCTCCGCACCGCGTTGACCACGTCGAAGGTGCCGGTCAGGCTGCAGCCGAACGTGATGCCCCCCTCCTTGACGTTGGGGCACGAGATGTTCAGCTCGAGCGCCGCGACGCCCTCGGCGTCCGAGAGGATGCGCGCCAGCTCGACGTACTCGTCGAGCGTGCTGCCGCAGATGTTGACGATCGTGGTGGCGCCCAGCGTCCGCAGCTCCGGCAGCTTCTCCGCGATGAAGCGGCGCACGCCGATCCCCTGCAGGCCGATGGCGTTGAGCATGCCGGAGGGCGTTTCGACGATCCGCTCTGGTGGATGGCCTTCGCGCGGCTCGAGGAACAGGCCCTTGCTGACGATGCCGCCGAGCGACGACAGGTCGACGGCTTCGGCGTACTCGACACCGTAGCCGAAGCAGCCGCTGGCCGCGATCAGCGGGTTCTTCAGCCGCAGCCCGCCGATCTGCACGTCCAACTTGCCTGGCACGTCTCCTCCTGCGCCTCCAGATGCCCTGTGGGGGAGGGCTTCAGCCGGCCCTTCTGTACTCCCAGACGATCGACGCCCCGTCGAACACCGGCCCGTGGATGCACGACCGCACGTAGTGCGGAGGCCCGCCGTCCTCGCGGACGGGGATGACGCAGCTGTAGCAGCCGCCCATGCCGCAGCCCATCACGCGCTCCACCGACACCTGACACGTGCGCCCGTGCCGCGCGGCCACGGCCGACACCGCCGCGAGCATCGGCTCGGGCCCGCAGGCGTACATCGTGAGTTCCCCGCGCGCCCGCCCCAGCGCCCGCTCGAGCGGGATGGTGACATGGCCGCGGTCGCCGTGGCTGCCGTCTTCGGTGGCCGTCACGATCTCGACGCCCCGCGAGCTGAACCAGTCCAGGTAGAACAGCTCCCGCGCGGAGCGCGCGCCGTAGAACAGCGTCGTGCGGGTGCCTCGGGCCACCAGATCCTCGGCGGCGGCGGCGAACGGGGCGAGGCCGACACCGCCAGCCACGAGCCACGCGTCGCGCGGGGGATCGACGAGGTCGAACGACCGGCCCAGCGGACCGAGGCACTCGACGACGTCGCCCGGCTCCAGGTCGTAGAGGAGCGACGTGGTGACCCCGATGCGCTTGCTGAGGAGCGAGAAGCCGTCGATGCCCGAGGGGTTCCGCAGGATCTCGAAGACCGAGAAGGGGCGGCGAAGCAGCGGGTCGTGGCCGCGGCCCGGCTTGACCATGACGAACTGTCCGGGGCGGCAGCCGGCGGCGATGTCGGGCGCGGCCAGCGCAACCACGTTGTAGTCGGGGCTCAGGCGCGTGTTCGCGACCACACGCGCCCGGACGTCGACGGGCATCGACCTCCAAGTATAGCGCCCGGGCCGCACGGGCCTTTCGCTGTCCGGTCCGTGCGCGATATACTCGGGCAACTCTTTAAGCGCGATCCTGCGAGATCGCGAAGAGGCCACATGCTCTCCTTCCGCCCGCCGTTCCAGATCCCTCGTCCGCCACGCCCGTGCGTCGCGACTGACGCCTGCTGTCGAGGGGGCCCCGCCTTCCGCGCGCGTACGGCTCCGGGCATGCTCCGGGGGGCTATGTGGCCGTCGTGATGGACGCGGACCGCATCGGCCGCGCGCTGACCCGGATCGCGCACGAAATCGTGGAGCGCAACAAGAGCGTGGACGGCCTGGCGTTCGTGGGCATCCGGACGCGTGGGGACCACCTGGCCCGCCGCCTTGCGGCGGCGGTGAACGGCATCACCGGGGGCAACGTCCCGAGGGGTGCGCTGGACATCACGCTCTACCGCGACGACCTCATGCGAACGGCGGTCGGCCCGCAGCCGCTGGTGCGGCGCACGGACATCCCCTTCTCCATCGACGACCGCGCCATCCTGCTGGTGGACGACGTGCTCTACACCGGGCGGACGATCCGCGCGGCGCTGGACGCGCTGATCGACTTCGGCCGGCCGCGGTCGATTCAGCTGGTGGTGCTGGTCGATCGGGGTCACCGGGAGCTGCCGATCAAGGCGGACTACGTCGGCAAGAACATCCCCACCTCTGCGGCTGAAAGCGTCCAGGTGCGAGTGCAGGAAAGCGACGGTTGCGACGAGGTGGTGCTGCAGCAGGAGAGCGCGCGATGACGCCTGCATCGACGACCCCCGGGGTGGCGGCTCCGCCCGAAACCACGACGCTGCGCGGCAAGGACCTGCTTGGCATCGCCGATCTGTCACCGGCGGAGATCTCGCTGGTGCTGGACACGGCCGAGGCGATGAAGGAGATCGCGTCGCGGCCCATCAAGAAGGTGCCGGCGCTCCGCGGCAAGACGGTGGTCAACCTGTTCTTCGAGCCGAGCACCCGCACGCGCACGTCGTTCGAGATCGCGGAGAAGCGCCTGAGCGCCGACACGTTGAACCTGGCCATCGCCTCGTCGAGCGTGGCGAAGGGCGAGACGCTGGCCGACACGGCGCTCACGCTGGAGGCGATGCGGCCGGACATGATCGTGCTGCGGCACTCCTCGTCGGGCGCAGGCCACCTGTTGTCGCGCATCTGCCGGTCCGCGATCATCAACGCGGGCGACGGCATGCACGAGCACCCGACGCAGGCCCTGCTCGACGCGTTCACGATCCGCGAGCGCAAGGGACGGATCGCCGGCCTGAAGGTCGCCATCGTCGGCGACCTCCTGCACAGCCGCGTGCTGCGCTCCAACCTCCATCTGCTCACCAAGCTGGGCGCCGAGGCGTGGATCTGCGGGCCGCCGACGCTCATCCCTCCCGACGTGGCGCGCTTCGGCGTCCGCGCGACGAGTCGCGTGGAAGAAGCGGTGGACGGTGCTGACGTGATCATGCTGCTCCGGATCCAGCTCGAGCGGATGCAGGGGGCGTACTTCCCGTCGCTGCGCGAGTACTTCAACGTGTTCGGCATGACCCGGGCGCGCGTGCGGCTGGCGAAGCCGGACGCGATCGTCATGCACCCCGGGCCGATGAACCGCGGTGTCGAGATCGCGTCGGAGGTGGCCGACGGGCCGGACTCGGTGATTCTGGAACAGGTGGCCAACGGCGTGGCCGTGCGGATGGCGGTGCTGTACCTGCTGGCGGGCGGAGCGGAGCATGAAGAGGCTGCTTAAGGGGGGCCGGGTGGTGGACCCGGCCGCGGGGATCGACGGTCAGTTGGACGTGCTGATCGACGACGATCGGATCGCGGCGGTCGGCCGCGGCCTGCCGGTGGATGGCGCCGTGGTCGTGGAGCTGCGGCCCGATTTCGTGGTGTGTCCGGGGCTGATCGACATGCACGTGCACCTGCGCGAGCCGGGGCAGGAGCACAAGGAGACGATCGCGACCGGGACGGCGGCGGCGGTGGCCGGCGGCTTCACCGCCGTGGCGTGCATGCCGAACACCGACCCGATCAACGACAACGCGAACGTCACCGCCTACATCGTGTCGAAGGCGCGCGAGGCGGGGCAGGCGCGCGTGTACCCGATCGGCGCGGTGTCGCGCGGCTCGCGCGGCGAGCTGCTGGCCGACATCGCCGAGCTGCGGCAGGCCGGCTGCGTGGCCTTGTCCGATGACGGCCGGCCCGTCGCCACCGCGCTGCTGATGCGGCGCGCGCTCGAGTACGCCGCGATGTTCGGCATGCCGGTTATCGATCACTGCGAAGATCCGTCGCTCAAGGGCGACGGGGTGGCGCACGAAGGGTTCCAGGCATCGACGCTGGGACTGCGCGGGATTCCGGGTGCCGCCGAGGCGATCATGGTCGAGCGCGACGTGCAACTGGCCGAGCTCACCGGCGCGGCGTTCCATGTCGCCCACATGAGCGCGCGGTCGTCGCTGCGCGCGGTCGCCAAGGGCAAGGACGCGGGCATCCGGGTCACGTGTGAGGTGGCGCCTCATCACTTCACGCTGACCGACGAGGCGCTCGCGGCGCCGGTGCCGTACGACACCAACGTGAAGATGAACCCGCCCCTGCGGGAGAGCGTGGACCGCGATGCGATGGTCGCCGGCCTGGCCGACGGAACCGTGGACGCCATTGCCACCGACCACGCGCCGCACCACTACGACGAGAAGCAGGTCGAGTTCGACAACGCCCCGTTCGGGATTACCGGGCTCGAGACGGCCGTGTCGCTCACGTTCGATCGGCTCGTGCACGGCGGCGTCATCACGCTCCGGCGGATGATCGAGCTGCTGTCGGTGAACCCCGCGCGCATCCTCTCGGTGCCGGGCGGCACTCTCGCGGTCGGTGCGCCGGCCGACGTGACGATTCTTGCACCCGACCTGCGCGTCCGCGTCGCGGCGGCCGCGATGCGATCGCGATCGAAGAACACGCCGTTCGACGGCTGGGAGCTGCGCGGGGGCGTCGCGGCCACGATCGTCGGCGGCCGGATGCTGTTCGCGAACGAAGCGGCCGGTCTGGCCGCGGCCACGGCATGACGAAGCGGGACGACCGGCGGGCGGCGGCGCTCGAGGAGCTGCAGCGGCACGAGGTGCTGATGCTCGACGAGCACTTCGACTTCGGGAACGGGTTTCACGGCAGCGTGTACCTCAACCCGCACCAGCTGTTCCGCCACCCGTCCACCATCTGGCGGCTCGCGCAGGACCTGCTCGACGTGGTGCCGGCTTCGATCATCGAACGCGCCGAGGTGGTGGCGGGACCCGTCACCGGGGGCGCGCTGCTGGCGCACACCGTCGCCGGGCTGCTGGACGGCCGGCGCGACCTGCGCCGTCCGCCGACCAGCTTCGCGCCGTTCCAGGTGGTCGACGGGCGCGTGACCCTGAGCGATTTCTATCGCACGATCATCGCCGGGACGGCTGTCCTCCTGACAGACGACGTCCGCAACACCGGGCAGACGCTCGCGTGCTGTGCGGCCTTGGTGCGGGAGGCGGGCGGCGAGGTGCTGGCGACCTGCCAGATCTACGACCGGATGGAAGCGATGACCGATGCCGGCGCGCCGAACGTCGCGCTGGCCGAATACCGGGCGCCTGCGAACTACCCGGTGGGGGAGTGCCCGCTGTGCGCGTCCGGTGTCCCGCTGACGAGGTTCTAGTCGGCTCACGGTTCACGACGTGAATCGCGCGGCGTCGACGCATCGCTCCCTGTCGGTGGCGCGGCAGGCCCGGGCAGGCCGGCGCGCCCGGCTCGGGCCGGCGCTCGAGGGTCTGTATCGCACCTTCGATCGGGTCGAGTCGGCCACCGACCCGGTCCATATCGTCAGGCGGTTCACGCGGCCGGACGACCGTGAGGTCGTCGGCTTCCTGGCCGCTGCGCTGGCCTTCGGCCGTGTCGCCAGCGTGCTGCAGTCGATCGAGGCCCTGCTCGCCCTCGCCGGACCGTCGCCCGCCGCGTACGTGCGCCGGTTCGACCCCGCCCGCGAGCGCACGCGGTTCGCCGCGCTCGGCCATCGGTGGATCCGGGGTGCCGACCTGGTGGCGCTCGTTCGCGCGCTGCAGCGGATACTCGTCGAGGCCGGGTCGATCGAGGCGTTCTTCGCGGCCGGCGATGATCCCTTGGCGGTCGACGTCGGGCAGGCGCTCGACAGCTTTTCAGCCCGCGCGCTCGATACCGGTCTGGGGGGCATCTACCAGCCCGGCGCCACGAGGCGCGTCGGCTACTTCTTCCCGCGCCCGTCGTCCGGCAGCGCGTGCAAGCGGCTGAACCTGTTCCTGCGCTGGATGGTGCGCCGCGATGCGATCGACCTCGGCGTCTGGAGCCGCGTGGCGCCGGCCCGGCTCGTCGTCCCGCTCGACACGCACGTCATCCGCGTGGGCCGCTGCCTGGGGCTGACGCGCTACGCGAGCCCCGGCTGGAAGATGGCCGCCGAGATCACCGCGTCCCTGCGCGCGCTCAATCCCGCGGACCCGATCAGGTACGACTTCTCACTCTGCCACGTCGGCATGATGGGCGCGTGCGGCTTCGGCCGGAGCGGCTCGAGCGCCCGGTGTCCCTTGCGCGGTGCGTGCGCACCGCGCAAAGTGGAAAGGTGGAAAAGTGGAAAAGTGGAAAAGTAAAGTGGGAAGTCAGAAGGAAGAAGTGCGAAGTCAGAAGGAAGAAGTGCGAAGTCAGAAGGAAGAAGTGCGAAGTCAGAAGGAAGAAGTGCGAAGTCAGAAGGAAGAAGTGCGAAGCAAGGTGGTCCGAGAGCTGATGGCCGGGCCTGAACCGGTTCCCGGGCCGCGGGCGGTCGGGCATCCTGGCGCCTGGTCACCAGACCTGGCGCGGGCTACTTCCAGGTGATCTCCATCCCGAAGAAGTGGGCGAACACCTGCCGGCCGGGCCGGTTCTTCGGATTCTGCTGCGGGCTCCGGATGTAGAAGTCGATCTGCTGCGTCGCCGGATTCGTCTCACCGCCAGGCAGCCGCTTGTTCGCCATCGGGTAGTTGACGCGAAGGGTCTTCCGGTCGCGGAGCCCTTGCGTCACCATGAAGTGCATCTCGTGGTCCTGATACAGCGGCCTGCCGTTCAGGGTCGCGTGGCCGTATCCCCATCCGGCCAGGAAGCCGACCGTCTTCGGCCAGTTGTTGTCCCCGCAGCCTGAATCGGTTCCGTGCTCGTGGATGTAGGCGACGATGCCGCCGTTCTGGCACGGGCTGAACTCATGCCACCTGTCCATCGCGAGCACCAGGTCGCCTTCCGGGATCGTCAGCCGCGCTTCGAACCTGCCGGTGTTCCGGATCTCGTCGACGTCGATCTCGGCCGTGCCGGATACAGGCGTGACGTTCTTCGCGTCGTTGTCGAGATGATCCCAGCCCTCGGGGTCGTTCAGCCCGCCGACCATGTAGATCCGGTTCGCCGAGATGACGAAATGCCCGTCGTACAGGTCGTGCTGTTCCGGCGCGAAGATGTGGACCATGGCGCCTGGCTGCTGGTGCGGGTTGACCGCCTGCTGCGCGGCCATCGCCCCGCCAAGAATCACCACTCCGCCGGCCAGCAGCCTGGTACGCATGCGTTCCTCCGTCAGCCAAGGCGATCGTCGGCCACAGAGGCGCATCATACCGGAACGGTTGTACACGGACCTGTCGAGGACCGCGGGCCAGGCTTCGGGCGAACCGCGTCTGACACGGGTGATGCCGCGCCGCGCGGCTGCGGCGGCGTTGGGCGCCGGCCACGAGTGACGGAGAGGGGCACGTGAGTAGAGGACGGGTCACGAACGTCACGGTGGGGTGGCGGCCCGGGCGCTCACGGCCGCCTACGGACAGGCTTGAAGGACCATCATGACATGGCTATTCTAGCCATATGAAGAAGGCCAGCATTACGGAGGCGAAGAACGGCCTCAGCGCGCTCGTCGACCACGTCCGGGGCGGTGCGTCCGTGCTCATCGTCGACCGCGGGCGGCCGGTGGCCCGACTCGAGCCGGTCGGCTCCGCGGGCGAGGACGAGGGCGGGCGGCTGGCGCGCCTGGTGCGCGAGGGCATCGTGCGTCCCGCGCGCGGACCGCTGCCGACGCGTCTGCTCCGGAGCCGCCCGCCGCGTGCGAAGCCGACCTCATCCGGCGTCCGCGCGCTTCTGGAGGAGCGGCGCGAGGGCCGATGAGGTTCTGGGACGCATCCGCCATCGTTCCGCTGCTGCTGGCCGAGCCCGCCACGAAGCGGATGCGGGCGCTCGCCGCCGCCGACCCGGTCATGCTGGTCTGGTGGGCGACGGAAGTCGAGTGCGCGTCCGCGGTGGCGCGACTGCAGCGCGATGGCGACCTCAACGACGAAGGCGCGGCCCGGGCGCTCGATCGGCTCTCGCAGTTTGCCGGCGCGTGGCACGAAGTCGACCCGAGCGATGCCATTCGAGAAGCCGCCCTCCGGTTCCTTCGCGTGCATCCGCTCCGAGCGGCCGACGCGCTCCAGCTGGCGGCGGCCTTCCTCGTGGCCGAGCGCCGCCCCAGCTCGCTCGCGCTCGTGACGCTGGACGATCGTCTCGCGGCGGCCGCCCGCAAGGAGGGGTTCGCGCTGGCCGGGGCCTGAGCCTCCGCGTGGAGGGCGCCGATCAGTGCCTGGCGAGTGCCACGGACAGCGGGCTTCGGTGCGCCTTCTGCAGCCCCACCATGACGTTGCCATTGTAGAGCAGTGCCGTGTCCGCCGGGGGCTGCACGGCAGCGCCGCTGAGGTGCTGCTGGCGGCGGATCTCGCGGTAGGCGGCGTCCCGGGTCTCGAAGAGGGCCCGCTCGTCGCTCTTCGGAATCCAGTTCGGGCCCAGCTTCGTCCGGACCGTCCGGTAGGCGGTCCGCGCGACGTGCCGGAACGCCGTCGGCAGCCGGGTGCCGTCCTCCCCTCCGTGCAGGCTCGGGTACAGGATGAGCGCCGTGACGAGCACGGCGGTGGCATTGCTCGCGATCCGCGACCCCGGGGCCTGCCGCGAGGCGGCCTCCAGCACCGTCGAGGCGGCCCAGCCCGCGAGGATGCCGAGCACGGGAGCTGCGTAGTAGCCGAACCGGTTCTGCCCGAGCGTTGCCGTTATCGCCACCGTGCCCCATACGGCGAGCAGCGCGTCAGGGGCACCGCCGCGCCGCACGGCACGGAGGGCCAGCGCCCCGAGTGCGGGAATCGCCAGGTAGAGGCTGGAGCCGAACACCTCGAAGGGGCGCAGCGGCGAGATTCGGGACGGGTCCGAAGTGGGCACTTTGCACCCACTTCCCACTTCCCACTTCCCACTTCCCACTTCCCACTTTACTTTTCCACTTTTCCACTTTTCCACCTTTCCACTTCTCGGTACGCTTCCTTCGTCCCCTCCACCATCTCTTCGATCGAGAATCGTTCGGCCACGACCTGACGTGCCGCCGCCCCCATCTGCCGGCGGCTCCCTTCGTCCAGCAGCAGGCGGGTGAGCGCCGCCGCCAGCGCGGCGTCGTCACGCAGCGGGACGAGATGGCCTGTTTCGCCGTCCTGCACCAGGTCGGAAAGGTGTCCGACGGCGAAGGCGACGACCGGCTTCCCGGCGGCCATGGCGTCGAGCACCGCCACCGAGGCGCCTTCGCGGAGCGCGGTTGACGCGTAGACGTCGAAGCCCTTCGTCAGCTCGATGGCGTCCTCGCGGAAGCCGGCGAGGAAGGCATGGCGTTCGAGGTGTAGATCCCGAATCTGCTGTTCGAGCGGTACCCGCAGTTCTCCGTCCCCGGCGATGACGAGTCGCACGTCCGGCACCTCACGGCGCACGCCGGGCAGGGCGCCGATCAGGTGCTGGTGGCCCTTGACCGGGATGAGGGCGCCGACGTTGCCGACGATCGGCGCGTGCGTCGGCAGGAAGAAGTCGGCGTGCACGTTGGCGGCAGCCAGCCGATCGACGCGCGTGAGGTCCACGCCGGGGTGCACGACGACGACCCTGTCGGTGGGGACACCCTCCGACAGGATGCGCTCGCGGATCGAGCGGCTGGTGGCGATGAAGGTGTCCACCTGGCTGTACTTCCAGCGAGAGAACGATGTGCGATCGGGCCGGAACTCGCTTCGACGCGTCGTGACGAGTCGTGGGCGCGGTGTCGGCGCCACGATGGCGATGGCGGTGGCCGCCATGGCGACCGACCGGGAGTCGTGGGCGTGGATGACGTCGGGGCGTTCGCTCTTCAGCAGGCGCGAGAGACGCCATGCCGCGGCCACGTCCACGTCGGACGCGGCCGCAATCGGAAAGACGTCCATGCCCTCCTGCATGCGCTGGAACAGCGGTCCGTCCGGGTGGGCGACGAGCATGGCGCGATCGCCAGCGGCGCGAAGGCCGAGGAGCAGGTCGAAGACCTGCCGCTGGCCGCCGCGCCAGATGCGCGAGCTGTCCACGTGGAGAGAGAAGGTCAGTTCACTTCTCCCTTCTCACTTCCCACTTCCCACTTCACTTTTCCACTTTTCCACTTTTCCACTTTTCCACT
Organism: Acidimicrobiia bacterium; assembly: GCA_016871255.1. Lineage (GTDB taxonomy): Bacteria > Acidobacteriota > Vicinamibacteria > Vicinamibacterales > UBA2999 > VFZH01. Next base: position 19,926 of record VFZH01000031.1, on the reverse strand, counting down.
TTCTGGAGCTCCCGCAGCTTGGCGAACTTCAGGAACACTCCCCACGCGTTCATCAGCGAGATGAGCAGTCCGGCGCCGCCGTCGAGGAAGCCGCGCCGAAGCACGTAGTTGCGCAGGAAGGCGGCTGCCGGGTGGACCGCGAGGCCGATCGCGGAAGCGCGGCGTCCCTGCTCGTGCATCTGCCGGGCCGCCAGCGTCGAGTAGTGGTTGATGCGGTCGGCGTGGTCGGCGAGGTCTCGGTACGAGCGGTGCTCCAGCTCGCCGCGCAGGTAGCCCATCGAGCCGTCGAGTCGCACGGACTCGTGTACGTGCCGCCCGTCCCAGCGCCCGCGGCGGCGGTCGTACAGGCGCAGTTGGTAGTCCGGGAAGAAGTCTGTGGTCCTGATCCAGCGCCCCAGGTGAAAGGTGGCGCGCGGCATCCGGTAGCCGGCGTGCGGAGGGTCGGACACGAGCAGCGCGCGGACCTCGTCAGCCAGAGCCGCCGATACCGCTTCGTCGGCGTCGAGCGACAGGATCCAGTCGTGAGCACAGAGGGACGCCGCGTGGTTCTTCTGATCGACGTAGCCCGTCCACGCTCGCGTGGCGACCGTCGCGCCACGCGCCCGGGCGATCGCGACGGTGCCGTCGGTGCTCCCGCAGTCCACCACGACGATCTCGTCCGCCCATGTCACCGAGTCGATGGCCCGCCCGATGTGCTCGGCCTCGTCGAGCGTGATGATGGTGACCGACAGCTTCGGCACGACGCCGCATGTTACCCGACTGCCGGGGTCAGACCCGGGTCTGACCCGGGTCAGACCCGGGTCTGACCCTGGTACGCAGTTCTTGCGTACCTGTGGATTAGAAACCGCGCTGCTGGGCGGCGGCGGAGCCTCCGGATCCGGCGGTGGCGGCTCCGCTCGACACCGTGCCGCCGGCGCTCACGGCCGAGACGCCGCCGGCCCCGCCGAGGGGCGCTTCCTGGATCGACTCGAAGTCCACGAGCGACGTGTGGTAGTCGAGCACCGCCCGGAGCTCGGTGCTCTGCGCCTGCGCGAGGTCGCGCTGGGCCTGGAAGACGAAGAAACTGGTGGACTGCCCGGCGGCGAACTTCTTCTGCTCGGCTTCGAGCCGCCGCTCCGCCAGCTCCCTTGACGCACGCGTGCTGGCCACGCGTTTCTGGTTCGTCTGCAGCGTCCGCGCCGCGTCCCGCACCTCGGTGGCCACGCGCAGTTCGAGATTGCGCAGCTCGGTCCGCGCCTGCGACTGCTGGAGCCTCGCCCGAGCGAGGTTCGCGTCCTGCTGGCTCGACCCGATCGGGTAGCTCACGTTGAGCGCCACTGTCCACCGCGGATACGCGTTGCCGAAGATGTCCCCCAGCACGGATCCGTAGTCGCGCCGGCTGGTGCCGATGACGATGCCGGGAAACCCGGGTCCGCGAATCGACTCGGTACCGCCCAGCCCGCTCAGACCGTAGTCCACCTGCGCGTTGATCTCGGGAAGCGTCTGGTTGTGGAAGTACCGGATGCTGACGTCGTTGGCCTCGAGCGTCTTCCTCGACTGCCGGACGTCCGTGCGTTCCTCGATCGCCGTGCGCACGGCCCCGTCGAGATCGACGGCGATCGGCTGGAACGGGGGGCGATCGACCGGCTCGAGCCGGATCGTCCAGAAGTCCGGCATGGTCGGGTCGTAGATCAGTGCGCGCAGCGTGTCCTCCCCCCGCCCGATGGCGGCTTCCGCCACGATCACCGCCTCGTCACGCTGCGCCACCTCGGCCTCGGCCTCCACGATGTCGATCGGCGCCTGCGTGCCGATCTCCACCCGCGATCGCGTGTTGCGCAGCGACTCCCGCGCCAGGTCGAGCGACTGCCGCTGCACGGCCAGCGCCTCGATCGCGTAGACCAGCTCCCAGTAGGCGTGCCGCACCGATCGCGTCGTGTTGACGATCGACGCGTCGAGCGACAGATCGGAGATGTCGCGGTTCCGGCGCCCGACCTCGATCTGCTGCCGGATCGAGTCGATGCTGAAGTTGCGCGTCAGCGGCTGCACGAACGAGAGGCTCAGCGACGAGTTCAGAATCGGCGAGTAGTTGGAGAAGAGGTTCGTCGTCGTGGCTCGCGCGTTGTCCCAGCCGATGCTGTAGCTGCCGCCACCCCAGCGAAGCGCCTGCCGCACGCCGACGTTCCCTCCCACGCGCCGCTCGGTCGTCTTGTCGCCAATCGCGCCCGAGAGGAAGCTGCTGGTCGGCGTATCGGTGCTGGCCGTGGTGAGGGTCGATGTGAGCGCCGGGTTCCAGGCGGCGAAGTACTGGGCGATGGCCAGATCCTGGATCTGCGGGCCGATCCGCGCAACCTGGAGGCCGAGGTTGTGCTTCAGCGCCAGCCGCACGGCATCGTCCACGGTCAGCCGGCGGACGTCAGGGGCCGGTGCCTGGGCGTGGGCGGGCCTGGAAGCCCAGCAGAGCGCGGCGACCAGCACCGCGAGAACGGGGGTGACGAACCTGCGCATGTGACGAAGCTCCACGAAAAGGGGTTCACACTCCACTCTGTCGTAGACGACCGCACGGACTCCGGAGTTTCACCGGGACCGGGTGGCGGATTGCTCGATCCCGCGGCCGGGCGGTACATTGTCAGGCCATCCATGGTCCCGGATCTCCTCGAACGCCTCCGGCAGACCGGCGCCGTGCTGGATGGGCACTTCGCGCTGTCGTCCGGCCTGCACAGCCCGGGCTACGTCCAGTGCGCGCGCCTGCTGCAGTTCCCGTCCGACGCGGAGGTGTGCGGGGCCGCCCTCGCCGGCCTGTTCCGTACCGGGCAGCCTGAAGCCGTCCTGTCGCCGGCGCTGGGCGGGATCGTCATCGGTCACGAAGTCGCCAGGGCCCTCGGCGTGCGCGCGCTCTTCGCGGAACGCCAGAACGGCGTCCTGACGCTGCGGCGCGGCTTCGAGCTCGTGCGCGGTGAACGCGTGCTCGTCGTCGAGGACGTGGTCACCACGGGCGGGTCCACCCGCGAAACGATCGCGGTTGCGCGCAACGCCGGGGCGAGTGTCGTCGGCGCCGGCGCCATCATCGATCGCAGCGACGGCCGGAACGGCCTGGACGTGCCGTTCCGGGCGCTGACGACGATGGCGCTCGTCACGCATCGGCCGGAGGACTGTCCCCTCTGTGCCTCGGGGCTGCCGGTCATCAAGCCCGGCTCGCGCGTGAAGCCGGCGTGACCGGCCGCGGATGCGGACGCTGAAGCTCACCCTGGCGTACGACGGCACGCGCTTCGTCGGGTGGCAGCGGCAGCTCGAGGGCGAGTCGGTCCAGGGGGCGCTGGAGGCGGCGCTCTCGGACCTGGAGGGTGTCCCCGTCACGGCTCACGGCGCTGGCCGGACGGATGCTGGCGTCCACGCGCTCGGGCAGGTCGCAAGCACCGTCGTCACTTTCCGGCACGACGCCGGTACGATCATCCGCTCCCTCAACGCGAAGCTGCCCGGGGACATCACGGTGGTCGGGGTCGAGGAGGTGCCGGACGGCTTCCACGCGCGCTTCAGCGCAACGGACAAGACGTACCGGTACGTGATCGCCCACGCCGCTCTGCCCAGTCCGTTCCTCTCCCGCTTCGCATGGCACGTGCCCGGACCCCTGGATCGCGGGGCGATGGAGCAGGCTGCTGCCGCCCTGGTGGGCACACACGACTTCGCCGCGTTCCAGAGCACGGGCACGGAGGTGGCCACCACCGTCCGCACGCTGACCATGTCCACCGTCCGGGAAGCCGTGGCCGACGTCGGGCACGGTCCGTCAGGGAGCCTGCTGGTCTACGAGGTCCGGGGGGACGGCTTCCTCCGCCACATGGTGCGCGCGATCGTCGGGACGCTGGTCGAAGCGGGCCGAGGCCAGCGGCCGGCAGGGACCATGGCGGAGCTGCTGCGTGCCCGGTCCAGACGCGCAGCCGGCCCTACTGCCCCGGCGCACGGGCTGTGCCTGGTCGAGGTCCGCTATGGCCGGCCGTGAGCCGTGAGCCCTGGGCCGTGAGCCGCTAGAATTGATCCCTCATGTCCCTGGAGAAGCTGCTGGCCTGGATTCCGCCGGGGCATCCGGATGAGGCGCTCGCCCGTCAGGTGGCCTTCGATCGGCTGCCGGCGCACATCGCCGTCATCATGGACGGCAACGGCCGATGGGCCGCGCAGCGGCGGCTGCCGCGGGTCGAAGGGCACCGCAACGGCATCCAGGCCGTTCGCGACACGGTCGAGACGGCCGCCAGGCTGGGCTGCCGGGTCCTGACGCTCTACGCCTTTTCCGTCGAGAACTGGAAGCGGCCGGCCGCCGAGGTGCGCACGCTGATGACGCTCCTCAAGCGGTACCTGCGCCTCGAGATCGAGACGTTGCTCCGGAACGATATCCGGTTCCGCGTCATCGGCCGCGCAGAGGATCTGTCAGCGGACGTGCGGCGCGAGCTGGACTCGGCGGTGGCCCGGACCGCGGACAGCCACGGCATGCTCTTCAACATCGCGCTGAACTACGGCGGGCGCGCGGAGATCGTGGACGCGGCGCGGCGTGCCGTTTCGGAAGGGATCGCGGCGGAGGAGCTGGACGAGCGGCGCTTCGCCGGCCTGTTGTACACGGCCGGACAGCCCGACCCGGACCTGCTGATCCGCACCAGCGGCGAGATGCGCGTGAGCAACTTCCTGCTCTGGCAGATCGCATACGCCGAGATCTACGTCACCGAGACGCTGTGGCCCGACTTCCGGCGGCGGCATCTCCTGGAAGCGGTCCTTGCCTACCAGAAGCGCGAGCGCCGGTACGGCGGCATCACCAGCAGCCACGCCGCAGTGGCGACCTGAGGTGGTGGCACGCCCGTGATCCGCCTCGCGTCGGGCGTGCTCCTGGCGGCGGTGGCGCTGGCCGCCATCGTGCTCCTCGAGGCGTCGGCGTTGCGCCTCGTCGCGCTGCTCGTGGCGGCACTGGCCACGCGCGAACTGCTCGCCGTGGCCGGCGGCCCCGGCACGTCGCCGACGGCTCCGCTCGCGTACGTGTACACCCTCGGCGTGTGCTGGGCGGCGAGCCTGCCGGAGCCGCGGCTCGACGTGATCGCCGCCGGCGGCCTCGCCGTGCTTGGCGCGGACGTGCTCGTGCGCGCGCGCCCGCTGGGGACCGCGGCCGTCGGCGTCGCGAGCGGGTTGTACATCGGGTTTCCCCTCGGTGCGCTGGTGGCCGTGCACGCGCTGGCGGGACACGAGGCGGTGATCCTGCTGGTGGCGACGGTGGTGATCAGCGACTCCACGCAGTACTACACCGGCCGCCTGCTGGGCCGCCACGCGCTCGCGCCCGCGATCAGCCCGAAGAAGACGATCGAGGGCGCGGCCGGCGGCCTGGTGGCGGGGACGGCGCTCATGGCGGGCGCCGGCCCGCTGGTCCTGCCGTTCGTGGGTCGGGCCGAGCTGGCGCTCGCGGGAGCCGTCGTGGTGCTGCTGGGCATCTGCGGCGACCTGTTCGAATCGCGGCTGAAGCGGCTGGCGGGCCTCAAGGACAGCTCGGGCCTGATTCCCGGACACGGAGGCGTGCTCGACCGCATCGATGCGCTCCTGTTCGCCGTGCCGGCCTTCTTCCTGTTCGTGCAGCGATGGCTCTGAAGCGGCTCGCCATCCTGGGGTCGACCGGCTCCATCGGCCGGAGCGCCCTCGCGGTCGTCGATGCCCACCCCGATCGCCTGGCCGTGGCCGCGCTGGCGGCAGGTGACAACGTTGATCTCTTCGCGGAGCAGCTGGTGCGGTACGCGCCGCGAGCCGCGGCGGTGGCCTCCCCGGGCGCCCTCGATCGGTTGCGGGACAGTGGCGTGCCGCTGCCGAAGGAGCTCGGCGCGGGATCCGACGGGCTCGTGCAGGTGGCCTCGCATCCGGACGCGGACATCGTCATCTGCGCCACGGCGGGCAGCGTCGGCCTCGACGCGGTGCTGGCCGCCGTGGACGCCGGCAAGACCGTCGCGATTGCGAACAAGGAAGTGCTGGTGATGGCGGGGCAGATCGTGACGGCTGCCGCCCGTGCGCGGGGCGCGGCAATCCTGCCGATCGACAGCGAGCACAACGCGATTCACCAGTGCCTGCACGGCCGTCAACCGTCCGACGTCCGGCGGCTCGTCCTCACCGCGTCGGGCGGGCCCTTTCGCGGTCGCACGCCGGAGGATCTGGCGCGGGTCAGCCCCGACGATGCGCTGCAGCATCCGACGTGGCGGATGGGGCGCAAGATCACGATCGACTCGGCCACGCTGATGAACAAGGGGCTGGAGGTGATCGAGGCGCGCTGGCTCTTCGACGTGCCGGCGGATCGGGTCGACGTCGTCGTGCACCCGCAGTCGATCGTGCACTCGATGGTCGAGCTGGTGGACGGGTCGATCATCGCGCAGCTCGGCGTGACCGACATGCGGCTCCCGATCCAGTACGCCTGCTCGTATCCCGAGCGATGGACGACGCCCCTTCCCACGCTGGATCTCGTGCGGGCGGGGCGACTGGAGTTCGAGGCGCCCTCGCACGAGCGGTTTCCCTGCCTCCGGCTGGCGTACCGCGCGATCGAGGCAGGTCCGAGCATGCCCTGCGTCCTCAACGCGGCCAACGAGGTCGCCGTGGAGGCGTTCCTGGCGGGGCGGCTGGCATTCACCGACATTCCAGCCGTGATCCGGGCCGCGATGGACGCGCATCCGCCGGCGGCGGCGGCCACGCTGGACGAGGTGCGAGCCGTCGATGCCTGGGCGCGGGCGCGCGCGAGCGAGGCTGTGCAGGCGGCCGGCCGGGCCGGCTCCGCGCCTGCTGCACGCAGGTAGCCGACCTGAACCATCGCCTACAATGGAACGTCTGAGGGATCAGTGACCACGCTGCTCGCGTTTCTCTTCGTCCTGGGCGTCCTGATCTTCGTCCACGAACTGGGCCACTACCTGATGGCCCGGCGCCAGGGCGTTCGTGTCCTCACGTTCTCGCTCGGCTTCGGTCCGAAGATTCTCAACGTGCGCCGGGGTGACACCGACTACTGCGTCAGCATCATCCCGCTCGGCGGCTACGTGAAGATGGCCGGCGAGAACCCGGAGGACCCGCGAGCCGGTCAGCCCGACGAGTTCCTGTCGAAAACGAAGTGGCAGCGGTTCCAGATTCTGATCGCCGGGCCGGCGATGAACATCCTGCTGGCGCTGGTGGTGACGGCGGTCGTCCTCATGCAGGGGACGCAGGTGCCGGCCTACGACGACCAGCCCGCCGTGATTGGAGGCCTGGTGGAGGGGTCGCCGGCGGCTGCCGCCGGGATCCAGCGGGGCGACCGGATCCTCAGCGTGGCGGGTGACGCCACGCCGACCTGGGCCGACCTGGTGCTCGCCATCGGGATACGGCCGGAACGGGAGGTGGCGATCACGCTGGCCCGCGGTGCCGAGACGCTGGCCGTGACGGTTCGGACCGGATCCGAAACGCAGTTCGAGACGGGCACCATCGGCGTGCAGCCCGACATCAACCCGGTGATCGTCTCCGTCGTGCCCGGCAGTCCGGCCGAAGCGGCCGGCCTGCGGGTGGGGGACGTCGTGCTCGCCGTTGACGGCATGCGTACGGTCATGCCGAGCGACCTCGTGGCGGCGACGGCGGACAAGGCCGGCGTTCCCATCGAGCTCACGATTCTCAGCGACGGCACGGAGCGGACGGTGCGGGTGACGCCGGAGCTGCGCGAGGGGCGCGGCATGATCGGGATCTCGCCGTCGGTCCCCACCGTCGACTTCCAGCCGAGCCCGCTCCAGGCCGTGACGATGAGCGTGGACCGCACCATCGAGGGCAGCAGCCTGATCTTCAAGACCGTCGGGCACCTGTTGTCGGGAGAGGCGTCGCCGCGCCAGTTGATGGGACCGGTGGCCATCGCCCAGCTGTCCGGCCAGTCCGCCGAAGCCGGCTGGGTGCCGCTGTTCGCGCTGATGTCGATCATCAGCCTCAATCTGGGGATCCTGAACCTGCTGCCGATCCCGGTCCTGGACGGGGGGCACATCCTGATCCTGGCGCTCGAGGGGATCGCCCGGCGCGATTTCAGCATACGGGTGAAGGAGAAGATGCTGATGGCAGGCTTCGTGCTCCTCTTCATGCTGATGATCACGGTCATCTACAACGACCTGACGCGGATCAGCTGGATTGAAGCGCTGATGCCCTGGCGAAACTAGCCGAAAGGAACCTCCCGCATGCCTGCCTCCGGAATCGTCACGCCGTTCGTGCTCTGCCTGGCGTTCGCGCTGCCTGCGGCGGCACAGACGGTCACGCCGTCCGACATCCAGCGGCTGCAGGACAACGTCTTCCAGGCCGGCTCGGAGGTTTCGCAGCTGCGAGCGAAGAATGCCTCCCTTGCCTCGACCCTGCAGACCGACCTCGACGATCTCCGCGAGGAAGTGATCTACCTGAAGGTGAAGCTGCGGAAGGATGGCAGCCTCACGCGCGCCGAGTACGCGGACGTCCGGGATCGCCTCGACGATCTCCGCAGCCGCGCCCGTGGGGAAGGGCGCTACGCGGCCGCTCCGCCGACGCCGCCGGCGTCCACCGTCGCGCCGGCCATCACGGCGGGTGATCCCGGCACGCAGGTGCCTGTCGGTACCGAAGTCGATGTCCGGCTCATCGACAGCCTGAACTCGGGCACGGCGATGGTGGAGGATCGGTTCCAGGCGACGACGCTCGTCGACCTCTCGGTGAACGGTCGCGTGGTGGTTCCGGCGGGGTCGGAGATGCGCGGTGTGGTCACGGCCGTGGAGCGGGCGACGCGCACCAACCGGACGGCCAGGATGACGGTCAGCTTCGATCAGGTGACGATCGGCACGCGCTCGTACCCCATTCGCGCCATGGTGACGCAGGCCATGCAGGGCGAGGGCATCAAGGGTGAAGCCGGGCGGCTGGGCGCCGGCGCGATTGCCGGCGCCGTCATCGGAGGCCTGCTCGGGGGCGGCAGAGGCGCGCTGGCCGGGGTGCTCATCGGAGGCGGTGGAACGCTGGCGGCCACCGAAGGGAAGGAGCTGGAGCTCCCGCAGGGGACGACGCTCCGGATCCGCTTCGACTCACCCGCAACGATCGGGTAGTCCGCCTCCGCGTTACGCGCGAAGGCGGGCCGCATCCCGCATCGCGCCCCTCGCGGCGGCGATGGTGGCCTGCACGTCACGCTCGGTGTGGGCTGCCGACAGGAACCACGCCTCGAACTGTGACGGCGGCGGGTACACCCCCCGCCTCAACATGCCGGTGAAGAACGCCGCGTAAGCCTCCGTATCGGCCTCGAGCGCCGAAGCGCAGTCGCGTACGGGCGTGTGCGTGAAGAACGGCGTCACCAGGGAACCGAAGGCGTTCACCTGCAGCGCGACCTTCGCCCCGCGCGCGGCATCGGCCAGGCCGGTCGCCAGCAGCGTGCCGAGCCGGGCCAGATCGCGATAGAGCTTCGGCGTCAGCCGCTTCAGCGCCCACAGTCCCGCCGTCATCGCCAGCGGGTTGCCCGACAGCGTGCCCGCCTGGTACACCGGTCCCTCGGGCGAGACCAGCGCCATCAGATCCGCGCGGCCGCCGTACGCCCCGACCGGCAGCCCGCCGCCGATGATCTTGCCCAGGCACGTCAGATCCGGGCGCACCCCGAAGACCTGCTGGGCGCCGCCAGCCGCCGCGCGGAAGCCGGAGATCACCTCGTCGAAGACGAGCAGCGCGCCGTGGCGAGTGCAGCGATCTCTCAGGCCCTCGAGGAAGCCGCCGGCAGGTGGGACGACGCCGATGTTGCCGGCGATCGGCTCGACGATCACGGCGGCGATCGACGCGCCGTGGGCGTCGAAGAGCGCGTCGACCGACGGCAGGTCGTTGTAGGTCGCGAGCAGGGTGTCGGCGGCCACCGACGCGGGGACACCAGGGCTCGTCGGGACCCCCAGCGTCAGCGCCCCCGACCCGGCCTTCACCAGGAACGCATCGCCGTGGCCGTGGTAGCACCCCTCGAACTTCACGATCCGGTCGCGGGCCGTGGCCGCGCGCGCGACGCGGATGGCGCTCATCGCGGCCTCCGTGCCTGAGCTGACGAAGCGCACCCGCTCCATCGAGGGCATCAGCGAGCGGACCAGCTCGCCCAACTGGTGTTCGAGCGGAGAAGGCGCGCCGAAGCTCGTACCCGACTTCGCCGCCGCGGCCAGCGCTCGCGTGAGCCCGGCAGGGGCGTGGCCGTGGATGAGCGGGCCCCACGACATGACGTAGTCGATGTAGCGGTTGCCGTCCACGTCGTGGAGGCGGGCGCCAGCGGCGCGCTTGATGAAGCGCGGCACGCCGCCGACCGACCTGAACGCGCGGACGGGGCTGTCGACTCCGCCCGGCAGTACGGCCTGCGCACGCGCGAAGAGCTTCTGGCTGGTGAGGGGGCGTTTCATGAAGGCGCTGGACGACCGGGTTCCTGTCGAGGTCTGGCTTGGGCTTGGTACTTGGGCCTTGGCTTGGGATTTGGGATTTGGGATTTGGGATTTCGCGTCAGAGCAGTCTCGCCGCTTCTCTCGCGTAGTAGGTGACGATGATGTCGGCGCCGGCGCGGGCGATCGACGTCAGCGTTTCGAGCATCACCCGTCGTTCGTCGAGCCAGCCGTTCGCGGCCGCAGCCTTCAGCATCGCGTATTCACCGCTCACGTGGTAGGCGGCCGTCGGGCGGCCGAAGCGTTCTTTCACCTTCGCGATCACGTCGAGGTACGGGACGGCCGGCTTCACCATGACGATGTCGGCGCCTTCGGCGAGGTCCAGCTCCACCTCGCGGAGCGCCTCGTCGACGTTGGCCGGGTCCATCTGGTGGCTCCGGCGATCGCCGAAGGACGGGGCGGATCCGGCGGCGTCGCGAAACGGGCCGTAGAACGCCGAGCAGTACTTCGCCGCGTAGGACATGATCCCGGTGTCGGCGAAGCCCGCGTCGTCGAGCGCCCTCCTGATGGCGCCGACCCGGCCGTCCATCATGTCGGAAGGGGCGACGAAGTCGGCGCCTGCCACGGCGTGCGACAGCGCCATCCTGACCAGGTTGTTTACCGTCGGGTCGTTGAGGATCGTCTCGCCGTCGAGCAGGCCGCAATGGCCGTGCGAGGTGTACTCGCACAGGCAGACGTCGGTGAAGACGAGCGCGCCCGGCACCTCCCGCCTGATGGCGCGGATGGCGGACTGGACCGGCGCGTCGGAGTCCCATGCCGACGACCCGCTCTCGTCCTTCGACGCCGGCAGGCCGAACAGGATGACGCTGCGGACACCGTCGGCGTTGGCGGCTGCCGTCTCCTTCACTGCTTCGTCCACCGAGAGGTTGAAGACGCCCGGCATCGACGCGACCTCGCGCCGAACGCCCCGGCCTTCGCAGACGAACAGCGGCAGCACGAGCGCGTCTGCGGACAGGCGCGTTTCGCGCACGAGGCTGCGGATCGCCTCCGTGCGCCGCAGGCGGCGAGGGCGATGTGTCAGCGCGAGACGGGTGGTGGGTGGCGCCTGCGGCACGACTGGCTCGGGTGTCATTCTACCCCCGGCGGTGGGCTATCCTTTCGGGTGTCGCGCGCGGCGTCCGCCCCGAGGGTTCTTCCTGAAGGTCCGATGCTCATGTGGTGGCCGGGAACATCGAATCGCGGCATCGACGTCGAAACCAGCACGGTGATCGCCCGGCCCCGCACCGACGTCGCCGCGTTTGCGGGCCACCCGGACAACGTGCCGGCCTGGTACGCCGCGATCACGAGTGTTGAATGGCGAACGGCGCCGGTCGTCGCCGTTGGCTCTCGAATCGCGTTCGTGGCGTCGTTCCTCGGGCGCCGGCTGGCGTATACATACGAAATCGTCGAGTTGATCCCGGGCGAGCGGTTGGTCATGCGGACTGCGGAAGGGCCGTTTCCGATGGAAACGACGTACGGCTGGGAGGCGTTGCCGGATGGCGCCACGCGCATGACGCTGCGCAACCGCGGAACGCCCACGGGGTTCTCCCGGTGGCTTGCGCCGTTCATGGCGAGCGCGGTCCGGCGCGCTAACCGGCGGGATCTGGCCAGACTGAAGCGTGTCCTGGAAGCAGACTGAGGCGTGCGACCCGTGGCAGACACGCGAGCAGCGCGCGGACTCCAGACCTCGAGCGGCGGCTGGACGCCGCCGCCCGCGCGTTCGGGCCGGGGCCGCGGTCGCTCCGGTCACCTCGCGACGGATGTCATCTCCTGAACCGCCCGCTGCAGCCCCTGCGGATCGTCGGTGCCGATCCGGAAGCGCCGGCTGCCGGTGAGCTCGAATTCCACGGCGTCCAGGCCGGACACGTTGAACATCCAGCCGGAGGGGACTCGCCGGAAGCCCCACCCGTAGTACCAGCGGTTCCGCACGACCTGCACCGAGCGGATCTCGGCTGCAGGCAGCCGGCGCCAGAGGATGCCCCGCAGCGGCCCGAACCAGGCCAGCACGCCCTCGTGGTCGACCTCGACGGTCAGACTCGAGAACAGGGCGGCGATCAGCACGAAGAGCACCGCTGCCGCTGTGCCACCGGGTCGCGCCGCCGGGTCGGACCAGGCGATCGCCAGCGCCGCCGCCGCGCCTGCACCCGGGCCCCAGCGAAGCGCCCAGCCGACCTGCTGATGTGTGTAGACGGGCACCGGGGACGAGCGTACACGATGCGGCGCGGATATCCGTGCAGCCGTCCTCCCCAACGTCTGTCGACCCGATGTCCTATCGTTCAGTGGTCGCGGCGACGTGCGCGGCGATGGCGTCCACCAGCGCCGGGATCGTGGCCGCCTCCGGCTGGATCGCGACCGGGATCCCGAACTCCTGCGCCACGTCCGCGGTGGTCGGTCCGATCACCGCCACGGCGGTCAGGCGCAGCAGGTCCACCGACTGTTCCACGCCGTAGACCCTCGCGAAGTTCCGGATCGCCGAGCCGCTCGTGAACGTCACGACGTCGATCGTGCCGTCGAGCAGCATGCGGTAGATGTCCGGATCCCGATCGCGCTGCCCCTCGTGCAGGACGGTCCGGTAGGCGATCACCTCCGTGACATCAGCGCCCGCGTGTCGCAGCGACTCGGCCAGCACCTCGCGGCCGATGTCGGCGCGAGGCAGCAGCACCCGGGCGCCCTGGAGCGGCCCCGCCTCGCGCAGGGCATCGAAGGCGGCTTCCGCACGGAACGCCTTCGGCACCAGGTCCACCCGGAGGTGATAGCCGGCCAGCTTGTCCGCGGTCGCCGGCCCCACGGCACAGAGGCGCGGGCCTTTCAGGGCCCGGGCGTCCAGCCCTTCGTCGAGCAGCACGCGCATGAAGGCGTCCACGGCGTTGGCGCTCGAGAACACGATCCAGTCGAACGCGCCGGCCGCGGCCACCGCGCGCCTCAGCGTGCTGTCGTCCTCGGGCGGCAGGATCCGGATCATCGCCGCTTCGATCGTTTCCGCCCCGAGCGCCGTCAGCCGGCTCACCAGCTCCCCGGCCTGTTCCCGCGGCCGCGTGATGGCCACGCGCCGGCCGAACAGCGGCCGCCGATCGAACCAGCGCAGATGATCGCGGAAGGCGGCCACGCGTCCCACCACCAGCAGTCCCGGGTCGCCGTGCGGACGGGCCTGCAGGTCCGTCGCCAGTCCGGCCAGCGTGCCTGACGTCACCTCCTGCGATGGCAGCGTGCCGTGGCGCACGATCGCCGCCGGCGTCTCGGGCAGCGCACCGCCACCGAGCAGCGAGTCGACGATGCGCGGAAGCTGGTAGGCGCTGGCGAACGAGATCAGCGTGCCGTCGAGCGCCGCGATCGCGCGCCAGTCCACATCCGGCATCGCCTTGCGGGTCTCGTCCATGCCGCGGAGCAGGATGACCGTGTCTCCCGCGCCGGGATAGGTCAGGGGGATGCCGGCGTATGCGGTGGCGGCGATCGCGATCGGCACGCCCGACACGATCTCCAGGTGCAGGCCCTGCTCGATCAGGAACAGGGCTTCCTCGCCGCCCCGGTCGAACACGAACGGGTCGCCCCATTTCAGCCGGGCCACGACCTTGCCTTCCTGCGCCTTCTCGGCGATCAGGTAGCAGATCGCCTCCTGCGCCATCGGCGTGGGCCCGGCGCTTCCGACGTCGATCAGCTCCGCGTCGGGGCGGGCCTCACGGAGCAGCAGCGCCGCCACCTCGTGGTCGTACAGGACGACGTCTGCGCGACGGAGGCACTCGAGGCCGCGGGCCGTCATCAACCCGGCATCGCCGGGACCGGCACCGATGAGGAAGACCGTGGGACGCGTCACGCGCGCCCCCCGGGCGCGCCGCCGGCGCGCGTGGCCTCGACGTCCGCCAGGATCTCCGCGGCCCCTTCGGCGAGCAGGCGCGCGGCCACTTCCGCACCGAGATCATCCGCCTGGTCTGGGGGGCCGGCCGCCGCCGCGCGCACCGCGCGCCCGCCGTCCAGGGAGCTGACGATCGCATCCACTCGCAAGGTGTCCCCGGCCATGTCCGCGAAGGCGCCGATCGGCATCTGGCACCCGCCGCCCAGCCGCCGCACGACGACCCGCTCGGTGTCGAACGCCACGCGCGCCGGGCCGTCGTCGAGCACGTGCAGGGGGGCGCGCGCGCGATCGTCGTCCGTCCGGGTCTCGATGGCGATGATGCCCTGACCCGGGGCGGGCACACACGCCGCGGCAGGCACCATCGCGGAGATGCGGCTGGCGAACCCGAGACGGCGAAGGCCCGCGGCCGCCAGCACGATCGCCTCGAACTCGCCGTCATCCAGCTTGCGAAGCCGGGTGTCCACGTTCCCGCGGATGGGGAGGAAGGCGGCGTCCGGCACGAGCCTGGCGAGCTGCGCCACACGCCGGACGCTGCTGGTCCCGATGCGCGGCGCCGGGCCCAGGCGCCGGAGCACGTCGTCCAGCGGCTGGATCTCCGGATCCGAGTCGGGCATCGGAGGCAGGACCAGCGCGTCACGCGGGTCCTCCCGCGGCAGCACGGCAGCGATCTCGAGTCCGTCCGGCAGGACGACCGGGAGATCCTTGGCGCTGTGGACCGCCAGATCGATCGTGCCGGCCAGCAGCGCGTCCTCGATCTCCTTCACGAACACGCGCTTGCCGCCGATCTCCGACAAGGCGGCCTCGGCGAGGCGATCGCCGGATGTCCTGATCACGACTACGTCGACGGCGACGCCGGCCTGACGGAGGCGGCCGGCCACGGTGTTGGCCTGGTACAGGGCGAGGGCGCTGCCTCGGGTTCCGATTCTCAGCACGGAGATGGGTCCTCGATCGAACCGGGGTGGATGCTCACGATCGTGGCAGGCCCGTCACCCGGGCTGGTTCTTCGATGGGGTCGGGTCGGGATCTGCCGCCGCCGCGTCGGCGTCCTCGGCCCTGAGCGCGAACAGGCGGCGGACGGCGTCGGTGTAGGCGACCTGCGTCTCCTCGTCCGGCAGCGCCTTGAGCTGTTCGGTCGGCTCGAGCAGCAGCTTCTCGACGATGAGCCGGGTCAGCTCGTCCACGCGCGCGCGGGCGTCGGGGT
Source organism: Acidimicrobiia bacterium (assembly GCA_016871255.1). GTDB lineage: Bacteria > Acidobacteriota > Vicinamibacteria > Vicinamibacterales > UBA2999 > VFZH01. The sequence continues at coordinate 4,511 of VFZH01000031.1, read as the reverse complement.
CCAGTCCGGCCAGCTTGGCGTCGAGGCGCTCGAGCTCGGATCGACGGATCGTGTCGAACCGGCGCCGCAGCGCGACGACCGTCGGGACGACCGTCCGCGAGCGTCGCCACACCATGAAGCGGCCGACTTCTTCGGCCACGATCTCTTCGGCGCGCTGCACCTCGGCGGAGCGGCGGGTCAGGTTCTCCTGCACGATCGCCTGCAGGTCGTCCACGTTGTAGAGGAAGACCTGTTCGATGTCGCCGGCCGCGGACTCCACGTCGCGGGGGACGGCGATGTCGATGATGAACAGCGGGTCGCGGCGCCCGCGCCCCATGATCGGCTCGAGCGCCGCCCGGGTCAGGATCGGCACCTGCGATCCGGTGGCGGTGATCACGATGTCGGCGCGCGCGAGCGCGCTCATCACCTCGGCCCACGGAATGGCCGCGCCGCCCACGGCGTCCGCGACCGCCCGCGCCCGCTCGATCGTCCGTCCCGCGATCGCGACCTCGCCCACGCCCTGTGTGCGCAGGTGCTGGGCGGCGAGCTTGCCCATTTCGCCCGTGCCGATCACCAGCACCCGCCGGCCGGCCAGCCGGCCGAAGATCTTCCGCGCGAGCTGCACGGCCGCAAAGCTCACCGACACGGCGCCTTCACCCAGCCCCGTCTCGGTGCGCACCCGTTTGCCCACGGCGAACGACGAGGTGAAGAGCTTGTTCAGGAAGGGGCCGGAGCAGCGGCGATCGGACGCCACGGCGAAGGCGCTCTTCACCTGCCCGAGCACCTGCGGCTCACCGACCACGAGCGAGTCGAGTCCGGCGGCGACGCGAAACAGATGGTGCGCGACTTCGGCGTCCTCGCGGCCGAAGAGGTGCGGCGTGAACTGGTCGACCGGGACGTGGTGGTAGTCGCTCAGGAAGCGCACCAGCTCGTCGCGCGCGTGCGAGACGTTGTCGGCGGCGACGTACAGCTCGGACCGGTTGCAGGTCGAGAGGACCACCGTTTCGGTGGCCGAGGTGCGCGCGCAGAGCGCCTCCACCGCGGCCCCCACGTCGCGGCTGGCGAAGTCCAGCCGCTCCCGCAGCTCGACCGGCGCCGTGCGATGACTCACCCCGAGCAGGAACAGGTGCACGTCGGGCCTACTGGAAGGTGTGCGACGTGGTCACGAAGTAGTTGATGGGCAGGAAGCTCAGCATGACGATGACGAAGCCGAGCGCCGACAGCCACGCCGCGCGCCGGCCGTGCCAGCCCATCGCCCGCCGGGCCACGACCGCGAACGAATACACGGCCCACGCCAGGACCGTGACGAGGATCTTCGGGTCGGCGGCCGAGAACGCCTGCACCTGCGGGTCGTCGGGTGACACGGCGCGTGCCTGTGACGCCCAGACGAAGCCGACCGCGACTCCGAGCGTGAGGAACGCCCAGCCCACCGTGACCGCCCGCGAGTTCATCTCGTCGAGCACGTGCAGGGACGGCAGCCGCGGGAAGAAGAACCCGAGGCTCTTCCGCTTGATCTCCTTGAACTGCAGGACGTAGGTGAGCCCGAGGACGCCCGCGAGGGCGAAGCTGGCATAGGCGAAGAGCAGCGACAGCATGTGGACCCAGAACCAGGGGCTGTCGAGCAGCGGGTCGGTGCCTTCGCGTCCCTGGACGACGGCCGGCACGATCTGGAGCAGCGCCATGACGGGCAGGATGAAGGCGCCCATCGCCCGCTCGTCGGTCGTCAACTCGGTGTAGAGGTAGGAGAGCGCGAGCAGCCAGACGAACGTGGACACCGCGCGCGAGGGGCTGCCGAACGGCGCGTTCCACACCTCCATCGTCTGCATGCCGATGATGAAGGTGTGCGCGCAGGCCCCCGCGATGAGGAGCATCGTGGCCGCCCGCCCGCTGCGCCCGTCGCGGCGCGCGAAATGGACCGCGTAGAGCGCCGCGGCGGCGGCGTAGATGAACAGTGGAACGGCGTCCACGTCACTTCGCCGTTGGCGCGTAGTAGCCGCGCTTGGTTCTCGGGGTCGCGTTCTCGCGCTGCACCTGGACGACGATGCGGCGCCAGGCCCCGTTGCGCATCTGGTTCTTCGGCGTGTACGCGATCGTGTACTGGCTCGACAGCTCGTCGGCGATCTCCGAGTAGACCCCGTCGAGATCCTCGATGCGCTTGGCGAAGAACGCGCGCCCACCGGTCTCCTGCGCCAGTTGCCGCATCACGTACGCCGCTTCCTGGAAGCCCCGGTTCTGGGCGCTCGTCACCGACTGCAGGCCGATGCTGTAGATCGCCGTCTCCGAGCGCCTGGCCCGATCGAGCACCTCCTCGAACGACACGACGCTGGAGGTGTCCTCCCCGTCGCTGAACACGACCACGGCCTGCCGGCGGATGTCCTCGTCCGACCGCGCCTGGATCTTCTTCATCTCGGCGAGCGCGACGAAGATCGCGTTGTACATGGAGGTGGACCCGCCGGCCGCCGTCCGGCCGATGGCGGATTCGAGCTCGTCCTGCGAGGCGGTGAAGTCCTGCAGGATCTGCGCCCGGACGTCGAAGTCGATGATCTGGGCGAGGTCCTTCGGCTGCAGGCGCCTGACGAAGTTCGCGGCCGCGGTCCGGAGCGTCGGCAGCTTGTCTTCCATGCTCGCGCTGCTGTCGAGCAGCAGCGACAGGGCCACCGGCTGCTGGCGGCGGCTGAAGAACGAGATGTTCTGGAGCGTGCCGTCCTCGAAGACCTGGAAGTCCTGCTGTGTCAGATCGGTGACGTAGCGCGACGCCGCGTCGGTCACCGTGATGCTCAGCGACACGATGTCCACTGCCGAGCGGAACGTGCGTTCGTCCTGGGCCGCCAGCGTGGCGGCACCGAGCGCGGCGACCGCCGCGCCCGTCCACCAGCGGCGCACCGTCATCGCGCCCCTCTGCTCGCGCGGGCGGGCGTGGCGCGTACGGCGACGCCCGGACGCGTGGACGAGACCTCGGCCGGGTCCGGCGGGATGAGCGATTCCGGCCGGCCGTACACGACCTTGTACTGCGACGACAGCTCGCGGGCCAGCTGCTCGAGCGCCCGGGGCCAGCCCAGGCTGTTCAGCAGCGTGTCGAAACGCCCGCCGGTGTCGCGCGTGCCCTGGGCGAGCGCCAGGTCCCGATACCGCATCGTGTCGCCGCCCGTCCCGGTGAACTGTCCGACGCCGACCGCGTGCAGCGATGCGCCGGCGCGGCGGAGGGCGTCCAGCGCGGACCGATCGTCCTCATGGCCCAGTTCCTGGCCGTCGGTGATGACGGCAATCAGGGCCGCCCGGGTGGCATCGCGCCGTTCGAGGCCGCGCGAGACTTCGACCAGCGCATCGAGCAGCGTCATGCCCGACTGGGAATCCGGGAACAGCAAGCCGATGGCCGCATGGAGCCGCTCCACGTCCCCGGTGTACTCCGCGAAGATCGTGGGGCGTGCGGCGAGGCCGAAGATCGCGATGCGGTGCTCGCGGGACATCGCGTCCACGAAGGCCGTGAGCGCCCGGCGGAGGGGCACCAGATCGCCGTCAACGGCGGCGCTGTTGTCCACCAGCAGGGCGATGTCCATCGGCTCGGTCGCGGGCGTCAGCCGGAGCACCTCGCGCCGGGCGCCGTTTTCGAGGACGACGATCTCGTTCGCGGAGAGGTCGAGGACCGGTTCGCCGCTCGCATCCAGGGCGCTGACGAACAGTGTCTGCTCCCGGGCGCTCTGTGCGCGGATCCCGACACCGGCGGCGATCAACACGACCGCTGCGGCGGACATCACGACCGCGCCTCGAAACCTCATGCGTGCGTCTCGTGGAAAGGTGTTGCGAGCCCGACGGCGGACTGCCACAGTATAGGTGCCGCGTCGGAGCAGGGTCAAGCTCGATACTGGCAGAAAGTCGTTGAAAAAAAGAGACTTGCGGGCTTCGATCAGGGCCCGGTCCGCCGGGGTGCCTCAGTTGACACCCCTCAGGTCGCGTGTTATAAAACACGCCATTTTTGCGCCGGTCGGCGAGACGCCGCGATCGGCGGGCGCGGCTGCCGCTACAGCCGATGAGCAGGCGTCTACGTCGTCGGACCACCGCGCCGGGCCGACGGGAGGTCCGTCACGATGCCGCAGGAGTTCGTCCCCATCGTCCTGTTTCTCCTGGTGGCCATCGGCTTTGCGGGCGTGACGCTGCTCCCGTCGCGGCTGCTCCAGACGAACAAGTACAACAAGGTGAAGCTGGACCCGTACGAGTGCGGCATCCAGCCGGCCACCGACGCACGCGATCGCTACAGCATCCGCTACTACCTGGTGGCGATGCTGTTCGTCATCTTCGACGTGGAGACGGTCTTCATGTTTCCCTGGGCCGTCATCCTCGAAGAGCTCGGGTGGTTCGGGCTGATCGAGATGATGGTGTTCCTCTTCATCCTCGTGGTCGGGTTCGTGTACGCGTGGAAGAAGGGGGCGCTGGAGTGGGCCTGACGCGCTCCACGGCCCGTCCGACGGCAGATTCGCCCCCGAGTCATGGCTGACGATCCCACACCGCCTGCGCCTGCCCCGCCTGCGCCGCCC
>VFZH01000030.1 GCA_016871255.1 Acidimicrobiia bacterium | reverse complement strand
GAGCAACCCCATCTCGGCCATCGCCGCCTTCACGGGTCCGGGATTCGACTCGATGAAGTTGGCCAGCATCAACGGCAGCAGCCGCCGGAACACCCCGACGGCATCGCGCACGTCCCCGCGTTCCGCCGCTTCGACCATGCGCACCATCTCGGCGGGCACTTCGTTCGACACGACCGAGATCACGCCGCGCCCTCCGACGGACATCAGCGGCAGCGTCAGGGCATCGTCGCCGGACAGCACGATGAAGTCCTCCGGCAGGCTGACGCAGATCTCCGCCATCTGCGTGACGTTGCCCGACGCCTCCTTGACGCCGACCAGGTTCGGCAGCCTGGCGATCCGGGCAAGCGTGGCCGGATCGACGTTCACGCCGGTCCGACCCGGCACGTTGTACAGCACGACCGGGAGATCCGTCGCCCCGCACACGGCCTTGTAGTGCTCGACCAGGCCCTCCGGCGTCGGCCTGCTGTAGTAGGGCGTCACCGACAGGATGCCGCTGGCGCCGGCACGGGCCAGCCGCGGCACCAGCTCCGCCACCTGCCCCGTGTGGTAGCCGCCGGCGCCGGCCAGCACGGGCACACGCCCGGCCGCGGCCTCGACCACCAGCTCCACGACCCGGATCTTCTCGTCGCCTGACAGCGTCGGCGCCTCGCCAGTAGTGCCGCAGGGCGACAGGAAGTGCACACCCGCCTCGATCTGCCTGCGGGCCAGCCGCCGGATGGCAGCCTCGTCCAGACTGCCGTCCGCCTTGAAGGGCGTCACCAGGGCGGTGCCCACCCCGGTCCATGGCCTGCGTGGCGAGGTGTCAGTCACGGGGATCACGGCTCACGGTCTGCGGCTCAGGGCTCACGGCCGGGACCGGCCCGCAGGACGTCCTGCATCGAGTACCACCCGCAGCGCCCGACGATCCACCGCGCGGCCACGAGCGCTCCGCGCGCGAAGCCGCTCCGGTCGCGGGCGCGGTGGATCAACTCGATGGTATCGGCGCTGCTATCGAATCCGACCGTGTGCGTGCCGGGAATCATACCCGCACGGGTGGACGATACGTCGATCGACCTGTCGAAGCCGGCGGCCCGCATGGCGTCCAGCAGCGTGAGCGCCGTACCCGACGGCGCATCGACCTTCGCCGCGTGGTGCGCCTCGTGCAGCCATGCGCCGAACCCCGGCTGCGCGGCCATCAGCCTGGCCGCCTCGGCCACGAGCAGCCCGAACACGTTGACACCGATCGAGAAGTTCGGAGCAGCGACTACACCGATGCCGGCCTCGCCGGCCAGCCGGCGCATGGCCGCTTCCTCGGACCGCCATCCGGTGGTGCCGATGACGACCGCGGTCTTCGTTGCGGCCAGACGCGTGAGCGTGTGCGGCACGGCTGAGGCGATGGAGAAGTCGACGGCCACATCGGCGGCCGGCCAGTCGCCGTCGGCGTTGTCCACGTCCACCCGGCCGGCGACCTCGATGCCGTCGGCACGCGCCAGTTCCTCCACGAGGCGCCCCATCCGGCCGTAGCCCACGATCAGCAGCTTCATCGCATGTCCCCGCCGTGCACGTCCCGTCAGTGACGTGCGAGTATTATGGTCGAATGTTGGTTGGACTCATCGGCTGGCGCGGCATGGTCGGCTCGGTCCTCGTGCAGCGCATGCGCGAGGAACGTGACTTCGAGCTTTTCGACCCGGTCTTCTTCTCCACGTCCCAGGCAGGCGCCCGCCCACCCGACGTGGGCAAGGCCGCTCCCGCGGTCGCCCACGCCGCGGACCTGGACGCGCTCCTCCCCATGGACGTGCTCATCTCCTGTCAGGGCGGCGACTACACCTCGGAGATGTACCCGCGGCTGCGCGAGGCGGGCTGGACGGGCTACTGGATCGACGCGGCCTCGACACTGCGGCTGGCCGACGACGCGATCATCGTGCTGGACCCGGTGAACCACGACGTGATCGAGCGCGCGCGGGCGCGCGGCGTGAAGAACTACATCGGCGGCAACTGCACCGTCAGCCTGATGCTGATGGCGCTGGCCGGGCTGTTCCGCGAGGGGCTGGTGGAATGGGTCAGCGCCATGACCTACCAGGCCGCGTCCGGGGCGGGCGCCCGGCACATGCGGGAGCTGGTCGCGCAGATGGGCGCCCTGCACGGTGCTGCCGCTGCGCTGGTCGACGACCCGGCTTCCGCCGTGCTGGACATCGACCGCGCCGTGGCCGCCGGGCTCCGCAGTCCCGGGCTGCCGACCGGCGAGTTCGGCCATCCGCTGGCGGGCTCCCTGCTCCCCTGGATCGACAAGGATCTGGGCAACGGCCAGAGCAGGGAAGAGTGGAAGGGCATGGTCGAGGCCAACAGGATCCTCGACCGCCAGGCGACGCCGATTCCCGTGGACGGCCTGTGCGTGCGCATCGGGTCCATGCGGTGCCACAGCCAGGCGCTCACCATCAAGCTGACCCGCGACCTCCCGCTGACGGACATCGAGCACCTCCTCGCCTCGGCACACGAATGGGTCACCGTCGTACCGAACCGAAAGGACGCCACGCTGCGCGACCTGACGCCTGCCGCCGTCACCGGAACCCTGGGCGTGCCGGTCGGCCGGTTGCGCAAGCTGGCGTTCGGGCCGGAGTACCTTTCCGCCTTCACCGTCGGCGACCAGTTGTTGTGGGGCGCGGCCGAGCCGCTCCGCCGGATCCTCCGGACGCTGGCCGGCGCGCCGCAGCGCGTCGCGGAGACGGCCGGCGTCGTCTGACGGCGCTGCGTGCCCCACGGATGCGCCTGATCTTCGAGCAGCACCGCACGGGAGGCGATCGGAACTTCGGGTACCTGCTCGCCGATCGTGATGCGGCAGCCGGCGTGCTGATCGACCCGTCGTACGATCCGGACGGGCTCGTGGCGCGCGCGCACGGACAGTCGATCCGCATCACGCACATCGTCAACACGCACGGCCACCCCGATCACACCAACGGCAACCAGCGGGCGGTCGAGCTGACCGGTGCTCCGGTCGTGGGTCACCCTGCGCTGCCGGACCGGCCGGACGTGGCCGTGGCCGACGGGAGCGAACTGACGGTGGGGTCACTGCGGCTCCGCTTTCTCTTCGTGCCCGGACACGCAGCCGACCATCTCATCGTGTTCGAGCCCGAATGGGGCCTGGCGCTGACCGGTGACCACCTGTTCGTGGGCAAGGTCGGCGGCACCACCAGCGAGGCGGCCGCGCGTGAAGAGTGGGAATCGCTCCAGCGCATGCTCCTGGCGCTCCCCGACCAGACGTCCGTGTGGCCGGGGCACGACTACGGTGTTCGTCCCAGCTCGACCATCGCCCTCGAACGCGCCACCAACCCGTTCCTTCGCTGTGCGGATCTGACTTCGTTCCTCCATCTGAAGGCCGGCTGGCCGGACTACAAACGTCGTTTTGGCTTGAAATAGACGACATTTCTGCGATCGGGCCACATGCGCGCGTGTCCGGATCCAAATTGTGTGTCTAAAGTCTCCTTCCTTGCCCTTACACTAGGGGCTTCCGCATGACCGCCGAAACGACCAGGCTCCTGATCGTGGACGATGACCCGTCCGTGCTGGCGATCGTCCAGCGATTCGCCCGCCAGCTCGGCTTCGAAGCGATCGTGCGTCCCGGGGGACGCGAGGCGCTGGCTGCGCTGGATGAGGTGAAGCCCGACGCGATCCTGGTCGACCTGCAGATGCCGGACATGGACGGGTTGGACGTGCTGAAAGCGGTGCACGCCAGCAACCCCGGCTGCAAGGTCATCCTGATGACCGGCGCGGCGAGCATCGACTCGGCGGTCCACGCCATCAAGGCGGGAGCGCTCGACTACCTCACCAAGCCGTTCGACTTCGACCGGCTGAGCGAGCTGCTGATCACCGTCCGCGAGAGCATCCGCCGCCGTGAACGCTGGATGCGGGTGGACGCCGAAGTGGCGAAGCAGTTCGAGTTCTACGGGATGATCGGCCGCAGCCCGCTGATGCAGGAGCTGTTCGACTCGATCCGGCGGCTGGCGCCCCACTCGCGCACGGTGCTGATCACGGGTGAAACCGGCACGGGCAAGGAGCTGGTCGCGCAGGCGCTGCACAAGCTGGGCCCCCGGCGCACGCGGCGGATGTCCACGCTGAATTGTTCGGCGGTCGTCGAGACTCTGTTCGAGAGCGAGCTGTTCGGCCACGTCCGGGGCGCGTTCACGGGAGCCACCGACAACAAGGTGGGCCTGTTCGAGCACGCCGACGGCGGCACGCTGTTCCTGGACGAGGCGGGGGAACTGCCGCTCCCGCTGCAGGCGAAGCTGCTGCGCGCGGTCGAGTACGGCGAGGTGCAGCGCGTCGGGTCGCTCGAAACCCGCAAGGTGGACGTGCAGGTGGTCGCCGCGACCAACCGCGATCTGCGGGCCGAGGCGGCCGCCGGCCGGTTCCGGTCGGATCTCTTCTACCGCCTCAGCATCATCGAGATCCATCTGCCACCGCTGCGCGAGCGGCTGGAAGACATCCCCTATCTGGTGGCGAAGTTCACGCGCGAGTTCGGCGAGCGCTTGAACCGCCCGATCACCGGCGTCAGCTCGACCGCCGAGCGGCTGCTCCACGACGCGGCTTGGCCGGGCAACATCCGGGAACTGCGCCATGTCATCGAGCGGGCCTGCATCCTGTCGGACAGCCGGATTCTGAGCGACCGCGACATCAGCAAGGCGATGGCCGCGTCATCGCCCACCTACGCGGCCGCCCGGGTCCCGCCGGCTGTCCGGAGAGAGTCACCGCTCCAGGCGGCCGCCAGGTCGCCCGGGGATCCGAACCTGCTGGCGACCGCCCAGCGGGAGCAGATCGCACGCGTGCTGAGGCAGGTGGGCGGCAACAAGGTTGCCGCCGCCCGTGCCCTCGGCATGAGCCGAAGGTCGCTCTACCGCTACCTGGACCGCCTGCAGATCGACGCCTGATCCGCCACGTAGCCCATCCCACCCCGATCTGCCCACGCCCAGAACTGTGGCGGCGCGGCCAGCGCATGCACGCCATCGCTGTGGTGGCGGCCTCGACGGCCATCATGGCCGTCATGGCCGCGAAGCACACGGCGCTGCCGGGCGACGGCCGCTGACCGCCTTCGCCACGGCTGCGGCGAGTCCGCCGAAGCTGCAGCCGAGGCGGAGTCAGGCCGACAGCAGCTTCTTCACGTACGCCGCCGTCAGCGGAATCCGCCGGGGCGGCACCCCCGTGGCATCGAAGATCGCCGCGGCCACTGCCGGAGGCGGCAGCGCGTTGGGCGCCTCGCCCGCGCTGTTGATGCCACGATCGTCGTAGGACGTGATCACCATCCGGATGTCGGGCGTCGAGCCCATGGTGGGAATCCGGTAGCGCGTCCAGTCGGTGCTCGTCACCTTCTGCCGGTCGAAGGTCACCTCTTCGGTCAGCGCCTCACCGAGCCCCTGCACGATGCCGCCCTGTACCGTCAGCCGCAGCTGCCGCGGGTTCATCACCTTGCCGCAGTCCAGTCCCACGGTGAAGCGGGTCACCCGCACCTCGCCCGTATCCGGCGCCACGGTGACCTCGGCGATCGCGACCCAGGGCGCATCGCTCCGGATCATCACGGCCACGCCACGCCCCGCCAGCAGGCCGCCACCCGTGCGGCGCGCGCCCGGCCGCGGTGACGGCCGCGGATCCCAGCCCGCCTCCTTCGCGGTCGCGCGGAGCAGCTCGATCAGGCGCGGGTTGGTCGTGTGGTCGATCCGGTACTGGATCGGGTCGGCGCCGGCAGCGGCCGCCGCCTCGTTGATGAGCGCCTCGGTGGCGAAGTTCTGCTGGCGCTGCCACGGCGTACGCATGATGTTGCCGCGCAGGCCGGCGCTCGTGGCGTCCGCGCCGAGGCTTGGCATCGCAAACGCCCGCTCGAGCACCGGGATCTTCTCGTAGGCCCACACCGTGGACACGCGGTTGGTCGCGAGCGGCGTGACCGACGGCGCGCCGGCCAGCAGCGCGCCGAGCAGCCGCGCGTCGTTCTCGTGCGGGGCGTACCAGTCGCTGTGCACGGCTGAGAGCCGGCCCTCAGTATCGAGCGCGCCCTTCACGTCCGCGACCCACGCGGGCGACACGGTCGACCAGGCCAGGTCCTCCTGAATGGTCCACTGCACGCGCACGGGACTGCCCACCAGCTGCGACAGGATCGCCGCGTCGCCTTCCGCGCCATCCCCGCCCCACGTGGTGCGCCCGTACTGCGCGGGGCCCTGGTGCCAGCGCACGACGACCTTCTCCACGTCCACGCCCAGCGCGTGCGCGATCTGCACCCGCAGCCCCTGGGACTGCGCCGACGCCGTGTGCACGGTGGCCGAACCGTCGCGACGGACGTCCGCGACCGCCACGTACGCCCCCATCGGCGCGTGACGCGTGAACGGCTGCTCGTAGCTGGCCTCGACCGTCTTCGCCGCCGCCGAGAGCGCAGCTGAGACCTTCGCGGCGTCGCCCCGCTCGTGCGACGGTGCGCCCCACGGCTGAGCGCGAAGCGTGGCCGTGACCTCGTCATGGCCCGGCAGCCCGCTCCAGTCGGACCAGGTGGTCGAAGCCGCCACCGCGCGCGCTGCCGCCACGGCTTCCCACTCGTCGGGCGAGACGACGGCGACGAGATTGCCCTTCGTGACGACCTCGGCGTTCGGGAAACGGGCCCGATCGACCGACCCGGCGCGAACCAGCGTCGCCCCCACTGCCGAGGGGCGCACCATGCGCGCGTGCAGCATGCCGGGCAGGCGGACGTCGCCCACCCATTCGGTGTCGCCCCTGACGCGCTCCGCCACTGTCGGGACCGGGAACGACTCGCCGATCACGGAGTACTGCGGAATCTCCCTGGTCGGCGGCGTGCCGCTGACCTGCAGTCCGGTCAGTCCGCTCAGGCCCGTCGGCTGCCCGGGATCGAGCGCCGGCAGGCTGCCACCGATCGGGATCGTGAGCTCGAGCCGCTGGCCCCGCACCAGGCCGGCGTAGCTGATGCGGCGGCCACCGCCGCTGACGACGCCGTCGGTGACCGCGAGCGCATCCTTCGGTGCGTTGAGTGCACCCGCCGCCAGGTCGAGCAGCGCCTGATAGGTGTACGCAGCGACTTTGCGCAGGTTGTTCGCGCCAGTCAGGAAGCCGGCCGAGAAGCCGCCGTCCGGCGTCTCGTCGGTGTGGCCCAGCACGAGGCTGATGACCTCGGGGCGCACGCGCAGCTCTTCGGCCACGACCTGCGCGTAGAACGCGCTCATTCCGGTCCCGGTTTCGATCTTCCCGGTGCGGACGAGCAGGCGCCCGTCGTCATGGATCTCGATCCACGAGGCGAGCTTCGTGGCGTCCAGTGTGCTGCCGGCCGCCTCGACCGAGCCGCGCGACGAGAGCGAGGGCAGGCTCGCCGACACGACGAGCGCGCCACCGGCCTTGACGAACTGACGCCGCGTCAGCGTGGGCGTGGAGATCATGGCGTCCTCCCTCACAGGGCCATGGCGCGCGCGGCGCGCTGCACGGCGTCGATGATGGCTGGATACGTGCCGCAGCGGCACAGGTGGGGCGACGGGGGCGCGTCGGTGAACGCCTCGCGGATCTGGGCCACCGATGGCGACGGCACGCGCGCCAGCAGGTCGACGGCGGCGATCATCATCCCGCTCTGGCAATAGCCGCACTGCGGCACCTGCTCGTCGATCCAGGCCTGCTGGACGGGGTGGAGCCCCCCGGCCGCAGTCCCTTCGCGCGCCTCCGCCCAGAGCGCCGGCAGCCCCTCGATGGTGTGGATCTTCGAGCCGGCGACACGGGACGCCAGCGTCACGCAGGAGCGCACCTCCCTGCCGTCCACCAGCACGGCGCAGGCGCCGCACTGCGACATCCCGCAGCCCAGGCGAACACCGCCGAGCATGAACTGGTTGCGAAGGACGTAGACCAGGGGCGTGTCGGGAGCCACGTCAACCGTGCGAGTGGCGCCGTTCACCGTCAGAGTCATTTCGGCCATGGACGAGCTCCTTGCTGTCGGTACCGGAGACGACGGAGACATCCTACCCCCACAGTGCGACTTGTGATGTGTCATTTGCGATTGGGGATGGCATTGACGACCCGGGTCTCCGCCGGGACCTGGGCGTCGGGACGCAGGCGTCGGAACGTGGACCTGGGCCGTGGGCCGGCGCGACGGCAAGGTCGGAGAGCGCCGCCTGCCCTGCGTGGGAGGCGCCCGTCGCCGCCGCCGAAGCCGGGTTGGCCTCGGCGACCGCAGCGGCTGAGCACCGTCCTGTCCGTCCCGTAAGATGGGCCGATGTTCTGGCTGCTGGCCGTCGGGTTCATGGCGTTCTGCCTGTCGCATTCGGCCCCCTTTCCGTTCCTGCTCGAGGCCTTCGCACCGGGACACTCGCTCTGGCACGTGCAAGAGGAGCCCGGCCAGCCGCCCACCATCTACCTGACGTTCGACGACGGACCCAATCCGACGGCAACCCCGGCACTGCTGGACGTGCTCGGCGATGCGGACGCGCGCGCGACCTTCTTCCTCATCGACGCGTACGTCCACGAGGACACGGCGCCCATCATCCGGCGCATGTTCGAGGAGGGCCACGGCGTTGCGCTGCACTCGGATACGAGAATGCTGACGTTCCTCACACCAGAGGGGCTGGCCGCGCAGGTGACCCGTCAGGCCGATCGCATCGGGCAGCTCACCGGCCGACGGCCGTGCCCGCTGTTCCGCCCGCACGCCGGCTGGCGCGGCGGGCCGATGTACGAGGGGTTGATCAGCATCGACCACCGGCTCGTGGGGTGGTCGTGGGGGTTGTGGGACTTCAACTTCTATCTGCCCAGGGATGCGGAGGGGCTGGCCCGGCGTCTGGCGCGGAAGGCGTCGGCTGGCGACATCATCGTGATGCACGACGGCCACCACCGGAACCCGGAGGCGAGCCGCGGGTACGCCGTCGACGCCACCAGACTGCTGGCCCCGGCGCTCCAGGCCCGGGGATTCCGGCTCGCGCCGCTGTGCGAGCCCCACGCCATCCAGGAGCCTGAAGGTCGTCAGGCGGCATGGTGACTGCCCTTCGCGTCGTGAGCGACGCCGGCGAGTCCAGCGCACTGGCGTACCCGGCGGACGCCGGGCGCCGCCGCGGTGCCACTCTCGTGCTCGCGCACGGCGCGGGCGCCGGCCAGCACCACCCGTTCATGTCCGGATTCGCGTCCGCCCTGGCCGTCCGGGGTGTGGACGTGATGACGTTCAACTTCCCCTACATCGACGCGAAGGGGAAGGTGCCGGATCGCGTTCCGGTCCTGGAAGCCTGTTTTCGAGCGGTGGTCGCCGCCGCGGCGACTCATCCTCAACTCGAGGGCAACGCGCTCTTCGTTGGCGGCAAGTCGATGGGGGGCCGCATCGCGTCGCACCTGGCCGCGGCGGGGGACGACTTCGCGGCTGGCCTGCGGGGTCTGATTCTGCTCGGTTACCCGCTGCACCCGCCGGGCAAGCCGGATCAGCTGCGCAGCGCGCACCTGCCGGCGATCCGCGTACCGGTGCTGTGCCTGCAGGGCACGCGCGATCCGTTCGGCTCGCCCGAGGAACTGGATCCGCACTTCCGCACGGTGCCGGGGCCCGTGACGATCCACGCCGTCGAGGGTGGCGACCACTCCCTCGCACCCCGCAAGGGCGGGCCGCGGACCGCACAGCAGGTCTACGCGGATCTGCAGGATCTGATCGCGGGCTGGATCGCCCGCGGACTCGGACGGGCCGTCTGAAGCCGGCCCGAGACCGCAGCCGTGAGCCGAGGTACCCTGGATGCGTGTCGGACCCGCTTGCCACCCTGGCCGAGCAGGTCGGCGTGCCGGTCAGCCGCCGCCACATCCTGCTCTGCTGCGACCAGACCACGCCCAAGTGCTGCGACAAGGCGCGCGGGCTCGCGGCCTGGGACCACCTCAAGCGCCGGCTGAAGGAGCTGGGCCTCTCCGAGCAGGGCGGCGTGCTCCGGACCAAGGCGAACTGCCTCCGCATCTGCAAAGGCGGCCCGATTGCCGTCGTCTACCCGGAAGGCGCGTGGTACCACGGCTGCGATCCGGAGGTCCTCGAGCGGATCATCCAGGAGCACCTCGTCGGCGGGCGGCTGGTCGAGGATCACCTGATCGTGCGTCACCCGCTGGACGACCCCCGAGGCCCGGCCGGCCACGCCGCATGAGCGTGACGCCCGCGGTGGTGTTCGACGTCACGGATCTGACGAAGGTCTACCGGATGGGCGAAGTGGAGATCCACGCGTTGCGCCGCGTGAGCCTGCGCTTCCACGAGGGCCACTTCGCCGTGCTGCTGGGCCCCTCGGGATCGGGCAAGTCGACGCTGCTCAACATCCTGGGTGGCCTGGACGTGCCGACCAGCGGGCGCGTGCTCTACCGCACCGACGACCTGACCGCCGCCGGCGAAGCGGCGCTCACGGCCTTCCGCCGCCGGCACGTCGGCTTCGTCTTCCAGTTCTACAACCTGATTCCCAGCCTGACGGCGCGCGAGAACGTCTCACTCGTGACCGAAATCTCCGACGCGCCGATGGATCCCGACGACGCGCTCGACATGGTCGGCCTCCGGCCGCGGCGCCATCATTTCCCCGCGCAGCTCTCGGGCGGCGAGCAGCAGCGCGTCGCCATCGCTCGCGCCATCGCCAAGCGGCCGGCGGTGCTCCTCTGCGACGAGCCCACGGGCGCCCTCGACATCTCGACGGGCGTCGTCGTGCTCGAGGCCCTCGCCCGCGTGAACGCGGGGCTGGGCACGACGACCATCGTCATCACGCACAACTCGGCGATCTCCGAGATGGCGGATCGCGTGGTCCGTCTGGCCGACGGCCAGGTGGCCGGCGTCGAGGAGCGGACGGACAAGCGCGCGCCGCGGGAGCTGTCCTGGTAGCCGGTATGACGATCTCCGCCCTGAACCGGAAGCTGCTCCGCGACCTGCTGACGATGAGGGGGCAGGCGCTGGCGATCGCCGTCGTAGTGGCCGCGGGCGTGTCGATGTTCGTGATGTATCTGTCGAACTTCGACTCCCTGCGATCGACGCAGCAGGCGTTCTATCAGCAGCAGCGGTTCGGCGACGTGTTCGCCTCGGTGAAGCGGGCGCCTGCCTCGCTTGAACGCCGGCTGCGCGGCATCCCCGGCGTGGCGGCGCTCGAAACGCGCGTGGTGGCCACGGTGACGCTGGACGTGCCCGGCCTCGAAGAGCCCGCCAGCGGCCAGCTCATCTCCATCCCGGCCGGCCGCAGGCCGGAGGTCAACGACCTCTTCCTCAGACGTGGCCGATGGGTGGATCCGGCCAGGCCGGACGAAGTCGTCGCGGGCGAGGGCTTCGTGGACGCCAACGGCCTCGAGCTCGGCGACCAGGTCGGCGCGGTCATCAACGGCCGGCTGCGCGACCTCACCATCGTCGGCGTGGCGCTATCGCCCGAACACATCTACAACATCCGCCCCGGCGAGATCTTCCCGGACGACCGGCTGTACGGCCCCTTCTGGATGGACCGGCGCGCCCTGGCGGCCGCCTTCGACATGGAGGGCGGCTTCAACGACGTGGCGCTCCGGCTGACGCCGGGGGCCTCGTCCGGCGCGGCGATCGCGGCGCTGGATCGCCTCCTCGAACCGTACGGCGCGCTCGGCGCCATCCCCCGCGCGCTCCAGTTGTCGCACTGGACGCTCGAAAGCGAGCTCACCCAGCTCCAGAACTTCGGCTTCATCCTGCCGCTGATCTTCCTGGGCGTGGCGGCGTTCATTCTCAACGTGGCGCTGACCCGGGCGCTCGCGCTGCAGCGGCCGCAGATCGCTGCGCTCAAGGCACTCGGCTACGACAACCTGGCGCTCGGCTGGCACTACGCCAAATGGGCGCTCGCCATCGCGCTGGCCGGCACGGCCGCCGGTGTGGTGGCCGGCGTGTGGATGGGCGTGGCCATCATCGACATCTACAACCAGTTCTTCCGTTTCCCCGTCCTCCTGTTCGAGATCCGGCCCGCCATCGTCGTGCAGGCCGCCGGCCTGACGCTCGTGTCGGCGGCAGCCGGCGCGTTCACCGCCGTCCGCCGGGCCGTGGCGGTGCCGCCCGCCGAGGCGATGCGGCCGGAGGCGCCAGCCTCGTACGCGCGCAGCGCGGTCGAGACGCGGGCGGTCAGCCGCTACCTCGGCATCACGGGCCGCATGGTCGTGCGCAACATCGGGCGACGGCCCATGCGCGCGGCCGCCTCGGTGGTCGGCATCGCGTTCGCGACGGCGATCCTGCTGGTCGGTTTCACGTTCATCGACGTGATCGACCACCTGATCACCCTGCAGTTCTCGTTCGCCGAGAGGCAGGACGTCACCGTGTCGTTCGTCGAGCCGCAGTCCTCCGACGTCCGCTACGCTCTCAGCCGGCTGCCCGGCGTCCTGATCTCCGAGCCGCAGCGAACGGTGGCCGCGCGCCTGCGCGCGGGCCATCGCTTCAGGACCGTCGGGATCACCGGCACCTCGACGGACGCCACGCTGCGACGGATCATCGACATGGACGGCACCGTCATCCCGCTCCCCTCGAACGGCCTGGTGCTGTCCAGGCCCCTCGCCGAGGTGCTGGGGGTGTCCGGCGGGGACCTCGTGACGGTCGAGGTGCTGGAAGGCGCCCGTCCCGTCCTGCAACTGCCGGTCGCCGGGCTCGTCGACGACGCGATGGGGCTGTCCGCGTACATGGAGGTGGGCACGCTGCACCGCCTGATGCGGGAGGGTGAGGTGATCTCCGGCGCGGCGCTCCGAGTGGACGCGCGCGCGGAAGCGGACCTGTCCAGCACGCTCAAGCAGCTGCCCGCAGTCGCCGGTGCAGGTTTCAAGGAAGCCGCCCTCAGGAACTTCCGCGACGTCCTGGCCGCCAACCTGAACCTGTCGATCATCGTCAACGTCTTCTTCGCCGGGATCATCGCGTTCGGCGTCGTCTACAACGCCGCGCGGGTCTCGCTGTCCGAGCGCAGCCGGGAGCTGGCCAGCCTGCGCGTGCTCGGCTTCACGCGCGCGGAGATCTCGCTGATCCTGCTCGGGGAGATCGCAGCCCTGACCGCACTGGCCCTGCCCGCCGGCACGCTGCTCGGCTGGGGCATGGGCGTCTGGATCGCGGAGGCACTCGACAGCGAGGTGTACCGCTTCCCGTTCATGCTGTCGCGCCCGACCGTGGCGTGGACCTTCCTGACCGTGATCGCCGCCACGGTGCTGTCGGCGCTCGCGGTGCGGCGGCGTCTCGACCGGCTGGACCTGGTCGCGGTTTTGAAGATTCGCGAGTGAGCGCGCACAATCCACACGACGCGGAGTGAGCCCGATCCGATGACCACCATCCCGACACCCTCTTCCCGCAGCCGAATCCCGTGCGACTGCTGAAGCGCTGGCGCACGCTCGCCACCGGCGCCGTCGTGATCGCCCTCGTCGTCGTCGCGCTCTGGCCCGCGACGATGGCGGTGGATGTCGCCATGGTGACGCGGGGGCCGCTCCGCGTGACGCTCGACGAGGAAGGCGAGACGCGCGTCCGGGAGCGGTTCGTGATCTCGGCGCCGGTGACGGGCCGGCTGGCACGCATCGACCTCGAACCTGGGGACGAGGTCGCGCGGGACGCCACCGTGGTGGCACGGCTGCTGCCCGCCCCGCCCGGACTGCTCGACGCCCGCACGAGCGCCGAGCTGTCCGCGGCCGTGTCGGGCGCCGAAGCGGCGCTGGGCCAGGCCCGCGCCGAGCGCGAGCGTGCCGCGGCCACGCTGGCGCGCGCCGAATCCAGCCAGCGGCGGCAGCAGGACCTCGAGTCGGCGGGCCTCATCTCGCGAGACGAACGCGAGGCGGGCGACACGGCCGTGAAGACGGCGATGGAAGCCGTTCGCGCCGCCGAGTTCCAGGTCAGCCGCGCCGAACACGATCTCCGGATGGCGCGGGCGCGCCTGCAGCAGACCGGCGCCAGCGGCCGGCCGATCGAGATCGTGTCACCGGTGGAGGGTGTCGTCCTCCGCCGCCACCGTGAAAGCGAGGCGATCGTCGCGGCCGGCGAGCCGCTCCTCGACATCGGCGATCCCGGCCACATCGAGGTCGTCGCCGACCTGCTGTCCACCGACGCCGTCCGCGTCCAGCCCGGCGCCCGCGCGCTGATCGAGCAATGGGGCGGCGACCAGCCGCTCGAGGGACGCGTACGCCGCGTGGAGCCCTCCGGCTTCATGAAGGTCAGCGCCCTGGGCGTGGAGGAACAGCGCGTGAACGTGCTCGTGGACTTCGGGGACCCGGCCGCCGCGCGCGCCCTCGGGGACGGCTATCGCGTGGAGGTCCGCATCGTGATGTGGGAGGAGGCGGACGTGCTGCTCGTCCCCACCGGCGCCATCTTCAGGAGCGGCACCGACTGGGCGGCCTTCGTCGTGGCCGACGGCATGGCCCGGCTCACCACCATCACCATCGGCCAGCGGGCCGGCACCGCCGCGCAGGTCGTGGACGGCCTCGACGCAGGCCAGCAGGTCGTCCTGCACCCGCCGGACACGCTCGCGGACGGCGCCAGGGTCGCGGTGCGAGATTGATGGTCGACGATCCGCAATCGTCAATCAATCACTGCGATCGTCAATCGCCAGTCGTCAATGCAATCAGCAATCGCCAACCGTCAATGCAATCAGCAATCGCCAACCGTCAATGCAATCAGCAATCGTCAATCCTCAATCCCTAATGATTATCGGATTGGCCGATTGCCGTGCTCGAGGAAGCTCGTGAGCTTCCAGTAGATCCCCCCGGCCGGCGGCTTGACAGGGGCTCCACTCACGCCGGCCGCGTATGACGGATCCGATTCCAGCCCCACGCGCATGCCGAACCAGAGCTTGCCCGTCTGGGCGTCCAGCTCCAGCTTGGGCGTGTGCGCCTCGAAATCGGGATACGGCACGTAGGTGTAGCGGCTGGCCGCCTGATCGAACTTCACCAGGGAGTTGTACACGTCGTTGGTCGTCCAGAGGTTGTCCGCCTTGTCCGGCCACACCTCGTACGGGCTGCCGTACTTCAGCGGCAGCGGGTACTCCGTCACCGCTCCGGTCTCGGGGTCGATCTTCGACAGCGCGTTGCCGAAGAACTGGCAGGCCCACACCATCCCCTTCGCGTCCACGGCCAGGCGGCGGGAGGCCGAGGCGATCGGGAACGCAGCCCAGCGGTCGTTCCTCGGGTCGTACATCCCGATCTTCGGCGTGCTCAGCCCCACCGCCCACACGCGATCCTTGTCGTCGGTCGTGATGCCGTATCCGTTCCAGCCGGCATCGTCCCAGTGCTCGAGCACGTCGTATTCGGTGACGGTCTTCGTCTCCGGGTCGAACTTCCCGATCTGGCTCGCCGCCGTGAAGTTCGAGAACCAGACGTTGCCCTGCGTGTCGGCCCTGAGCGTGTGCTGCCACGCGCCCTTCGTGGGCACGGGATACCGCCGCAGATCGTCCCTCGCCGGATCGAGCACGCCGATGTGGTTGCCGCCGATCTCGGTCCAGTAGACGAGGCCGCGATCCTCGATGATGCCGTGCACGAACTGCCGGTCGTCCGGCGGCGGGATGCGCCACGCCTTCGTGCGCGTGTCGAAGTCCGGGTCGGTCGTGTCCACGCCGACGACGGCGCCGAGCGTGCCCGACAGCCAGACCATGCCGGGCGTCGTCTCGCTCGGGTAGGCGTCGTGGATGTTGAACCCCTTGGGCAGTTCGTACTGGACGTACACGGCTTCTGCCAGCGCCGCCTCATCGCGCACCAACGGGTCGAGCTTCAAATCGCGCTCCGGGGAGCCGGGTCCGAAGTGTGTCGTGAGGTACTGGATGATGCGTTCCTTGTCGTCCGGCCGCACCATCGCGTCGGTGATCAGCGGATAGCCGCCCGGCCGCGACCACATCCGCTCGACCGCCTTGCGCCACTGCTCCTCCGTGCGCCCGCCCTTCCGGTGCCAGGCGCTCGTGGCCGTGCCGAGGTGGCCCTTGCCGGCGGACGAGTGGCAGGGGAAGCAGCGCTCGACCATCACGTCGCGCGCACGGCCCGGCGGGTAGAGCGTGTCGAAGTCCACGAGCTCGACCCCGGACGCGGGGGGCACGTGGCGCACGGCGAGGTCGGCCGCCGCCGCGCCACCCGCCGTCACGGTCGCGGAGACGACCGGTGACGCGTACTGTTCCTCCATCACCTGCACGTCGTAGCGGCCCGGCGGCAGGTTGAAGATCCGGTAGCGGCCGTCGCGGGTGAAGACGGTGTAGCTGATGCGGTGTTCGGGATCGGTGGCGCGGACCCGGAAGGCGCGCACCTCTCCCTGATCGGCCGTCACGCGCCCACCGACCGATCCGGCGGCAGGCGCCTGCGCCTGCACCGCGCGCGGGTCCCACGATGGGCCAGGCGCCGCGGCCAGCCCGAGGGCAACGAGCACGGTAACCGTGCCCAGCGTGGATCGAGTCATGGCGTCGCAGCTCCTTTCGGCATGATCCCCGCCGGGAATCATACCGGGTCGGCGCGGCTGTCAGGGGACGCGAACGGGAAGGGCCGGCGGGGCCGGAGCGCGGTGCTGATGCCGATGGGCACGGCGGCAGGTGACGCCAAGTGCCGTTCGTGTCAGAACCGGGATTGGACGACCGGAGGCCTGGGTCCGGCCCCCTTCAGAGCTCATGTGGTAGTGTGACCCTTCCGGCACATCTACCGACTCATTCCCGGATAGGAAAGGACTCTTCAAGAAGTGGCTACCTCGAAACGACTGGGAGACGTCCTCACGGCTCTTCGCCGCGAGGAAAGTGCACTCGACGCGCAGCTCAGCAAGGTGCGCGATGCGATCGCGGCGCTGGCCGACGCCGGCCAGCGCTACAAGCGCCGCCGCCGGGTCCGGGCGGCGAAGACCGTGGCGAAGAACGTTCGGAAGATGACGGCAGCACAGCGGAAGGCCGTCAGCGAGCGGATGCGGAAGTACTGGGCCGAACGCCGCAAGACGGCGTAGCGCGCACGCCTTCGCGCGGCCGGCTGCCGGCCGCGCGTCCCTCCAGCCGTTGCCTCAACTCTGATGCGCCGTTGACATCGGGTGACGGTCGCTGCTACAGTGCGCATCAGAGTCTTAAATTATTAAGAGTTATACGTGGCACGCACGCGCTCCGCTTCTCTCACCGATGCCGAGGCCAGGGTCATGGCCGTCCTCTGGGACCAGCCCGGCGCCACCGTGGCCGACGTCGTCGCGGCGCTCCGGAAGACCAGGCCGGTCACCTACAGCACGGTCCAGACCATGCTGCGGATCCTGGAAGCCAAGGGGTACGTGCAGCACGAGAAGATCGGGCGCGCCTTCCACTTCCGTCCGATCGTCGGCGAGCAGCAGGCACGACAGAGCGCGTTGCGGCATCTTGTGGACCGCCTGTTCTCCGGCTCCCC
Source organism: Acidimicrobiia bacterium (assembly GCA_016871255.1). Taxonomy (GTDB): domain Bacteria; phylum Acidobacteriota; class Vicinamibacteria; order Vicinamibacterales; family UBA2999; genus VFZH01. The sequence continues at coordinate 14,613 of VFZH01000030.1, read as the reverse complement.
GAGCCTGCTCGTCCTCAACGTGCTGGACGACGAACGGCTGGACGCCGCCGAGCTGAAGCGGCTCAAGAAGCTCATCGAGAAGGCCTGAACCGTGAGTGACGCGCTGACCGTCGTGCTGAACTGGATCTGGCAGGGCTCGCTCGTCGCGCTGCTCACCGCCGCGGTCGTGCGCCGGTTGAGCGGCATCCGCGCGGGCACCCGCGCCCTCATGGTCGCCATGGCGTGGTTCGCGGTCCTGGCGCTGCCGCTCGCCGCCGTGATCCGGGATGCGATCCAGACCCGTCCGCTCGCCGGCGTCCCGGCGGCACCAGCGCTCGTCAGCCTGCCGCCCGAGGCGCCGTCGGCCTGGACGCCGGTCCTGGTGTGGCTGGGCGCAGCGTGGCTCTCGCTCCACGCCGTGGGCCTGCTCCGCGCCGCCGTGGCGAGACACCGCGCGCTCGCCACGAGCCGGCCTTTTCCACGCGCCCGCGAAGCGCGGTTGTCGCACTGGATGCGGCTGCGTGACGATGGGCGGCGTCCAGCGCTCGTGCTGTCGGATCACGTACGAGCCGCCGGCGTCCTCGGCCTGGGCCGCCCGGTCATCGCGGTCGCGCCCGCGCTCCTCGATCGGCTCACGGACGACGAGCTGGATCGGGTCCTCGTCCACGAGTGGGCGCACGTCCGCCGGCGGGACGATCTCGCACACGTGGCCCGCGTGTCGGTACACGCCCTGGCCGGCTGGCATCCGGCCCTCCGCTGGCTGCACCGCCGCCTTGCGCTCGAGGCGGAGCTGGCCAGCGACGAGATGGCTGCGGCCGCCACCGGTTCGGCCACGGGGTACGCCGCGTGCCTCCTGAAGATCGCAGGGTTGCCCGGCACCCATCGCACGTCCCTTCCGGTGCTCGCGGCAGACGGAGCTGGAAGCCTGGCGCGCCGGATCGATGCGCTCGTCGCCGGCCAACCCGGGCGCCGTCCGCCTGGGCGCGTACGGGTGACGGCCGCTGCCGCGCTCGTACTGGCGACCGCCGGCTGGGCTGCGGGGCGGCAACTCGTTGACGTGACCGAGTTGACCGCTCCGCTGGCCGCGGTCGTACCGCTCGGAGGCGACCGGGTCCGTGTGCCGATGCCCACGCCGGCGGCCGGCGAGCGGCGTGCGCCCGTCCCACCCGACCGGCGGCCGGGGCAGGTGGGAACGGTCACCCGCGCGAGCGGGACGCCGCCGCACCTGCCGGCCGAGCCCGTTCGAGCCGCCGAATCCGCTCAGCCGCCGGTGGCACGCGAAGTGCCAGACGGGACAGGGGCTTCGGCCATCGGGAACGGGGACGAACCCACGTTCCTGATCAGTGAGTCCGCGACTCCGGTCATAATGCCTGCTTCGGCCCCGCGGCCGGCCGCAGCCGTCCCGACGACCAGCCCCGTGACGGAACTGGTCAACCACGCGGCCGCATCGCCGTGGCGCTCGGTGGCGCGCGGCGGAGCTGCCATCGGCCGCGGCTCGAAACTGGCCGCCACAGCCACGTCCAGCTTCTTCACGCGGCTGGGCCGAAGCTTCGGAGACGCCTTCTAACCCAGGGCCCGCGGCCCGTATCGCACAGGGAGCCCCGGCGTGCGCATCCATCTCGTGAACCCGAGTGATCTGTCGTTCGGTACGGCGGTCATCACGCCCAGGTGGCTGTACGTCCTGGCTGCCGCGACGCCCGCTCGCTTCGGCATACCGGCCATCATCGACGAGACCATCGAGCCGTTCGATCCCGCGACGGTCAAGCCGGGCGACGTCGTCGGCATCGGCATCCACACCGCCAACGCGCTGCGCGGGTACGAGATCGGGCGCGAGGCGCGTGGGCGCGGCGCGGTGGTGGTGTATGGCGGCATCCATTCGACGCTCTACCCCGACGAAGCGCGCGAACATGGCGGCGCGCACAGCGTGGTCAGCGGCGACGGCGACCTCGTCTGGGGGCGCCTGCTCGACGACTGCCAGGCCGGCACGCTCCAGGCCAGCTACGACGGCGGGCGGGTGGACGGCGACTCGTTCCTGCCCGCGCGGTGGGACCTGCTGCCGGCTGACCGCTACATGTTCGGATCGGTGCAGACCGTCCGCGGCTGCCCCAAGCACTGCTCGTTCTGCTCGGTGTGGCGCACCGACGGCCAGAAACCGCGCCAGCGAGGCGTGTCGGAGGTCGTGCGCGAGGTCGTCGAGCTCAGGCGCAAGGGGTTCCGCTTCGTCCTGCTGGCCGACGACAACTTCTATCCCGTGACGCTGACCGACCTCGAGCAGGCGAAGCGCGACCCGCTGCGCCACGCCACGCTGACCGCGCTGCGGCAGGAACGCTTCGAGCTGATGGAGCGGCTGGCGCAGTTGCCGCACGACATGGTGTTCTACACGCAGATCACCATGGAAGCGGCCGAAGACCCCGAGTTCCTCACGGCGATGCGCCGCGCCCGCATCCATGGCGCCCTGGTGGGGGTGGAGTCGGTCACGCCGGAGGGGCTGAAGGCCGTGTTCAAGAACTTCAACGACGCCGGCGAAGCGCTGGTCACCCGGCTCCAGACGTTCCGGGAACACGGCGTGCACGTGCTCGGCTCGTTCATCTTCGGCCTGCCGACCGACACGCGTTCGACCTTCGACGCCACGGCCGACCTGGCGCTGCGCTCCGGCGTCGCGTTCGCGCAGTTCGTCATGCTGACGCCGTTTCCGGGCACGGTGGATTTCAACAAGTGGGAGCGGGAGTCGACTGCCGGCGCCGAGGTGGACGGCGTGCCGCTCACCCGCTACTGGCTGATTCCGTCCTCGAAACGCCCCAAGCTCTACACGCCGCACCCGGTGATGACCGCCGACGAGATCCGGCAGGGCACGCAGAGCACGTGGGACCGCTTCTACGCGCTGCCCGCGATCTGGCAGCGATCGACGTGTGTGAAGTCGATGCGCGCCCGGCTCGCCTTCGTGCTGATCTCGAAGCTGTACCGGCAGATGTACGCCAACACCGGCATCGCGACCGACAGTGCGCGCGTGTCGCGCTCGGTCCAGTGGGCCCGCTGGCTCGCGAAGGCCGCGCGCCTCCTGTTCGTCGCGGCCCCCATGCCCGACCTGGCGGAGCCGCCCGAACCAGCCGCCGAAACGGAACGGCGACGTCTGGCCCTGCGCCCCATCTGACCGCGACCCAGGGGGGACGCTTCCCTTCGTTTCCGGTATGGACGCGGGGTCCGCGCAGCGCTCGACGTGGCGTCGGCCGTGTGCAGGGATCCGCGCGATCCGCTACCGGTGCATCACCGCGAGCACCCGCTCGCACACCGCGTCAGGAGCGATGCCTCGCATGCAGCCGTGGTCGATCGGGCACTCGCGCAGATGGCACGGCCGGCACCACACCGCATGAGTCAGCACCTCGACCCGTCCGCCGGATCCGGCGCTCGGTCCGGTCTGCCGCTCGTCGGTCGGCCCGAAGATGGCCACCACGGGCACGCCCAGCGCGGCACCCAGGTGCATCACGCCCGAGTCATTGCTCACGCAGGCGACGGCCAGCGACAGCACCCCCACGAGCGACTCCAGCGTGGTCTGTCCTGTCAGATCAACGACCGCTGAACGGGCGGCCGGAGGCATCGCGTCCAGCACGGCGGCGGCGGTCGGACGATCTGCGGCGCTGCCGACGACAACCGGCAGCAGCCCCCGCTGCAGCAGCGATGTCGCGAGCGCAGCCACCCGATCGGGTGGCCACCGCTTGGCGCCACCATACGCGGCACCCGGGGCCAGCACGGCGAACCGCGACGAAGGGTCGAAGCCCAGCGCCGCCAGGTGCTCGGCGGCAGACACACGCACGCTGTCGGGCACCTTAAGTAGGGGCTGCAGGGGACCAGGGGCGAAGCCGAGCGCCTCGGTCAGCCGCTGATAGCGGACGGCCTGGTGCACCGGGCCTGGCGGACGCGGAACCGCACGTGTCAGCAGCAGCGACCGGCCATCTCCCTGATAGCCCCAGCGCTCGGGCACGCCCGCGCGCCAGGTGATCCACGCCGCCCGGAAGGAGTTCGGGAGCAGCAGCGCCACGCCGAACCGGTGCCTCCTGACCACCGCGACGTCCGATCCCGGTCCTCGTCCCCCGAGCGGCACGACCTCACTGACGCCTGGCACGAACGCGAACAGCCCCGCCACCGCGGATCGCGCGGCAACGGCCAGCACCACATCCGGGCCGGCCCGGCGCACGTCCGCCAGCGCCGGCAACGCCATCACCGCGTCGCCCAGCCAGTTGGGCGCGAGCGCGACCAGTCGATCAGGCACCGGTCGTCCGGGCAACCTCCCCGGCACGGGAGGCATCATCGGCATCACCGGGATCCGTATCGCGCCACCGCCGGTGCATCCACAGCCAGAGGTCGGGGTGCCGCCGCACGTACATCTCCAGCACGTCGGTGCAGCGCTGCGTCAGCTCCCGCTCGGCGTCCGGCGTATCGGCCGCCGGCGGTTCGATCGGGTGCTCCGCCACCAGGCGGTACCGCCCGCCGGGGAGGGGCAGCGCAAACACCGGGATGACCGGTGCCCCGGTCCGGAGCGCGAGCGCCGCCAGCGCGGAGGTCGTGGCGGCGCGGCGGCCGAAGAACTGCACGTGTACGGCGTCGGGGCCGTGCAGGTGCTGGTCGATCAGGATGCCCACCGCATGGTTCGCCGCCAGCTCGCGCAGGATGCGCCGGACGCCCCCCTGGCGCGGGATCAGCCGGTTCCCCGTCTGGCTCCGAATGCCCTCGAGCATGGTGTCGAGCTGCGGGTTGTCGAGCGGCCTGACGACCAGCGACATCGGCGCGACGCGCAGGGCGTGCGCAATGGCGAAGATCTCCCAGTAGCCGAAGTGCCCGCTGAACAGCAGCACGCCGCGCCCCTGACGGTACGCCTCGCGCACCCGCTCGTCACCTTCCGACTCGACGTGCGCCAGCAGCTCGCCGGCCGGCATCCCGTCGATCTTCAGCAGCTCGAGCACGAGCCGCCCGAGGTGCCGGAACACGCCTCTCGCGATGCGCCGATGTTCGGCCGCCGGCCGGCCGGGAAACGCCGCGCGCAGGTTGTCGATCGCGATGGGACGATGGCGGCCGTCCACCAGGTATGCCACCGTGCCGACGGCGTCACCCAGCGCGCGCACGGCGCGCATCGGCAGCCGCTGCACCAGCGCGCGGACGCCGCGCGTGAGCGCGTACTCGAGGCCGTGCTTCACCGAGCCGTCCTGACCGCGGCCAGCCGCGCCAGCAGCCAGTTGCGGAACGCGGGCGACGGTTGCGCGGCGATCGGCAGGTACAGGAACCGAGGGGCGGTCGATTCCAGCCGCGCAACGGCGTCTTCGAGACGCACCGCGTCCTTCTCCGTCGTCAGCACCACATCCACCGCTGCCGCACGGGCCGCGCGCACCACCCGGTTCAGATCGCGGGTGCCGTAGCGGTGGTGATCGGGGAAGGCGATCTCCTCCGCCAGCTCCCAGCCGCTCGCACGCGCCGACTCGAAGAAACGGCCGGGGCGCGCGATGCCGGCCAGCGCAACGGCACGGGTTGCCTGCAGGCCGGCCGGGTGCCCCCACGGATGCACGCGGAGCGGAGGCCGTGCGGCGGTCTCGACGGTGAAGACCGGTTTCGCGTTCCGGCATCCCATGATGGCGTCCGGCTCCGCGAATGCGTCCTGCGCCGACGCCGGCACGAGCCAGGCGTCCGCGTCGCACCCCACATCCAGTGGCTCGCGCAAACGGCCGGCCGGCAGCACTGCGTCAGTCGTGTCCGCCTCGCCCAGCAGCAGCAGGTCGATGTCGCGTTCGAGCGCGAGGTGCTGGAACCCGTCGTCGAGCAGGTGCACCGTACATCCCAGGCGGTGTTCGGCCAGCGTGCCGGCCAGGTACCGATCCGCCGCAACCAGCACGGCGACGCCGGCAAGCTGGCGGGCGAGCATCAGCGGCTCGTCGCCGGCCCGGCCCACGCCTTCGAGCACCTGCCGGCCGTCGGACACGACCAGGACGCCGTCGGCCGGGCAGCGCCGGCCGTATCCGCGGCTGAGCACCGAGGGCCGCTCGCCCGCCGCGACCAGCAGCGACGCGAGCGCGGCCACCAACGGCGTCTTGCCGCTGCCACCCACAGAGAGATTGCCCACGCTGACGACGGGGCGAGCGAGCGCGTGCCTGGCCGAGGGATGCCGGGCGTGCCAGGCTCGGCGCTGAACCGCGAGGCGGCCGTACGCGCAGGCGAGCAGGCGAAAGACCCCCGATCGGGCGCCAGGGTCGTTCAATGGACCCCGCGGAACGGCACCACCGAGCCGCGGGGCCGCTCGTGCGCGGGCAGCAGGCTGGTCACGACGCCGAGCGTGGCCTCGCGCGCGCCGCGGTTGGCCTCGACCAGCGCCTTCGCCGCCGCCCCCAGGCGCGCCCGTTGTACCGGATCGGCCATCACCGAGACGAACGCCTGTTCCAGCTCCCGATCGCTGCGCACCTGGAGAGCCGCCTCGTGTGTGCGGAACGTGTCCGCGATCTCGGCGAAGTTCTCCATGTGGGGCCCGAACACGACCGGGCGGCCGAAGACGGCGGGTTCGAGGATGTTGTGACCACCGGCCGGCACCAGGCTGCCGCCGACGAAGACGACCGTGGCGATCTGGTACAGCTGCGCCAGTTCGCCGATGGTGTCCAGCACGACCGCGTCCGCGTTCGGCTCCTGGTCCACCGGAAGCTCCGTGCGCCGCACCGTGTTGAGCCCCTCCTGGCGGCACAGCCGGACGACGTCCGCGAACCGCTCCGGGTGGCGGGGCGCGATCACGAGCAGCGCGCGCGGGCTGATCGCGCGGACACGGTTGAACGCGCGCAGGACGGCTTCTTCCTCCCCCTTCATCGTGCTGCCGGCCACGATGACCGGCCGCGAGGCCGGCACCCGGAAGAAGCGGAGCACGCGGTTCGGACCCGGCCCGTGCGGCTGGCCGTCGAGCGCGTCGAACTTCAGGTTGCCCGTCAAACTGATGCGGGAGCGCTCGGCGCCCAGGCTGACCAGCCGGCGCGCCGTCTCCTCGCCCTGGACACAGAAGCGATCGACGTCCGACAGCACGCGACGGATGAACGGGCGCACCCAGCGATAGCGCGGATACGAGCGGAACGAGATGCGGCCGTTCACCATCACCGTCCGAACGCCGCGCTGGCGGGCCTCGCGGAGCAGGTTGGGCCAGATCTCCGTTTCCACCATCATGAACAGGCGCGGACGCACCACGTCGAGCGTCCGGCGCACGGCAAACGCCCAGTCGAACGGGAAGTAGAACACGCCGTCCACCCCCAGCAGTCCGCGGGCGGCGAGCTGCTGGCCGGAACGCGTCGTGGTGGACAGGAACAGCTTCAGCGCGGGATACCGCCGCTTCAGCTCGACGAGGAGCGGGCGGGCCGCCAGCACTTCACCGACGCTGACCGCGTGGACCCAGATCGACGCATCGCGATCCAGGTTGAACGACACCGGGAGGTGGCCGAGCCGCTGGCGGAAGCTGCCGACGTACTTCCGGTGCCGCACCGCCTGGTAGAGGAAGTACGGGGACGCCAGCAGGAAGGCGATGAGGGTGGCGACGCTGTAGAGAGCGTACACGTATCGATCCGCGCGGGTCTGCGGGACGGGAACGCCGAAACCGACCGATTATAGCTGCCCGATTGACCCCGTTCAATGCAGCTCGGTACAATCGGAGCTTTGTCCGGCTGCCGGACGTGGCAGGCCGGATCCCTCACGTCGGATCGTACGGAGATGAAGCGCAGATGGCCGTGACAGTCGGAATCAACGGGTTCGGGCGGATTGGCCGCAACATCATGCGGGCCGCGCTGGGCAGCACGGACGTGGACATCGTCGCGGTGAACGACCTCACGAACGCCGCCACGCTGGCGCACCTGCTGAAGTACGACTCGGTGCTGGGGAACCTGCAGGCCGACGTGGCGGTCAGCGGTGACGGCATCGTCGTCGGCACCGAGGCGTTCAAGGTCCTGTCGATGCGGGATCCCGCGCAGCTCCCCTGGAAGGACCTGGGCGTGGACATCGTCTTCGAGTCGACGGGGCTCTTCACGGATCGGGATTCGGCCGCGAAGCACCTCGCCGCGGGGGCGAAGAAGGTCGTCATCACGGCGCCGGCCAAGAAGCCGGACCTGACGGTCGTGCTCGGCGTGAACGATGGCATGTACGACCCGTCGACGCACCACATCATCTCCAACGCGTCGTGTACCACGAACTGCCTGGCTCCGGTGGCGAAGGTCCTTCACGAGCGCTTCGGCCTGCGCAAGGGGTGGATGACCACGGTGCACTCCTACACGAACGACCAGCAGCTGCTCGACCTCCCACACAAGGACCTGCGGCGCGCCCGTGCGGCGGCGCTGTCGATCATTCCCACCACGACCGGCGCCGCGGTCGCGGTCGGCGAAGTCCTGCCCGAGCTGAAGGGCCGGCTGGACGGGATCGCCATGCGCGTGCCGACGCCGAACGTCTCCGTGGTGGACCTGGCGGCGGTGGTGGACCGGAAGACGACCGCCGACGAGGTGAACGCCGCCTTCGCGGAGGCGGCGGCCGGACCGCTCGGGGGCATCCTGCTCCTGTCGCGGGCCGAGCTGGTGTCGATCGACTTCAAGGGCAACCCGTACTCGTCCATCGTGGACGCGGCGTACACGAAGGTCATGGACGGCGACTTCGTCAAGGTCCTGTCGTGGTACGACAACGAGTGGGGCTACTCGAACCGCTGCGTGGATCTGCTGCGCCGGATGGTGGCGCGCGGGCTGTAGCCGCCGTTTCGTCACGACCCACAACCCGCCGGCCTCCGGGCCGGTCCCCCTGATGCCGTGGCCACACGATCGCTCGACCAGCTCGATCTGAAGGACCGGCGCGTGTTCGTGCGCGTGGACTTCAACGTGCCCCTGAAGGGCGGCGTCATCGGCGACGACACGCGCGTGCGCGCGTCGCTGCCCACGATCCGGCGGGTGCTCGACGCCGGCGCCCGCGTCGTGGTGCTGGCCTCGCACCTGGGACGCCCCCAAGGCAGGCCCACCGCCGAGATGAGCCTCGGCCCGGTGGCGGACCGCCTCGGCACCCTCCTCGGCCGGCCGGTCACTTTCGCCTCGGACTGCCTCGGCGAGCCGGCGGAACGCGCGGTCGCGGACGCCCCGCGAGGGGGCGTCGTACTCCTCGAGAACCTGCGGTTCCATCCCGGCGAGGAGAAGGACGACGCCGCGTTCGCCGGCCGCCTGGCGGCACTGGGCGACGTGTACGTGAACGACGCGTTCGGCGCCGCCCATCGGGCACACGCGTCCGTGCACGCCATGGTCCCGCTGATGCCGCAGGCCGCGGCCGGTCTGCTGATGAGCCGCGAGCTGGCGTATCTGGGCCGGGCGCTCGGAGACCCGGAGCGGCCGTTCGTCGCCATCCTCGGCGGCGCGAAGGTATCGGACAAGATCGAGGTGATCGAGAACCTGATGCCCCGGGTCGATCGCCTCCTGATCGGGGGCGCGATGGCCTACACGTTCTTCAAGGCGATGGGGCGGCCCGTGGGCCGCTCCCTCGTGGAGGACGACAAGCTGGACACCGCCCGCGACATCGCGACGCGCGCCGGCGATCGAGGCCTGACGCTGCTGCTGCCCGTCGACCACCTCGTGGCCGACCGGCTGGAAGCCGGCGTGCCGGTCGAGACGCTGGCGACCGACGCGCCCGCGATCGGCGAGCGGATGGGCCTCGATATCGGTCCGGCCACGATTGCCGCGTACGGCCGCGCGCTGGCCGATGCGCGGACCGTGGTCTGGAACGGCCCGATGGGGGTCTTCGAGATCGATCAGTTCGCCGCCGGCACGATCGGCGTCGCGCGGGCCGTCGCCGCGGTCCGCGGCACGACCATCGTGGGCGGCGGCGACTCGATTGCCGCCATCCGGAAGGCCGGCGTGACCGAGGCCATCACGCACATCTCGACCGGCGGCGGCGCCTCGCTGGAGTTCCTCGGCGGCCGCACGCTGCCGGGCGTAGCCGTCCTCCCGGAGGCGTGACGCACCAATCCTCGCTGCAATCGTCAATCGTCAATCGTCAATCCCCAATCGTCAATTCAATCCTCAATCATCAATCCTCAATCCTCAATCCTCAATGACCCGATTTCCCCTGATCGCCGGCAACTGGAAGATGTTCAAGACCGTCGCCGAGGCGACGGCGTACCTGGCTACGTTCCGCGGCCTCGTGGCGGAGGTGACCGGCGTGGACATCGTGCTGGCGCCGCCGTTCACGGCCTTGCATGCGCTGGCGGCCGCCGCGCACGGCACGCGCATCGGCGTCGCGGCGCAGGACCTGTACTGGGAACGGGAGGGCGCCTACACCGGCGAGGTGAGCGCGGCGATGATCCGCGAAGCCGGCGCCAGCCACGTCATCATCGGCCACTCGGAGCGCCGGACGCTGTTCGGTGAAACCGACGCCACGGTGAACCGCAAGACCGTGGCGGCCCTGGCGGCCGGCCTGACGCCGATCGTCTGCATCGGGGAAACGCTCGACCAGCGCGAGCGCGACGAGACGCTCGCCGTGCTCGATCGCCAGATCTCGCAGGGTCTCGACGGGATGAAGGCCGACGAAATCCTGCGGCTGGTGCTGGCCTACGAGCCCGTCTGGGCGATCGGCACCGGCCGGAACGCGACACCTGCGCAGGCGGGCGAGGCGCACGCGCACATCCGCCAGCGGCTGCGGGAATGGTTCGGCGCCGAGGCCGCCGAACGGTCCCGCATCCTGTACGGCGGCAGCGTCAAGCCGGACAACGTCGCCAGCCTGCTCGCCCAGCCCGACGTGGACGGTGGACTGGTGGGCGGCGCCAGCCTCGATCCGAAGGCGTTCGCGGAGATCGTCGCGCGCAGCCGCGCGTAGCCCCCGCGGGCGAGGTGTATCGGGTGCCTATCCGGGCAGCCTGCGCTCGAACTCCGCCGACCGGATCATGCGGATGAGGACGTCCGCGTACCGTCCTGACCGCATCAGGTTCAGGTACTCGCGCACGCCACCCGTGTCGGTCGTGCGATCGAAGATCCCCTCGTAGAACTGGTCGAGCAGCTCCTCGGGCGACGTCGCCGCGCGCCGCTCGGCGAACTCGGCACTGCGCACCATCGAGGCGATGAGCGCCTCGAGGTGGCCCTGCTGCACCTCCGCCGACGCCGCACGCGCGCTGCCCTCGTCCACGTCGCGGCCGAGCACGGCGCGATAGAGCATGCGCACGATCGATTCCGCCTCCCGCCGGCTGTACGACGTGCGGGCGCCGGGATCGACTTCGACGTCGAGCTGCCAGAGGAAGTTGAGATTGCCCGGCACCCACAGCTCGAGCCGGCACCGGCCGGCGTCCGACCGGGCGTTCAGCCGAAGCACGCCGCGGCCGCGATTCTCGATCTGCAGGAGGCGCCCGCAACCGGTCTCGGCGACATCCAGGGCCAGGCGATCGGCCGGGAACCGGCGGCCACGCTGGTCGCGACCGTCGATCGCGAGTTCCGCGCCGCCGCGCGGCGCCAGGCGGAGCCGCGCCCGCCCGCCGACACGGTCCGAGCCGGCTCCATCGACCGTCGCCACGAGTACGGCCTCACAGAGGATCGGCTGGGACCACGACCCGCAGTCCTGTGCCTCTGCGTCGGGCGCGACGCCCGGCGCAGCCAGCAGGACGAGCGCGCACGCGGCGCAGCGAACCACATCTCCGTGCGTCGAGGCAGACTCGCTCATGACCGTCAGCTCCTTGTCCCGACAGCATGTCGCAACACGCGCGGCCCGTCCAGCCAGCGACGCGCGCCACGCCGGGCACGATGGTTCCCTCTTGGATTACATCGGGAGCCGATGTAGAGTCGGCGTCGGCCAGGCCTGGAATCGGCCGGAGCCCGGCCTCGGAGCACGGACGCTTCTGCCCGAACCTGTGGCACTGAAGCCATGTTATCGTATGTTCATGCCAAAGAAGCCTCTGTCGGTGACGCTCGATCAGGAGAATCTGCTCTGGCTGCAGGGGCGCGCCGCGAGCCGGAAGCGGCGGAGCCTGAGCGATGCGCTCGATGAGATCGTGACGACCGCGAGGCTGGGTGGGCTGGCCGCCGACGCACCGCGCTCGGTCGTCGGCACGATCGACATCGCAGCGGACGATCCGGACCTGGCGAAGGCCGATGCCTACGTACGCGAGGTGTTCGAGCGGTCCCAGGCACAGTCGTGGCTCGTGCGGGAGCGCCCGCCCGCGCGGCGCCGCCCGGCTCGCAGCCGTCGTGGCTGACCCGCCCGCCGTCGTCCTCGACACTCACGCGTTGGTCCGTCATGCAGCCGGCGGCCGGGGGCTCGGCCCGCAGGCCGCCGCGCTGCTCGGCGCAGTCGAGCGCCGCGAAGCGATCGCCTACGTGCCGATGGCCGTCGTGTGGGAGGTGAGCATCCTGGCACGGGGTGTCCGGATCAACCTCCACCGGAGCGTCCGCGTGTTCTTCGCTGATCTGTTCAGCAACCCGGCGTTCCAGCCGCACGAGCTGACGCCGGCCCAGATCTTCGATGCCGACGAGCTGCGGTTCACGCGGGACCCGTTCGACGCGCTCATCTGCGCGGCGGCACGGGACCTGGACCTGCCGCTCGTGACACGGGACCTGGAGATCGGGCAGTCAGGTGCCGTTGAGGTGCTCTGGTAGCGGTATAATGGCTGCTTCGGCTGGTCAGGAGTTTCGATGCTGTATTACGCGATGACCACTTTGTACGTGCTGGTCTGCCTGGTCCTGATGCTGGTAGTGCTGCTGCAGCAGGGCAAGGGCGGGGACATCGCCAGCGCGTTCGGCGGCGGCGCCAGTCAGGCGGCGTTCGGAGCCCGGTCCGGAGCGACGGTGCTGACGCGGGCCACGGCCATACTGGCAGGTCTGTTCATGGTCGGCGCACTGGTGCTCGGCACGATCAACATGCGCGGCCCCGGGTCGGTGCTGCGCGGCCGGGTGCCGGCCGCTGCGGAGCCCGCGGCAGAAACGACGCCCGCACCTGAGGCCGCCCCGGTCGCTCCCGCGCCGGAGGGCACGCCGGTGGAGGTTCCGGAGCAACCGTAACGCGACGACCCTCGATCCATCCGGGCGCCGGGCGCCCACGTCCTCGGATTGCGGAAGTGGCGGAATTGGCAGACGCACCAGCTTGAGGGGCTGGTTCCTAGTCAAGTAAAAATCAAGTAAGTCCAATACTTACAAGGATTTATAGGTTTTACTAAAATCACCTAGTCAAGTTTCTAGTCAAATCTTGACTGCGGAGGGAGACACAACCCTTCGCTACCAGCGTGCGCTCCCAGACCCCGCCAGGACGAGGCGCCACGGGTCAGTCCGACCTTGATTTCCCGTTCCCGTCTGCCCCCTCCGCCCCTTCCCGAGCGCCACGGACGCGGTAGGATGCGCTCCATGCAAGCGAGCGCCACACCACGCAACCCCGACTGGGAAGAGGACGAGCTTATCCTCGTGCTGGACGCCTACCTGTCGGCGAAACCACAAGACCTTCAGAAGCACAGTCCAGAAGTGTCGGAGCTGAGCCAACTTCTCCGCAGACGCTTTCACCAGTTGGGCGTGGTCGGAGCGTACACCCTTCGCAATGTCGCAGGGGTGTATATGAAGCTTCAGAACCTCAAAGCACACGACCCCGCGTATCTCGCCCGAGGGAAGACAGGACTAAAGGCAGGGAACCGCTTGGAAAAAGACGTCTGGCATCGCTACGAGGAGTACCCCGCCGAACTTCACCAGCGCGCCGAACAGCTGCGGAAGTTCATTCAATCGGACATCAGCGTCGGGGATGTTGAGGACGAACTGCTGAGTACTGATGAGACCCTCGCACCAGAGGGGCGACTGCTCATGCGATTTCACAAGCGGTACGAGCGCAGGTCGACCAACCGCGCGAAGAAGCTGCGTCAGTTCAGCGCCGACAATGGAGGACGGGTCTTCTGCGAGTGTTGCGGTTTCGACTTTGAGCGAGCGTACGGGTCACGAGGTAAAGGGTTCATTGAGTGCCACCACGCGGTTCCTATCTCGAAGCTGACCCCAACTCAGACACTGTCCATTCGAGACCTTCGCCTTCTCTGCGCAAACTGCCATCGCATGGTTCATATCGCGCAACCTTGGCTCACGGTGGAGAACCTCAAAGCATTATTGAGAAAGTAGAGCTATTCCCGTTCGCTTAGGTTCCCGTGCTGACCTCGGGAATACATCGCCAGTCCCCGCCAGACCTCGCCAGGACGACCATCTCCCCGCTCCCGAGCGTCTTACCCACCCCTCCGAACGACCCCGCCAGACCCGCGCTAGCAGGTTCCGTCTGTAATGGTTCGGTCGCAGCGTTACAGAGCGCCAGAAAAGCCTTGTGTTTGTCATAGTGACATACTACACTATGACATATGACCAAGAAACGCACCCCCGCGACCGACGCGCCCCTGACCCCCAGAACCTTTGGGTATTGCCGCGTTTCCACCCGTCAGCAAGCGAACGAAGGACATTCCCTCGCGGACCAGCAGCAGCGGATTGCGGGGTATTGCCAAGCGAACGGGTTACCTATCCCCAGTCGGTTCTTTGTGGATGCTGCCACCAGTGGGACGGTCAGCCTTCAAAAACGGGAGCAGGGAACGCAGCTCCTCGCGGAACTTCGCAAGGGTGACCACATCATCGTGACCAAAGGGGACCGTCTGTTCCGTTCCGCGAAGAA
>VFZH01000029.1 GCA_016871255.1 Acidimicrobiia bacterium | reverse complement strand
AGCCTGCGCTGGAAACGAAGACGGCTCTGAACGGGACTGCCGTGATTCGGTCGTTTATCGCTTACGGTCGCGCGTCTTCTTGGATCGACGACCGGACGGAGAAGATCTACCCACTTGACGGGGGAAGGGCTGATAGGGGTTAGACAGCGGGCCCCCGACGACGGTATGGTAGGTCGAGGTCGCCATGCACAACGAGTTTACGGCGGTATTCGAACGGGACGGCGAATGGGTCATCGCCTATTGCCCGGAAATCCCCGGCGCCAACGGGCAAGGGCGCACCAAAGACGAGGCCCGGGCGAGCCTGGCTGAAGCCATCGCCTTGATTCTCGAGGATCGGCGCGAAGACGGCCTTCGCGGGGTTCCTGCCGACGCGGAACGCGACACGGTTACGGTGCGGTGAAACGCAGCTCGCTGCTGCGCCACCTGCGTCAGCACGGGTGCGTGCTCAAGCGCGAAGGCGGCGCGCACTCCCTGTGGTCGAACCCCACGACAGGCGCGGTAGAGGCAGTGCCCCGCCACACCGAGATCCCCAACGTCCTCGCCAACAAGATCTGTCGTAATCTCGGAATTTCCCTGCCAGGATCCGGCTAGTACCGCTGTCTAACGCTCAGCATCAGCGGCAGCGCGGAGCGCCGTCCGCTGCATGCTGAGCGTTAGCCGGCCGCGTTCTCAGATTCGGCTTGTTCGTCATCCGCCACCTCGGCTTCCAGCCCCGGCATCATCGTGAAGAAGGCCTGCGCGCGCGAAGAGACTTGGTCCATTGACGCGGCTCGAAAGACCTCCGTGTGCAGCTGGTCGCACCCGGTCGTGACGCAGTCGATTGCCGCCCGTTCCCAGACGCGCCGGCAGGGCCATGACGAGACGTACCGAGCGAACGGCGCGGAGCACCGGTGCTTTTGGAGGCGGCCGTCGAGGTCCATCGTGAAGCCCACCTTGAACCGACCAGTGTCATGCTCAGGCTCAAGCTGGATCAGGTAGAAGAAGCCGACGTCATCGGAAGAGAATGCCGCAAGAGTACCTGGCCTGGCACCGCCGCTCGGTGACTCGGAAGACCTCTCGATCTCAGAGCGGATAGGCGCCGCCTCAGCTTGGCTCACCGTGGCAACGTTCTGGTTACCGCGACTTGCCTCGCGGCGCTGCGTCGGGAGAATGCCCAGGCGTGGCAGGATCTTGAATATCCGCTGCTTACGGACCTGCAGATCGTCGGCCAGATCGATGATGGCGATTCGCTCTTCTTCAGTCACGCGAGATGCTGCCTCCATGGCCGCCTAACGTCCGGCGATGACCAGCGCCGGGAGGGACGCGAGAGCGGCCCGACGCGGTGTCTGGTCCATCGCCTTGTTAGCCCGCCCTTCGCTTCGACCCCTGCCGCCGTTGGCTCATGTAGGAGCGAAGCACGGCGTTGATCCGGGACTGGTACCGCGGCCCCTGCGTCTTGAACCATTCCAAGACATCCGAATCGACCCGAAGGGAAATCGGCTGCTTGACCGGCGGCGCCACCACGGTCGCATCCTTCCAGAAATCGTCCGGCAAGTCCGCCAATTCTGATGGAGACGTCGCTTGGATCTCTCGCTCCGACATGCGCCGCAGTCGCGACAGATCAGCCCGGCCGCGTCGGACTGGGCTACTCCGCGCTGGTCGCCTGCTTGTAGGCTTCGCGCTCACGACGGTTACTCTTCCGGGCCGAAATGATTCGTCGATTGATCTCCCCGCCCTTGTCGGCCCGATCGGTGTACACCACAGTCAGCGCAATGCCCTGAGCCGCACCCAGGGCGACTACCCGGCGCTCACCATAGTTGCGGCGAGAATCTACCTGCTCCAGCGTCGCGCTCTCGAAGACCTGCGTGGCGAACTCGAAATCAAATCCACGCTCGCGGAGGTTTCGATCGCTCTTGCGAGCATCCCAGCTGAAGCGCACTCACGTGAGTATACACCTGTATATACAGACCTAGCAAATCACGATTGGCGGGCTAGACAGAATGACTTCGGCACTACGAACAGGCTGACCTCCGGTGGTCATCGCGGGTTAGCCTGAACGGCCAGAGCCGCCACGCCGCATGGTCCGCGGCGTCGTGTTCCCGGAGGTCAGCCATGGCCCAGTCTACTCCGCTGTTCGTCGGTCTGGATGTCCACAAAGATTCGATCGCGGTCGCCCACGCCTTGGGCCAGAGCGCCGATCCGCCCGTGTACGTCGGCACAATCGGTACCCGCCAGGCGGATCTCTCGAAACTGATTCGGCGGCTCCGGGCGAAAACGCCCACGCTGGTGTTTACCTATGAAGCCGGGCCGTGCGGCTACGGCCTGTATCGCGACCTGACCGGTCAGGGCTGCGACTGCCAGGTCGTGGCGCCGTCGCTCATCCCTAAGGCGTCCCGCGTAAATTAGTTTGCCAAGAAGGGGCGGTTTGTGATCTAACACGTGTGGCGTGAGGCGCGACACGGAGATCGAGGCGACGCTCGTGGCCAAGTGGGCCACGATGGGCGCTGTGCTCGATGAGCGCGGGCGCCGCTTGTGGGCGGCCGCCGAGTCGGTGGCGGTGGGTGACGGCGGCGATTCGGTGGTGTCGGCGGCGACGGGCCTCGCGCGTGCGACCATCCGATCGGGACGAGCGGAGTTGGCGGCGGGGGTGACCGCATCGCACCGGATTCGTCGCGCCGGCGCGGGGCGGCCGGGCATCGACCTCACCCAGCCCGGCATCGCCGAAGCACTCGATCGGCTCGTCGAGCCCTTGCTGCGCGGCGATCCGGAGTCGCCGTTGCGGTGGACGTGCAAGAGCACCGCGAAGCTGGCGAGCGCGTTGACGACGCAGGGCTTTCGCGTGAGCGCGACAACCGTGGGTCGGCTGCTGCGCGACTTGGGCTACCGGATGCATGCGTTGGAGAAGGCGCGCGAAGGCGCCGCGCACCCGGACCGCCATGCGCAATTCGCGCACATCAATGCGACGGCGACGGCATTCATGGCCGCCGGACAACCGGTCATCTCGGTCGACACGAAGAAGAAGGCATTGGTCGGCGATTTCACAATCGGCGGCCGCGAGTGGCAGCCCACCGGCGCGCCCGAGCGGGTGCGCGTGCATGATTTCCCCGGCGACGCGGTGGGTAAAGCCATGCCGTACGGTGTCTACGACATGGCGCGGAACGAAGCGTGGGTCAGCGTCGGGCGCGACCACGACACGCCGGCGTTTGCGGTCGCCTCGATTCGTCAATGGTGGACGATGATGGGCCGTCGCGCGTATCCGACGGCCGAGGCCCTCTCCATCACCGCGGATGCGGGCGGCAGTCACGGCTACCGGGCGCGCGGCTGGAAGCTGGCACTTCAGCGCCTCGCGGACGACCTGCGGATCACCATCCACGTCTCGCATTTCCCTCCCGGCACGAGCAAGTGGAACAAGGTCGAGCATCGTCTGTTCTGCCACATCACGCAGAACTGGCGCGGTCGCCCGCTCCGGACCTTCGAGACCGTCGTCGAGTTGATCGGGCACACGCGCACAGCCGCTGGCTTGCGCGTCAAGGCCAAGCTCGATAAACGACGCTACAAGACCGGCGTGGTGGTCACCGCCGCCGAGATGCGCCAGCTGGCGCTTCATCGCCATGCGTTCCACGGCGACTGGAACTATGAACTCCGCCCTCGATCAACTTGATCATCTAATTTCGATCGGACTCCTTAGCCGGACTTGGCGCGGGCACGACGACGATGAGATCATCACGTAGAACATCGTGCCGAGAGTTGGGGACATTCCGGGACCATACCGGTTCTATTTCTACAGTTTCGACTGCGCCGAGCCGATGCACGTCCACGTCCAACGTGAACGGAATCAGGCCAAGTTCTGGCTCGATCCCGTGGTTCTGGCGTGGAATCGAGGTTTCGGCGCACGGGAACTGAACGAGATTCGGCGCATAATTGTTGAGTACGAGGCTCGCATCAGCGAGGCATGGCATGAGCACTGTGGTCCTGACGGAAGCGACGATTCGGAGCGTTGAAGTCACCGACGAAACGATCACGGCCCATCTGGCCGACGGTCGAGTCATCAGTGTTCCGCTCGCGTGGTCCTGGCGCCTGTCGGACGCCACGCCAGCCCAACGCGCCAACTGGAAACTGATTGGTGACGGCTACGGCGTCCACTGGCCGGACATCGACGAGGACATCAGCGCCGAAGGCATGCTCAACGGTACGCCAGCACCTCGCCCGAAGGGCACCCGCAAAGCGATACGGCCGGCTTACAAGCGGCTGCAGCCGACGGCGGCGCGCCGGGTTGCCAAGAATGCATCACGCCGCCGCGGCTGAGCCGCAGGCGTTAGACCGAATTCAAGACGATCCTCAACCACGATGAGAGTGGCTGGATACCAGGCGCCTCTGCTGCCCAGCGGATCCGTGGAGGCGATTGGGCTCATCGCGGAGCAGGTCAAGGTCTGCGAGGCGGCCGGCGTCGAGATCCTCTGCTGTCCGGAAGCGGTAATCGGCGGGCTCGCCGACGACAGCGACGATCCAGACCACTTCGCAATCGACGTTGAGAGCGGGCAGCTGCGTACTCTCCTGAGTCCTCTGGCCAGTGACTCCGTCACCACAATTGTCGGTTTCACCGAGGCCGGAGCCGACGGCCGCTGGTTCAACTCCGCCGCCGTCTTCTCTCGCAACAAGGTCGTCGGTGTGTATCGGAAGATGCATCCGGCTATCAACCGATCCGTCTACACGCCTGGAGCCGCTGCGGACCTGTTCAAGGTTGGCGGCCTGGTGTTCGGCATCGCGATCTGTCGAGACTCGACCTTTGCCGAGTTGGTGCAGGGCATGGCCGCTCGCGGGGCGAGTGCCGTGTTCGTGCCGACCAATAATGCACTGGCTCCAGCGAAGGGCGGGGCCGATGTCGTAGCACAAGCGCGCCAGACGGACGTGCAGCGAGCAACCGAATGCGGCATCTGGGTAGTTCGGGCCGACGTCACTGGACGCATCAACGGTCTCGAGTCCTACGGGTCCTCCGCGATCACTGGGTCCGACGGAACCGTCCGGCAGGTCGCCAGACAGTTCGAACCAGATCTATTGATCGGGGCCATCGACGTCCGCCGTCGTCGTGAGTATCTGGTTCGTCCGTCCCGGCGAGACCGTGCCGCGATTCGTCACGGCGTATCCAGGGGGCCGTCCATGACGCTGCGGAATCTCGATGTCGTGGTGCTGCGGGACGACCTGTCGTCGCAGGGACTGAAGCAAGGCGACTTGGGCACCGTCGTCGAGGTGTACGGCCCCGACGCCGTCGAGGTGGAATTCGTCACCGCCTCCGGTCGGACCCAGGCACTCGTGACGTTGCCGCCCTCGGCGGTCCGCGCGGTTGGGGACAACGACTTGGTCGCCGTGCGCCCCGTCACGAGCCGCGACGTCTAACACGCGATCCGGCCCCCTGCGCCGGGCCATGGCCATGGCCGACGCGGAGCGCGTCGCCAGCCTGGCCGACATCTACGGCGTCGGCCGCGATCGCATCGAAGCGCGGCTCGCCAGGCACCTGACGGCACGTGCCTGAACGACAGTCGCGGAGGCCGGCCCGATCATCAGGCTTGGCACGGCCGTGGCGCAGTGACATGATGGCCGCGCCTCTGGACCGGACGTCCCCTCCACACCGGTCGGCGCGCAGCATGGACCGACTCACATGAGCATCGACGTGCGCGGCGTCTATACGTTCCTGCAGGTCTTCGACATGCCGACGTCGGTCCGCTTCTGCTTCCAGTGGCCAGTGACGTAGCTGGCGCCTGGTGGCGGTTCTCGATCGGCCTCGCGAGCGTGTTCGCGCTCTTCGAGGCGAGCGCGAGGCTGCTTCCCGGTCGCCTGGATCGTGGCCAGCCTGGTCGTTCCGTTCGTCGTGTTCAGCGGACGATCGCGCCGGCACTCGGCCGCATCCGGCTCCCGATGACGTGATCGCTGCCGGCGCCGGCCCCAATCGCCAATCACCAATCGCCAATCGCCAATCACCATTCACCAATCACCAATCACCAATGCCCTCGTCCTTCCGGTCCCGCGTCCTTTCCGCCGTCCGGCGGATTCCCACCGGGCGCGTGGCCACCTACGGCGACATCGCGGCGCTGGCGGGCAGCCCGCGCGCACACAGGGCTGTCGGCACGATCCTGCGCGAGTGCCGCGACCCGGGAACGCCGTGTCACCGGGTCATCGCCGCGGCCGGCGCGCTCGGCGGCTACGGCGGACTGCTGCAGGTGAAGCGGGAGCTGCTGCGAGCGGAAGGGCTGGAGGTGACGGCGACGCGGGTGCGCCGGTTCGAGGAAGTGCGGTGGCGACCCGGCGCTCGGACCAGCTGACCGCCTTCGCCTTGGCTGCGGCGAGTCCGCCGAAGCTTCAGCGGCGGCGGAAGCTGGCCGGACTCCTGGCGCCGACCGGTACCTCTAGAGTCCGACGGAGAAGGCGATCAGCTCGCGGCCGGAGCCTTCGGCCGGGCCGACGATACGCAGGACGTAGACAGCCGGCGCCAGGCTGGCCAGTGGGAGCGTGAACCGGGTGCGACCGTCCCCGAGGCTGGTGCCGTCGAGATCGACGAGCCGCGTGCCTTCCGCGTTGAGCAGGCTGGCCTGCAGGCTCGACGGGGACGCGTCCGGCGCGTAGGCGTCCACGTCCACCAGCACCACGTCCGAACGCCGGAACCGGCGCGTCGCCGTGGGCACCGGGTCGGGGTCCTCGCGCAGCCGCCGCGCCTCGAACGCGGACTGCGCCCGCAGCACGCGCGGCGTTGCCAGCGCCGGCACACCAGGCGCGAAGGCAGGGACATCGACCACGCGCGTCCAGCGATCGAGCACGTCGCCTTCAATATCCCGGGCCGTGAACAGCAGCGTGGTCGGCGCGCCCGCCGCGACACCGAACACGGCCGGTGTCGACGCGCTCATCGTCACGACGGTGTCCGTACCATCGGCTGCGAGGGCACCCTGCTGCACCTCCACGTCCAGCCGATCGACGTCCGCCCCGCCCTGCGCGCCAGCCGCCTCCCACACCAGGGTGAGGCGGGTCAGCGCACCCGTCAGGCGCGACGCCCCGATCCAGACGCCAGCCGCGCGGCCACCCTCCGGCGTCGCCAGCGCGGACAGCGCCTCGGACAGACCGGGCTCGGCGGGGACCACCGGCGCGGGAGCGGGCGCGGGCCGGTCCGCCCAGTAGCCTCGTCGAGACCGCACGTCCAGCCCCCGGCGCTTCACGCGCACGTCGATCCGCCGGAACCCGCCGTCTTCGACCGGCCGTTCCGGCTCGTAGCCGAGGAGGTAGTAGGCGCTGGCGTCGGCGACGGTTTGCGCGAGCAGCCGATCCGGCTCGTTCACGTTCACGATCCGGCGGCCTCCCGTCTCGGCGGCCAGCCGCGCCAGCGTGGTCGCTCCGCCGAACGGCGCGCGGCCGAGCGGCCTGGGATCGAAAGCGTGAATCGTCACGTTGCCGCGATTGGCAGCCCGGAGCACCGCCTCGATCCGCTGATCGCTCTCGGCCCTGAAGCGGCCGACCGTCGGCCCCTGGCTCACGAACAGCACCGACTTGCGCCCGTCGCCGAGGCCGCCGAGATACGTGACCAGCGCTTCCAGCGCCGACAGCGACACCTCGCCGCGTACCTCCCAGATGTCACGCCGCATGAGCTGCGCTTCTTCGATCGCACTGCGGACCGGGTGTGCCTGGAAACGCCGTCCTTCGAACTCCGCCATCCGCTGCGCCACCTCATCGAGATCCCGCGTGAAGCGGAGGTGGCTGAGCGGCGTCAGCGGATCCATGACCGCCACGATGTCGTTGGGACCGAACTGTCGCACGAACGCCTTCATCGCCTCGCGGGCGCGGATTGTGATCTGCGGGTGCTTGTCGACGTGGTAGTCGTCGAGAAAGATCGCGAACGCGCGGACGTCGTCCCGCCGGGCCTCGCGTGCCGCGTGTTCGGCCGACCGGATCGTCATCGAGTCGGTCCGATCCGACCGGCGGACGCCGTCGAGGCGGATGAACTGCGCCGACTGAATCCGCTGGATCACGCCCTCTTCGCGCAGCTCGAAGTCCGGGGCCTGCAGGTCGGCCACCGCCTGGCCGTCACGGCCGGACACCGACACGTCCACACGCACCACGTCCACGCCGGTCCGGAAGACCGGCGCGGCGTCCTGCTCCTGCGACTGTGGCCGGGCGCTCGCGGACAGGTGGCCCGCGCCAATGCCGGCGACGACAGCGAGACACACGAGGCGGGAGGGACCCGTCATGGCGCGATCACGGCGCCCCGGACGCCCAGCCCTCGAAGTCCACGGACAGGTCGCTCCCGGACAGCCCCGGAAAGAACGCATCCCCTGGCGTGAACCGGAACCCGCTCCGGCCGGGCGTCACGACGTAGTGCACCCCCGCAGCGAGTCCGGGAAACAGGAAGCGTCCCAGCGCGTCGGTCGACGTCACGTGATACCGCGCGCCTGTCAGCGTCACGGTCACGCTGGGCATCGCGGCGCCGAGGGCCATGTCGATGATGCGGCCGCCGAGCTGGTACGCCGTCGTCGAGCCGCCGCGCTCGTCGGCGCCGATGTCGTAGCCTCCGCCGGCCGGCCTGGCTTCGCCGTCCATGTCTTCGGTGACCTCGCTCGTGACCGTGCCGCGATCGATGGCGCTGGCCGCGGTGGGCGCCAGGTGGAGATCGCCCGCCGCGGCATCCACGAACAGATCCCCCTGCACGCCTTCGACGTTGGTGACCAGGCGTCCGGTCGCGCCGTCCCTCGCCCGGATCACGCCGTCGACCAGGTTGTTCGCGATCACGACACCGCTGGTCTGCGCGTAGCGGTATTCGATCGGCGTCGGGTAGGTACCGGACAGGTACACCGTGTTGTTGAGGACCTGCGTGTTCGCCGACGCGGCCAGGTGGATGCCCACGTCACCGGCGACCGACGCCGCGCGGAAGATCACGTTGTTGCGGATGACGCCGCCCGTGTGGTCGCCGCCGGGCCGGTTGATCAGCCCATAGCTGATCGCACGCGCGCAGTTGATGAACACGTTGCCCTCGGTGACGGTGCCCGCCGAGTGGTTCCACATCAGCACGGCCGGGCCGGCCAGATCGCCGGGCGCCACGATGTTCCGGAACAGGTTGTGGCGGATGATCCAGCCAATCCCAGTGTGCACGTCAACGCCGTTCGTGTAGCTGTCCCCCGCCACGGTCGTGTACTCGATGACCGAGTACTCCACGATGCCGCCGTTGACGCCCGTGCCGTTGCCTGCCGGGTTGCTCTTGATGAACTGGTCGCCCGCGTCCACCAGCCGCACGTTGTACACGCGCGGACTCTCGGTACCCGGATTCAGGATGATGGGGTGCTCCGGGAAATCGCGCAGCGTGAGGTTGGCGATGGTCAGACGCACGACGCCGCCACCGGTCCAGACGCCGAACGGCGTGCTGCTGCTCGGCTGACGCATCCCGGGCCCGAGCAGGACGACGTCGTCCCGATCGTCGGTCGCACCGCGGAGTGTGACGTCGCGAATCGCGCGGTTGAAGTACAGGGTGCTCGTGAGACGGTACGTGCCGGGGGCGATCAGGATGGTCGTGTCGGACCCGACGTCCTGGACCGCCCGCTGCAACTGCCGTTCGGTGCTGACGCGGACGACGGTGTTGGTGGGTGCCGGCAGGGGCGGCGCCGGCGTGGCCGGGCGGGCCCACGCCGGCCCTGACGACACGACAGCGGCCGCGACCAGGAGGCCGGCGCGCCGGGCCCACACCGTGCGCGTCATCGTGAATCCGCTCCGCGGATCGACACGGGATCGCCGACGCGCACCACACCTTCCGTCAGCACCCGGGCGTACATGCGGTTCCACCCGGGATGGGCCTTCGGCGACACGCGCATGAAATCGCCGCCCAGGAACGCGTACGCGATGTTCCGGCACGGGTCCACGGGCTCGGTCACCTGCAGCCGCACCTCGCCGACGTCCAGAATCCGCCCTTCGGTGACGTCGGCCCACCGGATGCCCATCAGCGTCAGATTCTCGCCGATCTCGCCTGGAGCGATCGGATGCCCTTCGGCCTGGAGGGCGCGGATCAGCTCGCTCGAGAAGAGGCACACCGCGCGCTCGGGCCCGCCGTGAACACGGAGGTCCCGCTGGCGGTCACCGTCGACTCCGGACGTCCGCACCCGCGCGGACGCGACGGCCTTCTTCGGCACGCCACCGTCCGAAACGTTGATCGCCACGACGGAACCCTGTCTCATGCCGCACCCGCCTCCACCTGGACCCCATCCTCCCACAACCGGCCGAGCAGGATCCGCACATCCTCGATCGATCCGCTCGTCACGAAGCGTTCCCGCCCCGGAGCCGTCCCGCCGCGCGTCAGGCCTTCGACACGCAGCCGCCGCGTCAACTCGCGCGCGACCGCCTCGGCGGGGTCCACGATCGTCACGCCCGGACCGGCGACCTCGGCAATCAGCGCCGACACGAAGGGATAGTGCGTGCAGCCGAGCACGATGACGTCGGCACCCCGATCGCGCAGTGGGGAGACGAAGCGCTCCACGAGGCGGCGGGTCTCCGGACCGTCGAAGTCGCCCCGCTCGACCTGCTCCACCAGGCCGGCGCAGGACTGGAGCACCACGTCCACGCCGGCGGCGTGCTTGGACAGCAGCCGCGCGAACCGCTCCCCCGCCAGCGTCCGGCTCGTGGCGAGGACGCCGATGACGCCGCGTTTCGTCATCGCGGCCGCCGGCTTCACGGCCGGCTCCATCGCCACGATCGGGAGCGCGAACCGGGCCCTCAGCGTCTCCACGGCCACGCCGGTGACCGTGTTGCAGGCGACGACGATCGCCTTGGCGCCGCCTCTGACCAGGAAGTCCACGACCGCAGCCGCCCGATCACCGATGAACGACTCGGGCCGATCGCCGTACGGCGCATGGCCGGAGTCGGCGAAGTAGATCAGATCCTCGGCCGGCAGCGCGCGCCGGATCTCCCGCAGCACCGAGATGCCGCCCACGCCGGAGTCGAACACGCCGATCGGATCCGCCGCAGTCATCGCGCTTCCGGCAATCCAGGTCTCACGCGGGTGGCGCCGGGAGAGGCCTCCCCACCCCGCGCCGCAGGCGCCTCTCCCGTGAGGGTGCTTCCGGCGCCGGGCACGGGGTGGGGAGACCCGGCGACAGGACCCGCTACGGTCATGTTGAGGGCGGTACCGCTCTAGCCGATCGCCATCAGGTCGAACTGCTCATGGTGCAGCAGCGCGTCGCCGCGGACGGCCAGGTCGCGGCCGACGACCTGCTTCAGCTCCTTCAGCACCCCGCGCTCCTCTTCACGGAGCGCCCGCGCGATGTCGGGGTTCACCCGCAGCACCAGGCCCTGTCCGTTCAGGTCGACGCTCAGCTTCCGGATCTCCGAGAGGATCTCGTAGCAGATGGTGGAGCTGGACTTGATGACCGAGCTCCCGGCGCAGTACGGACAGGGATCCGTCAGGACGCGTTCGAGGCTCTGCTTCACGCGCTTCCGGGTGACGATGACCAGGCCGAAGTCCGACACCTGGAGCGCCTTCGACGGCGACCGGTCCTTGCGCAGCTCCTGCTCCACGGCCTGGAAGACCTTCTGGCGGTTGCGCTTCTCGTCCATGTCGATGAAGTCGAGCACGATGATGCCGCCGAGGTCGCGCAGGCGGATCTGCCGCACGATCTCCTTCACCGCCTCGAGGTTCGTCTTCAGGATCGTGTCCTCGAGCCGGCCGGCGGTCTTCTTGCCCACGTAGCGCCCGGTGTTGACGTCGATCGCCACCAGCGCCTCCGTCTGGTTGATCACGATCGACCCGCCGGACTTCAGCCACACCTTGCTGCGCAGCGCCTTGTCGATCTCCGCCTGGACGCCGTACTCCTCGAAGAGGGGGAACTCCTTCGCGTAGAGCTTCACGCGGGAGGCGAGCGCAGGCATGATCCGCTCGACCAGGTCGAGAATCCGCCGGTGCTCCTGCTCGGTGTCGATGCGGATGGCCGAATATTCGTCGGTGAGGAGGTCGCGCAGCAGCTTCGCGACGAGGCTCGGCTCCTGGTACACCACCACCGGCGCCCGGCCGCCTTCGGTCTTCTGCCGGATGTCCGTCCAGATGCGGTGGAAGTAGCTGAGATCCGCGACGATGTCCTCCTTCGGACGGCCGGAAGCCGCGGTGCGGATGATGACGCCGCCGGTGAAGCCGTGCTGCTCGCGGAACTCCCGGACGATGCCGCGCAGCCGGCCCCGTTCCTCGCGCGTGTCCACCTTCCGCGACACGCCCACGTGGTTCACCGTAGGCATGAAGACGAGGAACCGCCCGGGCATCGTCACGTGCGACGTCAGCCGCGCGCCCTTCGTGCCGATCGGCTCCTTGGCGACCTGCACCAGGATTTCCTGCCCTTCCTTCAGCAGGTCCTCGATCTTGACCTCGGGCGCGCTCTGGCGGTCGCGCCGCGGCCCGCGCCCGGCGGGCGGCCTGAGGGTGCCATTGCCCGCCAGGGGCGCCCCGGCGTCCTCCTCGTCGGTCTCGAGGCGATCGAACTCCTCCATCGTGTCGATCACGTCCGACACGTACAGGAAGCCGGCCCGTTCGAGGCCGATGTCAACGAAGGCGGACTGCATGCCGGGCAGCACCTTCGAGACCCGGCCCTTGTAGACGTTGCCCGCGACGCCACGCTGGCGTTCGCGCTCGATGAAGACCTCGGCGACCTGATCGTCCTCGAGGATGGCCACACGCGTCTCGTGGGCGCTCGATGAGATGATCATCTCCTTCGTCATGCGGACAGCTCCGTCGGCTCCACGCCGTCGCGGACACGACGCGGCCAGGCCGCAGGCCGTCCCGGCGCGGGGCGGTCCGGCGGCGCTCGCCAGGCCCGGACAGGGGGCGGCGCGGCAGGTCGTCGGTCAGCAGCATGGCGTGTGGACCGGGTCAGACTAGTTGGTGAACCTCCGCATCCGCACGTTGAGAATCAGGCCGAACCCCGCCAGGGTGGCGATCATGGAGGAGCCGCCGTAGCTCATGAGCGGAAGCGTCAAACCCTTGACCGGCGCGAGGCCGGCCGACATCGTCACGTTGTACATCACCTGGAAGGCAAAACCCGCCAGGACGCCGAGCACGAGGTAGGCGCCCAGCCGATCCTTGGCCAGCCTGGCCGCCTCCAGTGCCCTGAGAATCACGAACAGGTACAGCCCCAGGGCCACCAGCACTCCCACGAAGCCCTGCTCCTCGGCCAGCACCGAGAAGATGAAGTCGTTGTGCGCCACCGGCAGGAACCGCAACTGGCCCTGCGTGCCGTTCATGAACCCCTTGCCCCACAGTCCCCCCGAGCCCACCGTGATGCGCGCCTGGATCTGCTGGTACCCCGCGCCCTGCGCATCCTGCTCCGGGTTGACGAACGTGGACAACCGCTCCTTCTGGTAGTCCTGCAACCCGTAGCGCCACACGACCGGCGCCGCGAGCAGCCCGATGAGGGCGATGATGCCGAGCAGTCGCAGGGGAAGACCCGCCACGAACGCGATGGCGAGCAGCACCGGCAGCAGCGTGGCGGCCGTGCCCAGGTCCGGCTGGCGCGCGATCAGGAGCACGGGCACCGCCGTCAGCAGCCCGCCGACCAGCAGATCGGCGCGCGTGAGCCCACCGCGCTTCCCCTCGCCGAAGAACTTCGCCAGCACGAGGGCGGCAGCCAGCCTGGCGAACTCGGACGGCTGCAGGTTGAACGCGTACAGGTCGATCCACCGCCGCGCCCCGCCCCGCACGGCGCCGAACACGAGCACGTAGACGAGGACGGCGATGAGCGCCCCGTAGATCCACAGCGATCGATCCGCCAGCGTGCGGTAGTCGATCGACAGGCACACGGCGCACGCCACGATCCCGATGAGCAGACCGTAGATCTGCGTGACGTAGGCGCCGGTCGGCCCGCCCGTCGTGCTGTACACCATCGCAAGACCCATGAGGCAGAGGGCGAGGATGGCGCCCACCAGCGCCCAGTCGATGTGATGGTAGAGGCGGCGCTCGAACACGGCTACCGGGCTTCCGGGCCGGGAGCGGTGATCGCCACCAGCCGCGGCTCCTCGGGGGGCGCGGGCACCGGCGGGGTGCCCGGCGGCGCAAACACCGGCAGCGGACGCCCCTCCGCCCTGGCGTAATAGGTTTCCAGCACGTGACGGGCGATGAGCGCGGCCGTGGACCCGTGTTCGCCGTGTTCGGCGAACACCGCCCCGGCGATCTCGGGGTTGTCGCGCGGGGCGAAGAAGACGAACCAGCCGTGGTCGCGCAGGTCCCGATCCGTGCGGCCCGCCAGGGCCCGCGCCGCGTCGAGCGAGATGACCTGCGCCGTGCCGGTCTTGCCGGCGACGTCACGCCCCTCGATCCGCGCGTTGCGTCCCGTCCCGCGCTGGTTGACGACCATCCACAGCCCGTCGTGAATCGCCTGGACCGCCTCGGGCGCGAGCGCGCGCTCGGTGCGTGGCGGCGGCGCATCCACCGGCTCCCAGCCGCTGCCATGGTCGATCGCCTTGACGAGGTGCGGGGTGACCCGCGTGCCGCCGTTGGCGATCGCCGCGGTCATCACCGCCATGGACACCGGCGTGACCGACACCTGCCCCTGACCGATCGACACGGAGATCGTCTCACCGGGATACCACTTCTCGCCGGTCGTCTCCTGCTTCCATTTCGTCGACGGGACGAGGCTCTCGACTTCGTTGGGCAGGTCGATGCCGCTCTTCTGCGCCAGGCCGAGCGCCGCGGCCCACCGGTGGATCGCGTCGATCCCGACCATGTTGCCGACGTTGTAGAAGTAGGTGTTGCACGACTGCTCGATCGCGTGGCGCAGGTCCATCGGCCCGTGCCCGCCGCGCTTCCAGCACTGGAAGAAGTTGCCGAACAGCCGCGCCCCTCCGCGGCACATCACCGTGTGTTCCGGCGTGATGACCACCTCCTGCAGCGCCGCCGCCGCCACGACCAGCTTGAAGGTCGAGCCCGGCGAGTAGCGGCCCTGCAGCGCGCGGTTCTGCAGCGGCCGCAGCGCGTCGGTGCTGAGCGCCGCCCAGGTGGCGCGGCTCACGCCCCCCGATGCGAAGTCGTTGGAATCGTACGACGGCAGACTGGTCAGCGTCAGGACCTCGCCGTTGCGCGGATCGAGGACAACGGCCGCGCCGTTGTAGCCGAGCACCCTGAACGCCTCCTCCGCGGCGCGCTGCATGTCGGCGTCCACCGTCAGCTGGATGCGCCGCCCCTCGACCGGAGGGACCTCCTCGATCGTCCGGATCTCGCGCCCGACGCTGTTGACGACGACGAGCCGCGCGCCGTCCTCGCCCATCAGCACGTGGTTGTAGGTCCGCTCGATGCCCGACTGGCCGACGATGGCGCCGAGCGACACCTTCTCGGCAGCCATCTGCGCTTCGTTCGCCTCTCCGACGTAGCCGAACAGGTGCGCGGCCATCGCCTCGGCCGGATAACGCCTCGTCGGCACGCGCTGGACCAGCACGTCGGGCAGCTCGAAGTCGAGCCGCCGCGCCGTCACCGCCGCCACCTGCGCCAGCGTGGCGTCCTCGAGGATCACGATCGGCCGGTACGACGGCTCCCCGCGGTGCCGGTCGACGATCGCCTGCACGCGCGCCTCGTCCACGCCGACCGCCGCCGCCAGCAGGCGCACGGTGCGCGCCAGATCGGTCGTGTGCTCGCGCACGATCGCGATGGTGAACGACTCGCGGTTCTCGACAAGCACCCTCCCGTGCCGGTCGAGCAGCACGCCGCGCGGCGCGCGGAGGGCGAGCGTCCGCTGGTGGTTGTGCTCCGCCATCTCGGCGAAGCGCGCGTGCTCCACGACCTGGAAATACCAGAACCCCACGGCAAGCGAGAGGAAGACCGCGACGATGGCGCCCTGCAGCAGCAGGAGGCGTCCGGTGATCCGCTGGCGGGACTCGCTGGGAAGGGACATGGAGATTGAAGATTAGGGATTAGGGATTAGGGATTGGGGATTGGGGGTCGCTCATCTCCGTTTCGATCGGCGTGACGCACGGCGGCGTTCCAGCGCGCCGGGCAGCGACTCGGCCAGCGCGAACGCCGTCACGCCGATCACGGCGTTGCCCAGCGCCTGCGTGCCCAGCGCGGCATACGGCGCGTCGAAGGTGCGCAATCCCAGCACGGCATAGGTACCGAGGAACACCAGCGCGTGCAGCGCTGTGGCCCCCACGAACATCACGAACCGCGGCAGCAGGGCCGTCACGATGAACTGCTGCCCGATCACACCCGCCAGAAACCCGACGATCGACTTCGCGAGCCCCCCGACGCCGACCACACCGGACGACAGGGCGTCCTGCATCAATCCCGCGGCGCTGCCGGCAAACATGCCGGCGACAGGCCCCAGCACCAGCGCCACGGACACGACGACGACGACGACCAGATCCGGTGCCGCGAGCCCCCCGATCGCCGACGAGGCCAGCGTGGTCTGCAGCACGAGCGCCGCGACGATTGCCGCCAGGACGCCTGCACTTCTCACTCGTCGCCCGCAGCGTCCGCCCCGGCGGGGGGTGTCAGCACGACGAGGACATCTTCCAGTCTCGAGAAGTCCACCGCCGGACGGATGGTGATGTCCCGGAAACCACCGGCGGTCCCTTCGAGTGATTCTATCTGACCTACGACAAAGCCCTTAGGGTAGATGCCGTCAATACCAGACGTCACCACCCGATCGCCGACGCGCACGTCGGGCCGGCCGGGCAGGTATTCGAGCCGCAGCCGGTCCTCGCCGGTGCCGACGACGACCCCCTGCACCCGGGAACGCTCGACCAGCACGCCGGCGGCGGCGTTGCGATCGATCAGCAGCTGGACCCGCGCGGCACGCGCGCCAGGCACGATGACACGGCCCACCACGCCCGAGGGCGCGATGACCGCCATCTCCGACCGCAGCCCCTGGTCGGTTCCCTTGTCGATGGTCACGGTCCGGAACTCGGGACTGGCGCCGCTGCCGATCAGCGTGGCCGCCACGGTCTCGAGCGGCGTGCTGTCGCGGAGATCCAGCAGCTCCTGCAGCGTCCGCGCGCGGGCCGCGAGCGCCTCCTGCTGCTGGAGTTGCACCTGCAGGGCACCGACCTGCCGCCGGAGCACCTCGTTCTCCTCCCCCACGTTGGTCAGCGCCACGTACCGGTCCCAGGCGTGCCCGAGGCCGTCGAACGCCGCGCTCGCGCCGCGCTGCACCTCGGCGAAGAGGCCGAGCACGGCCTGTTCGAGCAGCGGCACGCCCTGGCGCGTCGTCACCTGGGCCGAGATCACGATCACGTGCAGGATCGTGAGGCCTCCGAAGAGGGTGCCGGCGCGCTGGCGGAGATCGAGCAGCGACATGGAGCTGAGACGCGGCCCAGATGGGGGACGCTAGTCGATCGAGATCTTCCGGAGCAGGTTGAAGTCCGACAGCATCTTGCCCGCGCCCAGCACGACGGACGACAACGGATCTTCGGCCATCGCCAGGGGCAGCCCGGTCTCCTCCCGCAGGCGCTTGTCGAGGTTGCGCAGCAGCGACCCGCCGCCGGTGAGGACGATGCCGCGATCCACGATGTCGGCCGAGAGCTCGGGGGGCGTCCGCTCGAGGGCCACACGCACGGCGTCGACGATGACGTTGACCGTTTCCGCGAGCGCCTCCCGGATCTCCTCGTCCGTGATGGTGATCGTCTTCGGCACGCCCTCGATCAGGTGCCGTCCCTTGATCTCCATCGACAGCTGTTCCTCGACCGGATAGGCCGATCCGATCTCCATCTTGATCTGCTCGGCGGTGCGCTCGCCGATCAGGAGGTTGTACGTCTTCTTGATGTACTGGATGATCGCCTCGTCCATCTCGTTGCCGGCCACGCGCACGGCCTTGCTGTAGACGATGCCCGCCAGCGAGATGACGGCGATGTCGGTCGTGCCGCCGCCGATGTCGACGATCATGTTGCCGGACGGCTCCGTGATCGGCATGCCGGCCCCGATGGCCGCCGCCATCGCCTCTTCGACGAGGTGCACCTCGCTGGCCTTGGCGCGGTACGCGCTGTCCTTGACGGCCCGCTTCTCGACCTGCGTGATCTCCGACGGCACACCAATCACGATGCGCGGGCGCACCCAGACGTTCCGGTTGTGCGCCTTCTTGATGAAGTAGGTCAGCATCTTCTCGGTCACGTCGAAGTCCGCGATGACGCCGTCCTTCATCGGCTTGATCGCCACGATGTTGCCGGGCGTGCGGCCGAGCATCTCCTTGGCGTCGCGGCCCACCGCCTCGACGCGGCCGTTGATCTTGTTGATTGCCACGATCGACGGCTCGTTGACGACGATGCCCTTGCCCCTGGCGTACACACAGGTGTTGGCCGTCCCGAGATCGATGGCCAGATCGCTCGAAAAGAGCGAGAAGACCGAGCCGAACGCCAAGGCTGTACCTCTCCTTCGGGCCGGCGCCTGGCGCCGCTGCCCTGCTCGTGATTCCGCCGCCGCTCTAGTGTTCGGCCGTCCGGCGTGCGCTCAGTAGGGCCTGACGCGAAAAACCTGCGCCCTGCCGGATCCCGGCGCGCACCAGGGCACGGAGCGGGGAACCGCACGGCGACGGGAACAGAACCGGAGCGAACCTGAACGCGCTGTCAAGTGGGCGGGAATCAGAGCAATGAACGCCGCTAAGTGCTTGTTTACCACGCAAATATAGCATACTGAGGCTTCCGGCCTTCGGGAGCCGGTGCCGGGTTGCGGGCGCCGCGGCGGTAGCGTACGATTCGCTGTTCAGCGCCCAAGACGAGACGCCCCATGGCGTCCGCGAGGACCTTCGTCATGACCATGCTCGATCGGATGCGGCGGCACAAGGGATGGCTCAAGTGGAGCCTCGCCCTGGTCGTGCTGGCGTTCGTCGTCTTCTACATCCCGGACTTCCTGAGCGACCCGACGGCGGCCGGCACGGGCACCGACGCGGACGTGATCGCCTCCATCGAGGAGCACGAGATCACCGCGGGCGAATTCCGCCGCCGGTACCAGATCCAGCTCCAGACGTATCAGGGCGCCTACGGCGACGCCATGAACCCGCAGTTGCTCAGGAACCTGGGACTCGACCGCCAGATCCTGCAGCAGATGATCGACGAGCAGGCGGCCCTGGCCGAGGCGGAGCGCCAGGGCATCACCGTGAGCGACGAGGAGGTCGCCCGTCAGATCCTGACGATTCCCGCCTTCCAGGAGAACGGCCGGTTCATCGGCGAACAACGCTACGAGCAGGTCCTCCGCAGCCAGCGGCCACCGGTGACGAAGGCGCAGTTCGAAGCGAGCGTGCGTGAGGGGCTGATGATCGATCGCCTGCGCGCCGCGGTGACCGAGTGGCTCACGCTGTCCGACGCGGAGGCCGAGCGCGAGTACCGGCAGCGCAACGAGAAGGTCCGGCTGCAGGTCGTCCTCGTCGCGGCCGCGCCCTTCCGTGCCGGCGTCACGGTGACAGACGCGGACGTGCAGGCGCGGTACGACGCCCGGAAGGAGGACTACCGCGTCGGCGAGCGGCGCAAGGTGAAGTTCCTCGTGCTGGACCTCGAGCAGGCACGCAGCCAGACGCAGGTGCCGGAAGCGGACATCCGCCGCTTCTACGACGATGGGATCGAACAGTATTCGTCACCGGACGAGATCCGCGCGAGCCACATCCTGTTCCGGACCGACGGCACGAACGATGCCGCCGTGGAGACGCGGGCGGCGGCGGTGCTCGAAGAGCTGCGGGCCGGCGCGGACTTCGCCGCCCTCGCCACGAAGCACTCCGAAGACGAGGGCACGAAGGCTCTGGGCGGCGATCTCGACTACTTCCAGCGCGGCCGCATGGTGCCCGAGTTCGAGAACGTCGCGTTCAACCTGCAGCCGGGCGACATCAGCGACCTGGTCAAGACCCCGTACGGCATCCACATCATCAAGCTCGTCGATCGCAAGGACGCCAACGTCCGCCCGCTCGACGAGGTGCGCGCCGAAATCACCGAGCAGCTCCGCTTCCAGCTCGCCCAGCGCGCCATCGCCGCTCAGGCGCGCGCCTTCGACGAGGAGATCGTCACGCCGGCCGATCTGGACCGCGTCGCCGCCGAAGCCGGGCTGGCAGTCACCGAATCCGGGTTCTTCACGCGCGACGAACCGGTGCCCGGCCTCGGCGGCGCGCCGCAGGTGGCGCAGGAAGCCTTCCGCATGGGCGACGCCGAGGTGAGCGACGCCCTGGTGTCCCCGCGCGGGCCGGTCTTCATCACCGTGACGGGAAAAGAGGAGCCGTACGTGCCCCCCTTCGACGAGGTGACGGATGCCGTCCGGGAGGATCTCATCGCCGAACGGGCCGCCGACGCCAGCCGGCAGCGGGCAGGGGAGCTCGCGGCCCGCCTGCAGGGTGCCAGCGACTTCGGCGCCGCTGCCAAAGCGGCGGGCTTCGAGGCGCGCGAGACCGAGCTGATTGCCCGCGAGGCGCCGATCCCCGACATCGGCATCAGCGAAGGAGTCGATGCCGTCGCGTTCGACCTGCCGGCGGGCGCCGTCAGCGACCCGATCGAGACGGCTGCCGGTACGGCGATCGTCCGGGTGGTGGAACGGGACGATGTCACGCCGGCTGAGCTTCTGGGTGCCTTGGCGGCGTTCCGCCGGGAGCTGGAAAACGAACGGCGCGGCGAGTTCTTCAGCGCGTACGTGGCGAGGGTCAGGGCCGACCAGCGCATCAGCGTCCGCGAAGACGTGCTGCAGCGCGTCGTGGACTCGCAGTAGCCCTGCCCGATCAGTCACCACGGCCCGCCGCGCTTCCGGCCGTTCCTGCCTGGGCGCCATCCCACTTTGGAGGGACGCAAACGCCCATATCGGGCTGCTGACCGAAGTTGCGACAATCTGGCGTAGATTTTGCGCATTCGGGGTTCTTGCGCGTACAATCAGGCAATCAGGTGGTGACGTATGAAGCTGGGATACCTTCCACTCCAGTCGGTCCTGATAGTGGCCGCCATCGCCCTGGTCAACCAGCCCGAGTTGCGGCCGGCCGCGCGGGCGGAGATGCGGCGTGTGTGGCGCGCAGAGGGACCGCTGGCTCAGTCGCGCGATGTCTCCGGGGATTCGCGCTTCCTGAGCGCGCAGGCCGCGCCCGACCCGTCCGGCACGTCGTCCGACACGTCCGCGCGCCGACGCACTGCCCGCTCCGGCAGTGCGGGGCATACGTCCTCAACGTCCTCTCTGTGGAACGGGACAGGATCCGTCTCCCCGACAGCGGCCAGTTCGGAGCACCCCACCCACGAACTCCGGAACGCGTCGATCGTCGGTCAGGCGCGGACCACGTCGAACGTGCCGGTGCCGTTCGCGCAGGTGGTCTTGCGGGATCCGGCCACCGGGCGGGTTGTCGATCGCGCCGCGGCGGACCAGTTCGGTCACTTCGTCTTCCGCGGCATCGCCCCGCGCCGATTCCTTCTGGAACTCCTGTCCGCGGACGGCAGCCGGGTACTGGCCACCACGACCGCGACAGCGGAGCCGGCGACGGCGTCCGCAGTGCTGGCCGGCGTGCCCGCTCGTCAGGCGACCCTGCTGGTCGCATCCAGCGGCACCGTGACCGCCGTGTTCGGCAACGTCGTGGCCGCCACGGCGCAGCAGACCCTCCGGGCCGCGGTGGACGCCAACATACTCAGGGTGGATGAACCAGCCGCCACACTCTCACCCCGCAGGTAGCGTGTCGCCGGAGACGTCGACGCATCTGGAGGCCGCCCGGACCGGCGCACCGGCACCTGCGCCGGGACGGCCCCTTTCCGGCCCATCCCGCCAGGTGCACCTCTTCGACCGCCTCGCCGTCGTTCTCAAGTACCACAAGATCGTACTCATCATCTTCGTGCTGGTCGTGTCGGGGATGATGTACCAGACCTACACGACGACGCCGATGTACCAGGCGTCTGCGCGGCTTCACATCGAAGAGGAGTACACCGCCGACGTGGCGAACCTGCGGGAGTCGTACTACGCGCAGGATCCGGACGCGTATTACAACACCCAGTACCGCATTTTGCAGGGACGCGATCTGGGGCGGCGCGCGGTCAAGCGCCTCAGTCTGGCCGCCGTGCCCGAGTTCAACGGCACGGGCGCCACGCCGACGAAGCTGTCGCAGATCACCGGCGCGATCAAGGCGGCGCTCCTGGCCCCGTTCACTGGCGGCGAGGACCCCGGTGACGAGGAAGCCGAACTCGCCCTCGATCCGGAGCCCGAGTCCGCCCCCGGCGAGGACACGGCGCCCGAAGACGACGACACGAGCGGTCTGGTCGATGCGTTTCTCGCCCGCGTGGACGTCGAGCCGGTGCCCAGCAGCCGGCTGGTGGACGTCTCGTTCGTGTCCGCGGACCCCGAATTCGCGGCCCGCGCGGCGAACGTGCTGGCCGAGGAGTACGTCGCGCAGAACCTCGACTTCCGCCTGCAGAATACCAACAAGGATCTCGACTTCCTCGAGCAGGAGGTCGCGCGCCAGCAGGCGAAGGTGCAGGAGAGCGAGCGCCTGCTCGCCGATTACCGCGAGACGCGCGACGCGGTGTCGCTCGACGATCGACAGAACATCGTCGTGTCCCGTCTGAACCAGTTGAACGACGCGGTCACGCTGGCGCGGACGACGCGCATCCAGCGCGAGACGATGTACAACCAGGTGGCCAACGCGCGGGATCGCGAGTCGTTGACCGCGATCGTCCAGAACCCGCTGATCCAGAACCTGCGGGCGCGGCTGGCGGAGCTGCGACGCGACAAGGCCCGGCTCTCCGAGCGCTACGGCGAGATGCACCCGGAGATCCTGCGCGTGGACAGCCAGATCGCCGACACCGAGCGCCAGATCGACGCCGAGGTGGATCGCACGGTCGATGCCATCCGGAACGACTACGAAGCGGCGCTCGCCGAGGAGCGGTCGCTCACCCGCGACCTCGATCAGCAGAAGGG
Source organism: Acidimicrobiia bacterium (assembly GCA_016871255.1). GTDB lineage: Bacteria > Acidobacteriota > Vicinamibacteria > Vicinamibacterales > UBA2999 > VFZH01. The sequence continues at coordinate 9,740 of VFZH01000029.1, read as the reverse complement.
CGCCGTGGAGGACCTGGGACGCAAGAGCGTCGACTACTCGGTGCTGCTGCGGCAGGCCGAGAGCGATCGCCAGATCTACGACTCGCTGCTGGCCCGGCTGCAGGAGCTTCGCGTGGTCGGCAACAGCCGGGCGAACAACGTCCGTCTCCTCGATCGCGCGCGGGTACCGGGAGGGCCCTTCACACCGGATACGCGGCGCGCCTGGATGATGGCGCTGATGCTCGGCCTGGGCCTTGGCATTGGCGCCGCGTTCGCGATCGACTACCTGGACGACACGGTCAAGACGCCCGAAGACATCACGTGGCGCCTCAAGCTCAACTACCTGGGTCTGGTGCCGAAGGTGCGCGGGGGACGCAATCCGATGCTGTCGGGACCGGTCCCGCACGACTTCGGCGAAGCGTTCCGCGCCCTGCGCACGGCGCTGGTGCTGAGCCACGCCGGGCAGCACGCACACATCCAGGTGTTCACCAGCGCCCAACCGCTCGAGGGCAAGACGACGACGGCGGTGAACGTGGCGCTGGCGCTGGCAATCGGCGGCTCGCGGGTCCTGCTGATCGACGCCGACATGCGGCGTCCCAGCGTGCACAAGCAGTTCAATCTCACCAACGACAAGGGGCTGTCGCACCTGCTGTCGGGGCAGGCGAAGATGCGCGACGTCGTCCGCAACTCGCCCGACCAGAACCTGCTCGTGATCACCGGCGGCGCGACGCCGCCGAACCCGTCCGAGCTGCTGGCCTCGGACACGATGAAGCGGTTCCTGAGGCAGCTCGAGACGGGTCCCTTCGCCTGGATCATCATCGACACGCCGCCCGTGCTGGCCGTCACCGACGCGGTGATCCTCGCCCCATCCGTCGCGGGCGTCACCTTCGTGCTCGGCGCCGAGATGACCCGCTGGCGGCTCGCGGAGCGGGCGATCGACACCCTGCAGGCGGGCCGGCCCAGGTCCGTGAGCGCGATCCTGAACCGGGTGGACACGGATTCGAACCGCTACTACTACTCCCGCTACTACGGCCAGCACTTCCGCAGCTACTACGCAGACTCGCAGGCGGCCAGTTAGCGCCCTGGCCGGAATAAGGTTGCCATCTCGCCCGACGATGCATCCCGCCTCGCGGCGTTGCTCGTCGGTCACAGGCACCCGGCCTGCTCCCGCCTCGCGCCTGGCGATCCGGGCGCCTCGCCGCCCGGGAGTCGGCAACCTTATTCCGGCCAGGGCCCTTAGTCCGCCGGTGAATCCCGAGGACGGCACCAGCCCCGGCGGCGGCACCACGGACCCGACAGCAGTGCAGGCAGCCCCGTCAGACGCGATGCCCCGGTAGCGGGATGCGCGATCGTCTGCTGCCGCTCGTGGTGGTCGCCGTCCCGGTCGGCGCGTTCGCCGCGCTGGGTGGCGCCTACTCCTCGTCCGTGCTGCCGCTGCTGGCCGCCTCGTCCGCCGCGTTGCTGCTGAGCGGTGCGCGGATCGGCGCGCGAGGCGACGCCCGGCGGCTCGACGTCGCGCTCGTCGCGTTTCTCTGCGCCATGGCGCTCCAGATCGTGCCGCTCCCCGCGACACTGGTCGCCGCCCTCTCGCCCGGGTCCGCCGTCCTCCAGGCCGCGCTGAGCCTGGACGCGGGGAGCGCGTGGCGGACGCTGAGCATCCACCCGGCCGCGTCCCGTGAGACCTTCGGGTCGGCCGCATCCGTCGTCTTCCTGTACTGGGCGGCGAGCGCCGTCTTCACCCGCCACGGCGGCGTGCGGCTGACCACGCGCGTGCTCGCGTGGAGTGGCCTGATCGGCGCACTCGTCGGCCTGGCGCAGCGCGCCACGGCGCCGAACCTGCTTCTCTGGATCTGGGAGCCGATCGACCCGGGCGGCCGCCCCTTCGGTCCCTTCGTGAACCGCAATCACTTCGCGATGTGGCTGCTGATGGCGGGAGCGGTGGTGGCGGGAGCCGCCGTTGCGCACTTTGCGGTCCACCGCGTGATCGAGCGCCGTGCCCTCCGCTACCGGGTGCGCGACCTGCTGGCCGACGGCACCGGCATCTTCCTGGCCGGCGCCGCGGGCCTCATCTGGCTGACGCTGATCGCGTCCACGTCGCGCGGCGCCATCCTCGGGCTGATGGTCACCGCCGCGGCATGGGTCATGCTGTCGAAGCCGCGCGCCCGCTCGGGGCGCGGCCTTCGCCTGTCACTCCTCTTCCTGGCGGCCCTGCTCGCCGCCGGCGTGTGGGCCAACGTGGGGGCGCTCGTCGATCGTTTCACTCCGGGCAGCGGAGCCCTTGCGCGATCGGCCGTGTGGCACGACACCGTCCCGATCCTGCGTGACTTCCCGCTGACCGGCACCGGCGCCGGCACCTACGCGCACGCGATGCTCCGATACCAGCGTGCCGAACGGCGGGTGCTCTTCAACGAAGCCCACAGCGAATACGTGCAGCTGGCGGCGGAAGGAGGACTGCTGCTCGTGGTGCCGGCCCTGCTGGCCATGGTCGCCGCCGGCCGGCTCGCCCTGGTCCGCCTGCAGTCCGACCTGTCGCAGATCGTCTGGATCCGGGTGGCCGCGCTGTCCGCGGTCGCCGGGGTCGCCGTACAGTGCCTGTCCGATTCCGCGCTGCGGATGCCGGCCAACGCCATGCTGTTCGCACTGCTCGTGGCGCTGATCTGCCATCGCACCGGGCGCACGTCGTCGCGGTCGCGCGAACGGGGCCTGGCGCAGTCGGGGTGAGAGGGCGATCGACGGGGACGCCGGACTACCAGGTCGAGCCGCGTGACGACGGGCGGCTCCCCGCCCCTTCGGCGCGCGCCCCCCGTCCCCATCCGGATGGAAGCCGGAGCATGCGCCCCGACACCCCCGCCGGATCTTCCGCCTGCGCGAGGTTCATGCCCACGCGCTGCGCCAGGGCCCCGATCAGCCGTACCTCGTCACGGGTGAAGGCACCTTCGCCCTTCCGGTAGACCGTGAGCACACCGGCCAGATCGCCGAGGACGAAGACCGGCGTGCTCACACAGGCGCGGAACCCGCGGGCCAGCGCGGCTTCTCCAAGGTCGAGATCGGCCGAGGAGTTCACGATCGTGTGGCGGTGCGCCGCCACCCATCCGGACAGCCCCGCTCCAATCGGGAACGGGGAGCCGTGGGCGGACTGACCCAGGTCGGACGACACGAATGCGGTCACGAGCAGATCTCTGGCCGGCGCCCGCGCGAACAGCGCCACTGCGGAACCCGGCAGCGCCCGCCGCAGATCGGCCTCCGCGACCGGCCCGGCTGCTTCGAGCAGGGTCATCACCAGCGGAGACACCGTGTCGGCGTCGGCGCCGGTTGCCTGCACCGGCAGCACGGGCTCGGCGAAGGAGGCCGCCTCTCCGGCAGACCGGGCATCGATGACCGCATCGACGCGGCGCAGCTCCGGCACGAGGCGGATGAACGCCTCCACCACGGCAGGGTCGTACATCGTGCCGCTGCGGTCCAGGAGAATCGCCGCCGCCTCCTCGTCCGTCAACCTCCGGCGGTAGGGGCGATCGGACGTCACGGCGTCGAAACAGTCCACGACGGCCAGGATGCGGGCCCCGAGCGGGATCTGCTCGCCTGCAAGCCCGTCGGGATAGCCCCGTCCGCACCACTGCTCGTGATGATGGCGCACGATCGGGACCACGGGGTACGGAAACGTGACCGCCGACAGGATCTCGGCGCCCTTCGTCGCGTGGCGCTTGACCTGCTCGAACTCCGCTTCGCTCAGCGCCCCCGGCTTGTTCAGCACGTAGTCGGGTACGGCGAGCTTGCCTACGTCGTGCAGCAGGGACGCGGCTTCGAGCGCCTTGAGATCGTGCTCGGCCGTGACACCGAGGGCCCTGGCCAGGGCGACTGTGTGGCGCTGCACGCGCCGGATGTGGCCGTGCGTCACCTGGTCCTTGGCGTCCACCGCGATGGCCAGCGTCTCCACGGTAGCCCGATACATCTGCTCCACTTCCCGGGCGTGCCTCGTGGCGTCGTCGACCCGGTCGGCGGCGGTCTTGTATGTCAGGTACGACAGCACCAGCACCGGCAGCACCAGACCGCCGAGCACGAGGCTCGCCGTGCCGCCGCTCGTCACCACGAGCACCGCCAGCCCCGCCGCGGCGCAGTCGTTGACGGCCAGGTACAGCGCGTGCCGCGTCCACAAGCGATACGGCGACCCGCCGTTTTCGAGCGCCACCGCCAGTGCCGTGAGCCAGCTGTTCAGGGCGAAGTAGGTCAGCGACATCGCCATGGTCGCCGCCAGCAGGCCTGGCGTCAGCGCCCATGACCCGGTCGTTCCGGCGTCGGTCAGAGACCGGAACACGAGAGCCGCGGCAAAGGTGGACAGCGCCGGCTCGGCGACGTTGAAGAGGGCCCGATACCACCGTCGATCCCCCTGCAGCGCCGAGACGATCAGCCCGTCCAGTGCGACGGTCAGCACGGCGGGTGCCGGGCCGTAGCGCAGAACGAGCAGGAACACGAAGGCTTCCGAGACGGAGACGGAGGCCGGGCGGCCCGGCACCTTGACCCGATACCGGGTACTGAAGAGCGTCAGCAGGATCAGCGGCGGCAGGAACCAGTCGAAGGCGATCTGCGGCACCTGGCTGCCGGCATGCAGGATGACGCCGGCGCCGCACGACACCACGACCGACACGAGGGCGTGCAGTCCCAGCGGATTGGGCTGGCCCTCTGGCCCCGGCTCCGGGGTCGCGTGCACCGGCGGGGACATCTCGTGTGGAGTACTCACTCGTCGACGCTGGTCATCCGCGCGCGATACCAGTCCTCGGCGAGCAGCGACCACATCACGTGGTCTGCGGTGTAGGAGCCGCGCCGGAAGCTGCGGCGCAGCCTGCCCTCGGGCTGGGCTCCGAGTTTCCGGAGCACCCCGACGCCACGCAGGTTGGCCTCGAGCGTCCGGGCTTCCAGGCGCTGAACGTCGAGCCGACCGAAGGCGAAGTCGAGAAAGAGCCCTGCCGTCTCCATGAACAGCCCGGTTCCCCAATGGCGGTGATCCAGGGCGAAGCCCCACTCGGCGGTGGACAGGTCGCCGGTGATCCCCCACAGCTGGACCAGCCCCGCCGCAGACTGTTCGCCTGAGGGCACGATGCCGAAGCACACGTGGAGACCGAGGCGCTGACGCCGCAGCGTCCATCGGATGAAGTGCCGGAAGCCCTCGACCGAGTCGGGCGACGGAGCGATGTACTGGAGAACGGGACTGGCGTTCATGGACGCCAGGAGCGAGGGTGCATCGGAGACGCGCAGCCCCCGCAGCGTCACGCGCTCGCTGGCAAGGACGGGCAGCGCCGAGCGCCAGACGACGTGCCGGCTCGGCTGCGCCCCCGCTTCGCCAGTGAGCCAGCCGGAACCGCCGGGCTGCTCGAATGCTGTCCGCCGTGCCAGCGTCATACTCAAACGGCGCCTCCTCCTTGGCTTGTTCCGCCCCTGCCGCCCGCCCCTCGCGGGTGGCCTACTTGTCGAGCTTCCCGAATCCGAACGGATCGCCCGGCGAACTCAACGAAGCCAGATTCGATCGGGTCGGATCACCGAAGACGATCCCGGCTGGATCACCGGTGGCCACCCGCGCGACATCACCCCAGATGACACGTGCGGCCGACGGGTCGCCATCGACGTAGCCGATCAGCGAGTCGCCCCAGATGACACGCCTGGCCCAGAGGTCCCGGGCCGCAGGATCCCAGACGGTGCTGTCACCCCAGATGACCCGATCACCCCAGATGACCCGATCACCCCAAATCACCCGGTCGCCCCAGATGACCCGGTCGCCCCAGATGACGCGGTCACCCCAGATCACCCGGAGCCCCCAGATCGGATCGTTGTAGTAGACCAGGTCGCCCCAGATCACACGATCGCCCCAGATCACACGCTGGGCCCAGGCATGGCTGGTCCCCGCGATCGTCGTGAACGGTGTCACGCCGACCGTCTGCCACCAGGATCCCGGCGGGAGGCGCGGGTCGAGCGACCGCGCAAGCGCGACGGCGCCAGCGGCGTTGAGCGCACCCGCCCCCTGCGTCAAGGCGTCGTAACCGTTCATCGGAAGGGCAGTGAACTGCAGCACGGCTTTGATGGCGTTGGGCGTCAACGACACGCCGAAGCTGGTGCGACTGGCGTCGATCACCAGCGCCACCGCGCCGCTCACCGTTGCGGCCGCCATGCTGGTGCCGCTCAGGCGCATGAACTTGCTCGAGCTTCCCGAGTAGCTCACGAGGAGTTCGGGATAGCTGGCCGCCAATGTGCTCTTCTTCTCGCCGTCCGACACCATCCGGTGTCCCGGTGCCACCAGGTCAGGCTTCTGAAACGCGTCGTACCACGTCGGGCCGCGGGAGCTGTACCAGGGGATCGTGTCATCGTCACGCCCCGCCGTGCCGGCCGTATCGACGCCGCCCACCGTAATCGCGGAAGGCGCATTGCCTGGCGAGCTGATGCCACCGTAGCCGATCTCGCGAGTGACCGGGTCCCCGCCGTTGTTGCCCGCCGACACGACCACCACGATGCCGGCGGCGACGGCGCGCTCCACGGCCTGGACCAGGGGATCGCTCTCCGCGGGCTCGTACACGGGATGCCCGAGCGACATGTTGATCACATCGATCCCGAGCGCGGCCCGGTTCTGCACCACGAAGTCCAGCGCGTTGATGACGTCGCTCGTGAAGCCGACGCCCTGGGCGTCCAGGACCTTCAATGGGACCAGGTTGGCGTCCGGCGCAACGCCCTGGTACAACCCCTTGCTGGCAGAGCCGCGACTGCCAATGAGGCCGGCCACCTGCGTGCCGTGACCGAAACCGTCGCTCGCCTTGGCAGCCTTGGCGGTCCCCTGCTCCGTGAAGTCGAAGAACTTCAGGTTCTTCTGATCGAAGTCCTGGGACAGCGCGGCCGGATCGAACCCCGAATCGAGGACGGCGATTCCGACGCCCTTGCCCGAGACGTCACGACTGTCGAGTCCCAGCGTGCTGAGCAGCAGGGCGCTGCTGAGATCCTTGAACTGCCCCTGCCCCGACGAGAGATCACGAACCGGCGCGTCGAGGGACACGCGGACCACGTCGGGATCCGAGGCCAGCCGCGGGATGTCCGACCGCTGGATCGTTGCCGTCAGCAGGTCTGGTGTGTGCAGCTGCCGAACCGCACCCGTCCACCCTGCCCCCAAGCGCGCGGCCAGCTGCTCGCCCGCCCGTGGCCGGGCCCGCACGAGCGTGCGCACGGAACCGCTTTCTGCTCCTGCGACCTGTGCCTGGAGCGCCCAGTCGAGCTTCCCCACCCACGTCGGCGCGGGGGGAGAGACGACGATTCCCGGCGCAAGGAGCAGGCCGGCGAGAAACGCGGGGAGTGTGCGGACGCGCATGACAGATGCTCCTAAACGCAAGGAGCATACCTCTCGGACACCTTGGATTCCGCGAGGATTCCTGACATCCCCCTCCGCTCCGTGCGGCTCTGTCACACAGATGTGTGACACGGCGGCACCCCCGCACGCTGGGCGTCCTGACGGGGTCAAGGGCCCTCGACCGCGCCCACCGCGTCGTCGAGCCTGCTGAATCCGTACCGATCGCCGGGCGTGTTCAGTGAGGCCGTCTGCGACGTCGTGAGGTCACCCCAGGCAATCCGCATTGGATGGCCCGTTGCGGCGCGGGTCACATCGCCCCAGATCACGCGTGTCGCCGCCGCATCCCCCTCGACGTAACCGAGCAGGCTGTCGCCCCAGATGACGCGCCGCGCCCACACATCCCGCGCCGCCGGGTCCCAGACCGTGCTGTCGCCCCAGATGACCCGGTCGCCCCAAATCACGCGATCGCCCCAGATGACCCGGTCACCCCAGATCACGCGATCACCCCAGATCACGCGATCACCCCAGATGACCCGATCGCCCCAGATCACCCGGAGGCCCCAGATCGGGTCGTTGTAGTAGACCAGGTCACCCCAGATGACACGGTCGCCCCAGATGACGCGCTGGGCCCACGCATGGCTGGTGTCCGCAATCGTCGTGAACGGCGTCACCCCGACGGTCTGCCACCAGTTGCCGCTCCGCGCCTCCGGGTTGAGCGTCTCGGTCAGCGCCAGGGCGCCCGCGCCGTTCAGCGCACCCGCACCCTGGGTCAGCGGGTCGTAGCCGTCCATCGGGATCGCCGTGTACTGGAGAACCGCCTTGATGGCGTTCGGCGTCAACGACACGCCGAAGATCCGGCGGCTGGTCTCGATCATCAGCGCAACGACCCCGCTCGTCACCCCGGCCGCCATGCTGGTGCCGCTGAGGCGCATGAAGTTGCCGACGCGCCCGTGATGGGTCACGACCAGCTCGGGATACTCGGAGTACAGCGTGCCGAACCGATCGATGTCCGAAACGAGCCGGTGTCCGGGCGCCACGAGATCGGGTTTCTGGAACGCGTCGTACCACGTGGGACCGCGCGAGCTGTACCACGGGATGGAGTCGTCGTCGCGGCCCGCGGTGCCAGCCATGTCGAAGGCACCCACGGTGAGTCCGGACGGCGCGTTCCCCGGCGAGTTGATGCCCCCGTATCCCACTTGACGGGTCTCGGGATCGCCACCGTGGTTGCCGGCCGAGACGACCACCACGATGCCGGCGCGCACCGCCCGCTCGACCGCCTGCACGAGCGGATCGGTCGCCGCCGGCTCGTACACCGGATGACCCAGCGACAGGTTGAGAATGTCGATTCCAAGGGTGGCCCGATTGGCAATCGCGAAGTCGATCGCGTCGATCACGTCGCTCGTATACCCGACCCCTTCGGAGTCGAGCGCCTTCAACACGATCAGTTTCACACCCGGCGCCACGCCACGGTATTCACCAAGGCTGGCGATCCCGTTGCTCAGAGCGAGGCCGGACACCTGCGTGCCGTGACCGTAGCCGTCCGCCCAGCGGGCGGGCGTGCTGCGATCGAAGTTCGTGAAATCGAAGAACCTGACCGAGGTGGGGCGGAAGTCGTTCACCGCCGCCGGGCGGAACCCTGAGTCCACGATGGCCAGGCCGACGCCGCGGCCCGTGACAGGCGGATGCTCCAGGCCAAGCGTGGCCAGCAGCGTGTTGTCGTCGAGATCGTTCTCGAAGAAGGCTCTGAAGAACGCTGCGCGATCCAGCAGGCTCTCCACACGGGCGTCACTCGAGACCCGCGCCACGTCGGGATCGCCGCCGATCCGCGAGAGCGCCGCCACCGGCAACTCGGCAACGAGCAGGTCAGCAGCGCCCGAGGCCCGCAGCTCGACGGCTGGATCCGCAGCCGCCCGCGCCACCACCTGATCCCGGGTGCCCTCGCGCGTCTGAATCAGTGCCCGGACACGGTCCTCCGCTCCCTGCTCGGCAACCCGGAGGACGAACCGGTCGAGCTTGCCCACCCACGCCGGCGGCGGAGGTGGCGCGAGGATGCCCCACGTGAGGAGCAGCCCTCCAACAAGCCCTGGCAGACCAGGCACCCGCATGCTCGGACCGCGTACGCAAGGAACATACCCGCGCGAACTGCGAGCAACGTCGAAGAAGCTCAACGAATCCGCGATCGAATGCCCAGAATCGTGCGATTCTGGCACAGTCTGCCTGGCACACATGGGCCTGGATCGCACAGGCTCCAGCACGACCGGGCCTTTCGCGCCTGGCCGGTCAACGGAGGGAACGAATGCGGAAGCCGGCCCTGACCTAGTACCTCATCGCAGGGATTTTGACTGATTCACGCGGCGGCCTCCCTGCCGGCAACAGCCGGGTACGCGTGACCAAGCTTGACGCGGGCTTGCTCGATGCCAAACATCCAGCGGACGCGTGCGCC
>VFZH01000028.1 GCA_016871255.1 Acidimicrobiia bacterium | reverse complement strand
GCACCTCGCGCCCGGCCCGGCCTTCAAGGGTGTGGACTACGAGATGAGCGCCGACTCCTTCTACTACAACTGGGTGGACCAGTTCGACACGTTCGGCATGGGCGAGAACGTGCCGTTCCTGAACGGCACCGGCTCCGACTCACTGCTCGCGCTGGTCGACGGCGAGTGGCTGACGATCCGCGTGCCGTACCCGATGGGCTTCTTCAGCCGCGGGATGGACGGGCGGATCGACGACCCGAACGGCGGCTGGAAGGGGCGCGGCGTCTGGTCCACCTACGCGGCGCAGACCACCTGGCACATCGAGGGGGGCAAGGGCACGCGGCCCAAGCTCGTGAAGGCGCAGATGCGCCCCGACCCGCTCGCCAGGTAGGAGACGACCTGGCCCGGATGTGTGGCAGACTCGCTCTGGTTCTTGGCGGGGTGCTGTGCACGTCCGGGCCACTGTCTGCGCAACCGACGCCGGCCGAAGCCGGGCAGTTCGAGGTGGCCGTCGCAGCCGGGCAGCGCATCGTGGCGTCGATCTGGTTCAGGAACGGCGAAGAACCGGTGTCGGGACGCATCGAGGACGCGGTGTCGGGGGATCTGGTGCAGGGGTTCAGCGACCGGGAGGACACACCGGGCATGGCCGCCTGTGGCCCGAGCGTCCACTACTCGGCGCTCGCCTGCGACTTCGAGACCACGGCGGCGACAGCCCGAACGTTCCGGTTTCGCGTCGGCCGGAATCCCGCCTCCGGGGGATGGGAGCCGGCTCTGCTCACGGCAACGCCTGGCGACGACGACTGCCACGTTGTCTTCGAGAACGAGTTCGCGAGCTGGGAGATCGCCGTCCTGACCGGCGGTACGTGTACGGCCACCGCGCCGATCTGGACAGCGCGCTGACGCCCGCCGGCGAGCCTCGGCACGACCTGAGCCTGTCGAGGGAGCGCGCGGAAGAGCACCAGGGAGGGCACATGAGTTTCTGCGATCACTGCGAAGGCCAGCGTTTCGATCGGGCGCGCGTGCTCCGCGCGCTGCGTGAGACCCGGCAGCGGCTCCGCAGGGCCGGCGATCTGCACGGAAGCCAGGCCGTCGCGGCAGCCATCCAGGCCACCCGTTCGCTGGACCTCCCCCACCTCGAGCCCGCCGCCGACCTCGACGACAGCGACGTCGTGCACTGAGCCCGCGTCTCCCGCCCCCGGGCCGGCTGAAGCCGGCCCCCACGTACGTCCCCGCGCCGCGGTCCCCGGTCATCTGGGATTTGGGCGTTGGGATTTGGCTTGGGCTTCGGGTTTTGGGATTCGGGATTTCGCACCTGGCGCGCGTCCGCGCGCCATCCCACTCCCGTCCCACCCCCCTTGACGCCACAATGCTAAGTACGTAGCATTGTGCTACGTGCTTAGCATTGAGGTGCCCATGACGAACCGCAAGCTGATCCACCTGAGCCGCCGCGAACGCCAGATCCTGGACGTTCTGTACCGCCAGGAGCGGGCGAGCGCCGCCGACGTCCAGGCCAACCTGCCCGACCCGCCGAGCTACTCCGCGGTCAGGGCCATGCTCCGCATCCTGGAAACGAAGGGCCTGGTCCGCCACGAACAGGACGGCGCCCGCTACGTGTTTCTGCCGATCGTGAAGCGGGACACGGCGAAGCGCGGCGCGCTCCGCCATCTCGTCGACACGTTCTTCCAAGGGTCGGCCACGCAGGTTATGGCGGCGCTGGTCGAGATGTCCGGCCGCGAGCTCGGCGACGACGAGCTCGCGCGGCTCCGCCGGCTCATCGACGACGCCGGAAAGGACAGATCACGGTCATGACGATCCAGATGCTCGCCGACGTGCTCATCCGCGGCGTCCTGGTGCTCGGGTGCGCCTGGCTCGTCAACACCGTGCTCCTCGCCCGCGCATCAGCGGCCGTCCGCCATGCCACGTGGGCGCTCGCCTTCGCCCTGCTCCTGCTGGTCCCGGCCGTGACGCTGTTCGGACCGGCCTGGCAGCTGCGCCTGATCTCGCTCCCGGCTCCGACGGACGTCGAACCCGTCGTGCGTCTGGTGGACACGCGCGACGCCGTCGTCCCGACCGATACCCCCCGCGCCGCCGCGGGGGCGACCCTGCCGCTGCGCGAGTCAGGCGCACCCGTCGACGCTCGCGCGTCGCGAGTGGGTCCCCTGACCCGGGCGATCGTCGCCTGGTTCGTCTGGGCCGCCGGCGTGGCCGTCGGCCTGCTGCGGCTCGGTCTCGGGCTGCTCTGGCCCCATGTGCTGGTCCGGCGCGGCGTCCGCCTCTTCCGATCCGACTGGGAGGCGGCACTGAACGAGGCGGCGTGCTCACTGCACCTGTTTCGGCCCGTCCGCGCGTTCATCAGCGATGACGTGCCGGTCCCCGTGGCCGCCGGCATCCTGCGTCCGGTCCTGCTGCTGCCCCGCCAGGCCCTGACGTGGGACGAGGAGCGGCGCCGGGTCGTGCTGCTGCACGAGCTGGCTCATGTGGCGCGTCACGACTGCGCCATCCAGGTGATCGCGCAGGTGGCACGCGCGCTGCACTGGCCCAACCCGCTCGCGCACCTCGCCGCCCGGAAGCTCAGGGCCGAACAGGAGCGTGCCTGCGACGACCTCGTGCTGACACGCGGTGTCGCCGCGAACCGCTATGCCACCCACTTGTGCGATGTCGTCCAGGCCGCCGGCCGGCAGGCCGTCCCCGCCGCCGTCCCGTCGATGGGCCGTCCGCTTGATCTGGAACAGCGCGTGAGCGCGATCCTCGATTGCTCGCGCCGTCGCGGCCCCATGACCGTGCGGATGTCGCTTGCCCTCGGCGCGACGGCTTTCGCGGCGGCCGTGCCGCTCGGCGCCGTGCGCCTGGCCCCGTCGCTGCCGGGCGCTCTGCAGGCACCACCGACGCTCGCATCCAGTCGCGCGGAGGTGCCGTCGCTCTGGACGGCAGGCCGCGCGCTCCCGGTGAGACCCTCGGCGGTTCTCTGGCCGGCCGGAGACGCCGCCCTCTCTCCGGCTCAATCCGCCCCCGGGCCGCAACCAACGACTGGACCGGGCGAGGTGCGTGCCGCGCTGGATCAGTACTGCGTCACCTGCCACACCTCAGCACGGTCCTTCCCGGTGGCGAACGTTGCGCTGGACGCCTTCCAGGCGAACGAGACCATCGATCCCGCTCTCGGCGAGAGGGTCCTGCGCAAGCTGCGCGCGGGGCTTCACCCTCCGAAAGGCGCGCCGCGGCCGGACGGTTCCGTGCGGGAGGCGCTCATCGCCACGATCAGCGGGGCACTCGACCATGTCGAACAGCGGACAGTAACGCCGGTGGCCGCGGTCGGACCCGTTCAGGTCGCCGGACGGCTCGCGGCGATGTTGTGGGATGCGCCGCCGGATGCCGAACTACTGCGAGCAGCCGAGAGCGGCCGGCTGGCCGAGCTGCGCGTGCTCGACGACCAGATCCGCCGGATGCTCGGTGACGATCGAGCCGCCGCGTTCGTCGATCGCTTCTTCACACCGTGGCTTCACCTCGGCAACGTCGCCACGGTGCAACCCGACGAAGACGTGTTCCCCGCGTTCGACGCGGAGCTGCGCGACGGGCTCCTGCGTGAGACCGGGCTCCTGATCGCCGATCACCTGCGCCAGGACCATCCGGTCGGGGAGCTGCTGACAGCCAACTACACGTTCGTCAACGAACGCGTGGCGAAGCACTACGGCATCGCGGGCGTGTCCGGTCCCGCGTTCCAGCGTGTGGCGGTGGCCGACGACGCCAGGCTGGGACTGCTCGGCCAGGGCAGCATCCTGCTCGTGACGTCGTACGCCCACCGGACGTCACCCGTGCTCAGGGGCAAGTACATCCTGGAGATCCTGCTGGGCACGCCGGTGCCCGCCCCGCCGGCCAACGTTCCCCCGCTCGAGGCTGCACGCACGGATACGGAGGGCGGCCGCGCGAAGCTGGAACGTCACCGCCGGAACCCCGTGTGCGCGAGCTGTCACGCCTCGATGGATGCCTTCGGATTCGCGCTCGAGAACTTCGACGGCGTCGGACAGTGGCGCCAGTTTGACGCCGGCCAGCCGATCGAGGCATCGGCGACGCTGCCTGATGGCACCGACATCACGGGCCCCGCGGACCTGCGGCAGGCGCTGCTCCAGCACGAGAGCGCCTACGTGACGAACATCGCCGAGCGCCTCCTCGCCTACGCCATCGGCCGGCCGCTCGACTACCCGGACCTGCCGACGGTCAGGCAGATCGTCAGAGAGGCCGCGGTCGGCGCCAACCGCTGGTCGGCGCTCGTCAGCGCCGTCGCCCGCAGTGCGCCCTTCCGCGCACCATAGGCGCGCGACCGTCCCGCCGTGGGGCCGGCTCCCTGGCCTGAGCGAAGCCGACGGCAGCCGTCCCCACAGCAAGTCGTTCAACCGCATCGCCCTGCCCGCCGGCACGTTCACGGCGCGTCTCGTGACGGCGCGCATGACCTGCACCGTCACCCCGCGATGTTCGTGAGCGAGCTGGTCCAGTACCACTCGGCCACGACGGCCCGAGCACGAACCTGCGCCTCCGGGGGGAGTACCGCACCGGAAGCGAGTTCTTCGTCGTCTACAATGTGGAGCGCGACATCGACCCGCTGGTGGCCGACCGATGGTCGCTGTCCCGCACCCGCGCCATCGTCGTCAAGGAACCGGCTGGTGCGGTTCAGAGTTGGCTCGTCCGGGTCACCCGGACGGAGGACGGGCGTCCGATGAAGGAGTCGAACATGACGCGGATCATCGCGGCGATCTGTCTCACCCTCCCGGTTGCCGCGTGCGGCGCGGGCGCACAACCGGCGCCAGCCGGCGACGGTCCACACTACGTGGATGGAACGACGCTGGTCCGTCCCGCTGACTACCGCGAATGGCCGTTCCTCGGCAGCGGCCTGGGGATGACCTACGAGCCGGCCGAAGGCCTGCAGGCCACCGCGCCGCAGCTCTTCACCAACGTCTTCGTCAACCCGTCGTCGTACCGCGCGTTCATGGACACGGGACGCTGGCAGGACGGAACCATCTTCATCCTCGAGTTCCGCAACTCGAGCGGCGAGGCCTCCATCAACCGTGCCGGCCGCTTCCAGACGAACCTGGTCGGCCTCGAAGCCGAGGTGAAGGACTCGCGGTTTCCCGACGGGTGGGCGTACTTCAACTTCGGCGACCGGGACAGCGCGCCGCCGCTGACCGGCACCGTCGCGGCCGGGTGCGTGAAGTGCCACACCGAACACACCGCCGTCGAGCGGACGTTCGTGCAGTTCTATCCGACGCTGCTCGACGTCGCGAGGGCGAAGGGAACCCTGAACCCCGGGTTCTGAGCCGTCTCTGTACGAGGCGTCGCCGAACGCGAAGGCCTGAAGCAGATCTTCACACTGGATCGGCGGCCCTTCGGCGTGTACCGCCTGCACGGCCGGCAGCGCCTGCCGATTCGTCCGTTAGGGCCCTGGTCGGAATAAGGTTGCCGACTCTCGGGCGGCGAGGCGCCCGGATCGCCAGGCGCGAGGAGGGAGCAGGCCGGGTGCCTGTGACCGACGAGCAACGCCGCGAGGCGGGATGCATCGTCGGCCGAGATGGCAACCTTATTCCCGCCAGGGCCCTTAGTCCTGAGCCTTCTGTTTGGATGTCCGAGCGCCTTGCGGACGCACCCGGTTCTGGTGGCACCGCCAGAATCCACCAAGACGACCACCTGATCAGCGCCCAGGAGGGCGATGCCGATGCCGTCCACCCATTCTCGCAGGATGTCATCAGGCACACCGCCCTGGGGTAGGCGGCCCGCAGGGTAGTACCCGCGTCCGGGACGGCCGCACGTGAGCAAACGCCCACGCTCGGTGAACCACTCGCGCAGGTTGCAGGGCTCGTTCTTCACATGCATTCCTCAACGGTTGGCTCGTCATCGCAGTGGCGGGCTTCGACTGGGACGCTACCGGCGTATCGGATGGCCAGCAGGGCCACCGGGATCCCGGGCGAGCCAGTCCACGCGCGTTATCCGTCGGTGCCGGTCTTCAGGTCGCTGAACTGCGTAATCCGCACGGCACCGTCCGGGAAGCGGGCCACGATGTCGAGCTCGCCGCCCATGGCCTCCACGTAGCGGCGGACGGTGCTGATCAGCGCGTCGGTCCGCTGCTCGAGCTTCGAGATGTCGGGCTGCGACATCCCGAGCAGGTCCGCGAGGGTCGTCTGCGCCAGCGCGTGCGCGCGGCGGAGCTCCTGCAGCGGCATTTCCTTCAGCAGCGCTTCTGTGCGCGCTGCGACGCGGGCCTGCCGATCCGGCGTCATCTTCTTCCGCAGGGCAGAGAACTTCCGGGCCATCGTTGTTCCTCTTTTCGGCATGGCGTCCGCCTTGGAACGGATCTCAACCGTGTGGTCGCTCGTTCTGAACGAGCTTCTCTCGTTTCAATGCCTCCACATGCGCGTCGTACAGGTCATCAGCCAGTGGCACGAACGTCGCGTACCAACGGTCGTCGCCGGTCTTGTCGCCACCGATCAGCAGGATCGCAGTACGCCGGGGATCGAACGCGTACAGGATCCGGATCGGACGTCCCTGGTGCTGCACCCGCAGCTCGCGCATCCGGCCGTGCCTGGAACCATGAACGCCGGAACTGTACGGGTGCGTCAGTGCGGGGCCGAGTACCTCCAAAAGCCCGACGACGACGGCCACGTCTTCCTGCGCATCTTCGCTCAGGCTGTTCCACCACGTCTGGAACTCGTCGGTGAACTCAACGTCCCACACGACAGGCAAATTATAGCATTGACGGCATATGGCGTCAAGCGAATGGCCCCCGAGGGGCAGAAACTCGTCGATGCCGGCCCCTCCCGCGAGCGTCGCTGCACCATCGAGCGGCGTTGATCACCACGGTTCCGTGCTCCAGTAGTCAGTGGTCCGAAGGCCGGCACAGCGGAGTTTCGACGGGCTGTCGTAGCAGTCAAGGTGTAGACTGCGCCCCGTATGGCATGCGCAGGCTGGCTCAATGGGTGGCGGCGTCTTTGGGTCGTCTGGGTAGTCCTGTCTCTTCCTCCTTGCTCTGCTCATAGTGGAGGGGTGGACTCCTGACGAGGAGAGGGAAGCAAAGGACGGCGCGTACGAGAGGGCGTGGTCATCGACCAGATGCGGATGCAGCATGTCGTCGGGGGGCAGGAGATCACGCTCTACATATCGGGTGACCGTCCGGCCTCTGGGCGAAAAGGTCGACTCCGACACCCCATGTCCGTACTGCGGCGGGTCACTCCGGACGAAGTACGCGAAGCAGTGCCGCCACTGCGGCATGGACTGGCACGACCCCGCGAACGTGGTCTGTCGGAAGCGTCAGGCTCGGTGAGCCCGACACCGACGTGGCGCAACGTGGAGACGGATGGCCCGTGACCGGTCCGTCAGCCCGCGCGATCTACTCTGCCGCCCGCGCCACCATGACCTCGGTCGCCTTGACGATGGCCAGCGCGGCCTGAGGCCGCTTCAGCTTCAGGCAGAATGACCGGGTCATGGCTCGCCGGTTGCTGGGGTACTCACTGGGCGCGCTTGCGATTCTGCTCTTCGCCTGGGTGGGATGGCCGTGGGCCCGCGATCTCTGGCGGCGTCCAGTGGCGCTCACGGACGTTTCCTATACGACCCCTTCGGCTCCCGGACGGACGCTCGATCTCTACTCGCCCCGAAACCGTCCGCCCGGCGCGCCGCTCGTGGTCCTTGCCGCCGAGTCCGCCCCCGCATCCGCCGCCAGGGCGGTCGCCCAGGCGCTGGTGCAGGCGGGGGCGCACGTGGCGGTGGTCCGCTTCCGGGCGGCGCCGCCGGACGTCGATGTCGACCTGGGCCTGGCCCTGCGGTTCCTCGATCGGGTGGCGGGCGCACATGGCTACGATCCCGGACGCCTGTTCCTGCTGGGACACGGCGAGGGCGGCCGGGCGGCTGCGGCCCTCGCTCTCGACCCGGAGCGCCATACTCGATCAGAACCCGAGATCGGCGGCGTCATCACCGCCAGCGCCGATCTCGGCGCCCTGCGGATGCGTCCCGGCCTCGCCGGCCTGGGCCGGACCCCACCCTCCGGCGTCAACGGGCCGGCGCGCTGGCCGTCGCCGGGCGTCGCGCCGCGGCCATCGCCCCAGGGATGGCCGCCGTTCCTCATCCTGTCCGGCGAACACGACCCCCCGGCGCACACCACGGGGGCTCACCGGTTTGCCGACGCGCTGATCGCTGCCGGGCATCCCGAGGTCACCCACGTCATCGATCGCGGTCGGGACGGCCGCGACATGATCGACTGGAGCGGCGACGAGCCGCACCTCGTGCGGCTCCTGACCCTGTCCTTCGTCGGACTGCAGCCGCTGCCGGACGAGGTTGCCGGGCAGCTCGACGCCGAGCGGCGCTGGCACACCGCTCCCCCGGTATCCACGGAGGCGTTCCGGAGCCGGCCGCAGCTCGTGCGGACCTATCAGGTAGATAGGGAGCTGATCGACGACCTCGCCCTGGCCTATCGAAACCGGGAGTACGACCTGCGCGCGCTCCCGCTGGAACGGTTCCAGGCCCTGGACCTGCTGGACTATCTGGCGTCGCGCACCGACGTCCCCGGGACGGGCGACTACCTGGTCGTCACGAACCTCCTCGGCCAGCAGCTGGTGCTCGGCCGCGCGCGCATGGAAGCTCTGCGCCCGTTATTGGTCATTGGCGTGGACGACGAGCGCGACCTGTTCCGCTGGGGTGTGTCGTACCGGACGCTGGTCGACTACACGTGGGAGCCGGAGGCGAAGGCCCCTCGTCCGTGGCTGATTCGCCCCCTGGGCGCCTTCCTGCACGTTCGCGGCGCTGCGGAATCGGCGGGGTTCGGCGCGACCTACGCGCGGTTCGCCATCCATCCAGGAAGTTTCCGCTGGGAGCGGCAGGATCCCTTCGACCGCCTGGCCGCCGTCGACCCGCAGGCGGCCGACCTGCTGGCGCGAAACGGCGCCTGCCTGGAGTGTCATGCATTCCGGGGTGTTGGTCCGGCAAGCGGCCACGTGGATGCGGCCACCGGTGGTCGGGCCGGCGGGATGGCGCTCGCGCTCGAGAACTACCCCGACGCGGTGCTCCAGCGGTTTCTCTTCGATCAGGAGGCGGTGGCGAAGCAGGTCGGCGTGTCGCCCCTGTCCGTCGGGCCGTCCGAAGCCCGGCGCATCCACGAACTCGTCCGGCGCTCCAGTCAACCGGACGTCCGGGTCCGTTGAACGCATGAGGCGCCGCTGATTGCAGCGGCCGCAGCGGTTCCGGTTAGGGCCCTTACGTCCTCCGCTGGCGCAGTCGTCTACCGGTCGCCGCCAGCCCGGACGCGATCAGCAGCAGCGTGCCAGGCTCGGGAATCGCCTCGGCGTCCGCCTGCCTCCAGGCCACTTCCGACAGCCCCATGCCCGCAGAGATCCAGGTCAGCGCGCTGAGCGCCTCGATGTGTACGAACTGCGTGGTGACCGGAGCGAACGAGAACACCTGGGCACCGGGGGCAATGGTCAGCGTGTCGGACAGAAGGGGGACGAGCCCGCCGTTGCCGAAGTCCGAATCGTCATCGGCCCACACGATGAAGCCACCGAACGCCAGGTACGCGCCGTTCCAGCTTTGCCACAACGCGGTAGCGTCGATGGAGAACAGTCCGCCCAGGTCGAACGTGAAGATCGTTGGAAAGGAGAAGATCGCGGCAACCCCGTGACCGGTGCTGAGCGGTCCTGCGTCGTGGATGGCCACGGCGGTGTACGCATCGAAGTCGGTGACGCCGCTCGTGTAGCCGACGGTCAGGCCGTCCTGATTGATCATGTTCACGAGCGCCGTGGCCCCGCCCGAGTCTCCCGCCGACGAGGACACCGACGTAGCCATGAGGATGGGCGCCGCCTGCGCTGCGCCTGGCGCCAGGGCCGCAGCGACTGCGAAGACGGTCGCCACGCATCGAGTGCGCGTCATGGGTCTCCCCACATGCAGGAACCGCTCCATCCAGGCGTGACCGTTGCACAGCCGAATTCGCTCGTGTCGGGTACGAGTTCTTCCCGGCCGCGGACTTCCGTTCGTCCAGGCACAGAAGTCCAGCGATGCGATCCCGAGAGCGTCAATCTTGCTGCCTGCCTCACTCGCCTGCCGCCCGCGCCACCATGACCTCGGTGGCCTTGATGATCGCGAGCGCGGCCTGACCCCGCGTCAGCTTCAGCTCGTCCACGGCGTCGCGGGTGATGACCGCAGTGAGCCGCTGGTCGCCGATGCGCAGCCGTACCTGGGCCAGGAGACCTTCGATCCGCACTTCGTCCACAACGGCGCGCAGCTGATTCCGCCCGCTGATGGCCACCAGGCGCGGCCCCTTCCGGGGCGATCGCGCACCCTTCGGCAGCCGCCCCGCGGCGCCGAGCAGCCGGTCCACTTCCGACTCGGGAACGCGGTGGTGACCGCCGCTCGTGCGGGAGGTGCGGATCGAGCCCCTGTAGATCCATTGCTTCAGTGTCGAGTAGCTGACGCCGAGCCGGGTGGCGGCGGCACGCGGGGTGAGTGGCATGGTGAAGCGACCTGAACCGTTATTGGAAACGGTGATAACTATACTAAACTGCTCCTTTCGATGGGATCGATTCTTCGCGGGCCGGCTGCCTTCGACAGCGCTCGGGCGACCGAAGCCGGCCCCCACCGGCGCGATGTCGGCGGCCGCGTCCGCCACGCCACGGCCAATCCGACGCCGGGTGCCGGACGCCCTGTGGGGGTCGGCCTCCGCGCTCTGAGTACTGTCGAAGGCAGCCGGCCCTGGGTCCGCGTCGTGGCGCTCTTCGCGGTGCTTGTCTGCGTGCCGACCGTGGTCCACGGCCAGGCCGGAGAGGTCGTCGTGTCGGCGGCGTCGAGTCTGACCGACGTGATGCAGCAGGTGGCAGACGCCTGGGAGGCCCGAACGGCGCAGCGCGTGGCGCTCAACACCGGTCCGTCGAATACGCTGGCGCGCCAGATCGCGGCCGGCGCGCCGGTGGACGTGTTCCTCAGCGCGGACGAAGCCCAGATGGACCGCGTCGCGTCCGCAATCGCGCCGGGATCGCGCGTCGACCTGCTCCGCAACCAGCTGGCCATCGTGGCGCCGGTAGACCGGCCGTTCACGCTCGGCAGTGCGCGCGACCTTGCCACTGCGCCGATCCGCCGCCTGGCGCTCGGCGATCCGGCCGCGGTGCCGGCTGGCGTCTACGCCCGCCGGTACCTGGAGGGTCTGGGCATCTGGCGTGCGATCGAGCCGCGCGTCGTCCCGATGGGCAGCGTGCGCCTGGCGCTGGCGGCGGTGGAGCAGGGCGCGGTCGACGCCGGCATCGTGTACGTGACGGATATCCGGCGTGCCGAGCGCGTGCGCACGGTGCTGGTCGTTCCGGCGGACCGGGGGCCGCGGATCGTGTATCCCGCGGCTGCGCTGCGAGGCGGGCCGAACCCGGACGCGGCCCGGCGGTTCCTGACGTTCCTCCAGAGTCCCGAAGCCGCTGCCATCTTCATCGACGAAGGGTTCCTGCTGCCCCGCCCATGACCTGGGGACCGCTCGCAGAGATCGCCGTGTTCACCGCACTGGCGGCACTGGGTGCCACGCTGCTGATGCTGCCTCCCGGGCTCGCGATCGCCTGGGCGCTGGCACGCGGGCGGTTTCCCGGCAGAACGGTGCTCGAAACCCTGGTCTCGTTGCCGCTGGTCATCCCGCCTGTGGCGACCGGTCTTCTGATCCTCTGGCTCTTCGGACCGCGAGGGCCGGCCGGCCGCGCGCTCGCCTGGATCGGGGTTGACGTGGTCTTCACGTGGCGCGCCGTCGTGGTGGCGATGGCGGTGATGGGCCTGCCGCTGCTCGTCCGCACGGCCCGGGCAGGGTTCGAGCAGGTCGCGCGCCGCTACGAGCAGGTCGCCGAAACGCTCGGCGCCGGCCCGTGGCGTGTGTTCGCGACGATCACGCTGCCGCTGTCGTACCGCGCGATTCTCGCAGGCGCGCTGCTGGCCTTCTCGCGCGCGTTGGGCGAGTTCGGGGCGACGATGGTCGTCGCCGGCAGCATTCCGGGCCGCACGCGCACCCTGGCCGTGGGCATCTACAGCTTCACAGAAACGGGTCAGGACCAGGAAGCTGCGGCCCTGCTCGCGGTGTCGGTGGCGATCGCCTTCTGTGCCGTGCTGGCGTCCAATCGACTCGCCCGGACCGCGGCCGTGCGATGACGTTCGACCTCGACGTCGTGCTGCGGCAGGGCGGGTTCGAACTTCGTGTCCAGGAGCGCGTGGACGCGCGGGCCGTGGCCCTGGTTGGTCCTTCGGGCTCGGGCAAGACGACGCTGGTCGAGGTGGTCGCCGGCCTGCGTCGTCCGGACCGGGGCACGATCGCGATCGACGGCCGGGTGTTGTGCTCAACCGCCGCGGGGGTTCATGTGGCCGCGCGCGATCGCCGCGTGGGGTACGTGCCGCAGGACGTCCTGCTGTTCCCGCATCTCAGTGTTCGCCGGAACGTGCTCTACGGCGCGCGTGACGGGGCATCGGCGGATCTGGACGACGTGACCGAGCTGCTCGAGCTGCAGCCGCTCATGACGCGCGACGTTGCCTCGCTGTCGGGTGGCGAGCGCCAGCGCGTTGCCCTCGGCAGGGCGCTGATGGCCCGTCCGGCGCTGCTGCTGCTGGACGAGCCGCTCGCCGCCGTTGATCTGCCGCGCCGCCATCGCATCCTTCAGGCGCTCCTGGCCATCCGGGATCGGTTGCGGCTGCCGATGCTCTACGTGGCCCACGCACCGGAAGAGATCCGGGTCGTAGCCGACCGGGTGCTGGCGCTCGATGCGGGTCGCGTCATCGCCGCAGGTCCGCCCGCCGACCTGCTGTCCGCCGATGTCATGCCTCGCGGGTCAACCACGCGTATGATCGGTGGACGAGGGCTCGAACCATGACGCAGGTACTGAGGACGCTGGTGGTGTGTGCGATTGCGGCGAGTGCGATGGCCTGCCGGCAGGCCGACGGGGCGCTGCCGGTGCCGGAACCTGATCGCGTCGGCGACATCGAGGACATCGCCAGGGACATGCTCAACCTCCAGAGAGGCGCGCCAGGCGCCGCGCAGGAGCTCGAAGAGGACGTCATGAAGCTGGCGTTCCTGCTGGAGGACGAGGCACCCGCCCGGACGCTGGTCCGCGACCTGGTCGATCTGCTCGACGGCGGTGTCGCTCTGTCGCCGGAAGAGGCGCAGCAGCTCGCAGAGCAGCTGTGGCTCGGCCTGACGGCCACCGAGATCAGTGAGCGTCAGGCCGAGGCGATGGCGGATGACGTCGCGACGCTGCTGTCGGACGCCGGCTTCGATCAGGCGAGCGCCACCGCGATGAGAGCCCGGTTCAGCCAGGTGCAGGCCGAGGTCATCCAGCGGCAGCGCCGCTGGTACGAGCGTTTCTGAGCCCGGACCGGCCGCCGGCTACTTCGCGACGGCCGCGGCTTTCTCGGCCACCTCCCACGGCAGCCCGGGCCGGCCGAAGTGCCCGTAGTTGGTGGTCTGGCGGAAGATCGGACGCAGCAGGTCGAGGCGCTCGATGATCGCCCGCGGCCGGAAGTCGAACGCGTTCGTCACGAACGCCTCCGCCGCCCGCTCGTCGCCCGTGCCGAACGTATCCACCTTCACCGACACGGGCCTGGCCAGGCCGATGGCGTAGCCGACCTGGATCTCGGCCTTGCGGGCCAGCCCGGCCAGCACGACCTCGCGCGCCACGAACCGGCAGTAGTACGCGCTGCTGCGATCGACCTTCGACGGATCCTTGCCGCTGAACGCGCCGCCGCCGTGGCGGCCCCAGCCGCCGTACGTGTCCACGATGATCTTGCGGCCGGTGACGCCGGCGTCCGCGGACGGGCCGCCCAGGCTGAAGTCGCCGGTCGGGTTCACGTGGAGCGCGACGTTCGGCCGCCACCACTCGCCGAGCACGCGCGGGCCCAGGTCCTCGCGCACGTAGGCGGCGATCGCCTTCTGGTTCACGTCCGGCGTGTGCTGGGTCGAGACCACCACCGTGGACACCTCGACGGGGTTGTTGTCGTCGTACACGACCGACACCTGCGACTTGCTGTCGGGCCGGAGGAACGTCACGCGGCCGGCCTTGCGGTCCTCGGCCATGCCCTTGGTCAGCCGATGCGCCAGCAGGATCGGCAGCGGCATCATCTCGGGCGATTCGTCCGTGGCGTAGCCGAACATGATGCCCTGGTCGCCGGCGCCCTGATCGCCGCTCAGGCTGGTCGTGGCGGTGACGCCCTGCGAGATCTGCGGCGACTGCTGCGTGATGATCGAGACGAGCGTGAGCGTCGTGTCGCAGAACGGCTCGGACTCGTCGGTGTAGCCGATGTCCTTCACGGCCTGCCGCACGATCCGGTCGTAGTCGAGCGTGGCCCGCGTGGTGATCTCGCCGGCGATGACGACCGTGTCGCTCTTGCAGAGCGTCTCGCACGCCACGCGGCTCTGTGGATCCTGTTCGAAGCAGGCGTCGAGGATGGAATCGGAGATGTAGTCGCAGACCTTGTCGGGATGACCCTCCGACACCGACTCGGACGTGAACGTGAAGCGTGCCATGGTGCTCCTTCGGCCAAAAAAAACCCGTCGACAATCGGTCGCGGGCCACTGTTCGCGACTTAGGGCCCTGGCCGGAATACGGTTGCCGACTCCCGGGCGGCGAGGCGCCCGGATCGCCAGGCGCGAGAAGGGAGCAGGCCGGGTGCCTGTGACCGACGAGCCACGCCGCGAGGCGGGATGCATCGTCGGCCGAGATGGCAACCTTATTCCGGCCAGGGTCCTTAGATAGTGTTGAGCGCCCGGGGGCGACAACCGCGGCCCATCAAGTCGGGGAAATCGCCGCGTGACTACCGAACGGGGAAGTATATCCCAGACCGCGCCGGAGCGTCCCCCGTGTGAAGGCGGGGGTAGTGTCTGAATCCATGATTCAGACACTACCAAGGCGGGCGGCGGCGTCGCGCAGCAGTGCCCAGGCGCGCGCCACATGGCGTCGCTCCGTGTGCAGGTGCCCGACGGCCAGCCGGAGCGCCAGCGCGCCCCGCAGGCGGGTGTGCGACAGGAACACCTCGCCGGTGGCGTTCACCGCGTGCATCAGCCGCTCGTTCAGGGCGTCGAGCTCGGGTCCGGGCCGGCCGTCCTTCGGGTTGGCACGGAAGCAGACCACGCTGAAGGGCACCTCCGCGAGCCGCTCGAAGAACGGGTCGGCGTCCACCCACGACGCAAACTCCCGTGCCAGGGAGATGTGCCCCGCGATCGCGTCGCGGAGCCTGGCGGCGCCGTAGCAGCGCAGCACGGCCCAGAGCTTGAGGGCCCTGAACCGGCGGCCGAGCTGAATGCCGGTATCCATCAGGTTCCGGACCGCATCGTCTTCGGGCGTCTCGAGGTACGCGGGCACGAGCGCCAGCGCCGCGCGGAGCACGTCGGGCCGCCGGCAGTAGAACGCGCTCAGGTCGAAGGGGGTGAACAGCCACTTGTGGGGGTTGATCACGATCGAGTCGGCCAGCTCCCAGCCGGTGAAGGGCGGCCGGAGCGCCGGCACGATGGCGGCGCTGCCCGCGTACGCCGCATCCACGTGCAGCCACAGTCCCTCGGCCTTGCACACCGCGGCGATCTGCTTCACCGGATCGACGCTCGTGCTCGACGTGGTGCCGATCGTGGCGACGACGGCCATCGGCTGCTCGCCGTTGCGCCGGTCGGCGGCGACCGCCGCCGACAGGGCGTCCGGCCGGAGGCGGAAGCCATCGTCGCTCGGCACGCGGCGCACTCCCTCGATTCCCAGGCCCAGCATGATGGCCGCCTTGTCGATCGACGAATGGGCCTGGTCCGAGCAGTAGACGCGGAGGCGCGGAAGGTCGCGGCCGGTGAGCCCCTGAGTGCGGACCCCTGGTACGGCGACCTGACGCGCCGCCGCCAGCGCGTGCAGGGTGCTGATCGACGCGGTGTCGTAGATGACCCCGTCGAAGACGTCCGGCAGCCCGACGAGCCGGCGGAGCCACGCCAGCGTGACCTCCTCCAGTTCGGTCGCCGCGGGCGACGTGCGCCAGAGCATCGCCTGCTGGTTGAGGGCAGCGGCCAGGAACTCGGCCAGCACGCCCGGCGGACTGGCGGTGATGGCGAAGTAGCCCAGGAAGCCGGGGTGGTTCCAATGGGTGAGTCCGGGCACGAGCACCCGCTCGAAGTCGGCGAAGACGCGATCGAACGGCTCCGCGTCTTCCGGGGCCTCGGCCGGCAGGGCCGCGCGGATGTCTCCCGGCGAGATCCGGGGCAGGACCGGATACGGCGTCGGGTCCTGCAGGTAGTTGGCGATCCAGTCGGCGAGCGCGTGTGCGTGTGCGCGGAAGGCGCCGGGGTCCACGGCCCCATTCCACCTCAACTCACGGCTCGACGTCGACGATCGCCTCCTCTGTGAGCCGGACCGTAACCAGCGAGCCGGCGGGCAGGGTGGCGGGGTTCCGGCCCCCGGCCAGCACGGCTGCCGATCCCGCGCCTGCACCCGCCGAGCCGCCGATGACGGCGCCTCGTCTGCCGCCCAGCAGGCCGCCGATGATCGCTCCACCGAGCGCGCCGCCGCCGATCTTCGCCGTGCTCTCGGCGGCCGGTGAGTCACCCTCGCGGACGATCGTGTCCGACTCGATCGGCACGAGGACGCCGCTGGCCAGCATGATGGTGGTGAACCGAACGCCCAGTCGGGCGCGCTCACGCAGGCGCCCGCCGCGCTCCACGAACGCCACCTCACCCACCGCCCGCGCACCGGCGGGAATGACGATGGTGTCGCCGGCCCGCACGTCGCGCGTCACGCGGGCCGTGACACGGTCCTCGGGCTGGGCGGATTCACTCGTCACCCCGGCTTCGATCTCGAGGCCGATGACGGAGTCAGCGGCCAGGACCAGCGCTCCGAACTCGAGTGCGCCAGGTGTGGGCTTCGGTGCTGCGATCGGTGTGGCGATCCCCGCGTCGGTTGCCGCCCGGGCCTCGAGTACCGGCGTAGGCGGAGGCAGAGGCTCGGGTGACGGCGCCTCCGTCGGAAGGCCGGCCGCAGACCGCGGCAGAACGACACGGGCGGCGGCTGCAGGGGCCGGTGCGGCACGCCTGGGCGTCAGCGGCGGATCGGCTGGCGTGGTCGCAGCTGATGCCGGAGCGGGTGCTGCCGGAGCGGGCGTTTCGGGGACCAACAGGTCCGTGGACGCTGCCGGGACGGGGCCTCCCGCAGCCGCTGGTTCCGGTGTCCGGCCGACATCGCCGATCAGGTATCCCCCGGCCAAGCCGCCTACCAGACAAACCGCGCCAATGACTCCGACAGTGCCCTTGCCGATCTCCATGATGCGCTCCCTGCTGAACCTGCCTCGAACGGCAGCAAGCCCCATGCCGGGCTGCCCCACCCGAAACCGCCCATTTCCAGCCTTCCCGGCAAGCCAGTGTCCCCAACCGCGGTCTCCATCCGGGGTCAGACCCGGGTCAGACCCGGGTCAGACAGGGGTCAGACCCCGAGGTCAGAGGGTCCCGTGATTAGCGTCTCTCGACCCAACAGACAGCCCTGTTTCACCCATCACCTACCAGTGATTGTGGTTCCGTCTTCGAAACGGGGTCAGACCCGGGTCAGACCCCTGGGGGAAGGCGAGGACACTAGGTTTCTTCAAGAGTGCGCAGCCACGTCGCGGCGATGGCTGGAGAGGTCGCCTGTAGCCGATCCAGCAGCCGGGCGGGATCCTCCTCGGCAATCACGATGGCCCGGTTGTCCGGGCGCACGAAGCCGTCTCGGACCGCCCGGTCGAACTGGGCGAGGAGCGGGTCGTAGTAGCCGGCGACGTTCAGCAGCCCGCACGGCTTCGGGTGCAGGCCGAGCTGCGTCCAGGTCACCACTTCGCAGAACTCCTCGAAGGTGCCGAAGCCGCCAGGCAGCGCCACGAAGGCCCGCGAGAGCGAGGCCATGAGCGCCTTGCGCTCGTGCATCGACGACACGATGCGCAGGTCGGGCAGCCCGGCGTGCGCGATCTCCCGCGCCGCCAGCGCCTCCGGCAGGATCCCTATCGCATGGCCACCCTCGGCCAGCACGGCATCGGCCACAACGCCCATCAGGCCGATGGCACCCCCGCCGAACACCAGTTCGAGATCGCGGCGGACGAGCTCGCGCGCCAGTCCCCTGGCGGCGTCGGCGTACTCGCGCCGCGTCCCGACACTGGAGCCGCAGAAGACGCAGATGCGGTTGGGAACAGGTTCGGCGCTCACAGCTTCGCGTTCCACAGTGTAGCGAGAGTTCCCTGCTCGACAGGCTGCTACACTCGGAGCGTGCGGGTCGTTGTCGTCGGTGCCGGGGTCATCGGGTGTGCGGTGGCGTTCGAACTGTCGCGCCGCGGCGCCACGGTGACGATGGTAGACATGCGCCAGCCGGGTGGCGGAGCCACGCAGGCGTCTGCCGGGGTCCTGGCTCCCTACATCGAAGGCCGCTCCCGCGGCCTGCTCGAGCTCGGGCTCGCCTCCCTCGCGCGCTATGACACCTTCATGGCGCGGGTGCGGGAGGCCACGGGGATGCCGGTCGAGTACCAGCGCCGCGGTTCCCTGGAAGTGGCGTCCACCGACGCGGATCTCAATCGGCTTCGCGCGGTGGCAGACCAGCTGGCGGAGGACGGTGTCGAACACCGGTGGCTGGACGCCGCGGGCGTCCGCACGCTGGAGCCAGGCGTGTCGGAATCGATATTGGCCGGCCTGCTGGTGGCCACGCACGGCTACGTGGACGCCAGAACGCTCGTCCGGGCGCTGCACCTGGCGGCGATCACGTCGGGAGCCTCGATGGCGACGGCGTCCGTTCGGCGTCTGTCAGCGGGAAACGGCCACGTCGCCGTCCGGGCCGACGGGCGTACGCTCGAAGCCGATGCGGTCGTGGTGGCGGCAGGCAGCTGGTCGGGTGAGCTGCACGTCGACGTCGCCGCCCGCCCGCGGGTGCGCCCGGTGAAGGGGCAGTTGTTGCAGCTCCGGTGCGCCCGGCCGCCCGCGTCCCGCGTGCTGTGGAGCGAGGACTGCTACCTCGTGCCCTGGTCCGATGGCACGTTGCTCGTCGGGGCGACGGTCGAAGAGGCCGGGTTCGACGAATCGGCCACCGTTGCCGGGGTGCACGGCCTGCTTGGCGAGGCGTGTCGCGTGCTGCCGGCGCTGAAGGATGCCCGCTTCGACGGAGTCCGCGTGGGCCTTCGTCCCGGCACGCCCGACGAGCTGCCGGTGGTGGGCGCCGCGACGGCCGCCCCCGGGGTGGTGTTCGCGACGGGACACTACCGGAGCGGCATCCTGCTGGCGCCGCTGACCGCGGAGCTGGTGGCAGATCTCCTGCTGGACGGCCGCGAGGGCCTCGAGCTCTCGATCATGGCGCCGTCGCGGTTCGGGCTGTGAGCTGCCCGGGCGCCACGCACCCCGCCGGCTGACCCGCGCCGTGCGGCGGCTGGCCGTAGAATGGCGGCGGAGGTCGTCATGACCCTGTTGTCACGCCCCGAAATCGACGAGCAGCTCGCAGCACTCCCGCACTGGTCGCTGGAGGGCAACGCCATTCGCCGCCAGTACACCTTCCGGGGGTTTCCGGAGGCGGTGGCGTTCGTGAGCCGGCTCGTGCACGAGGCCGAGCGTGCCGATCACCATCCCGACGTCACGATCAACTACCGGCGGGTGACGCTCTCCTACTCGACGCACAGCGAAGGCGGCGTCACGTTGAAGGACATCGACGGCGCCCGGGCGGCTGATCGCGAGGCGGGCGACGCGGCGTGAAGCTCAAGACCGTCTACTCGTCTCGCGAGGTGGCGGTCATGACGGGGCTCACGGCTCGCCAGTTGCAGTGGTGGGATGCGCGCCGGCTGTTCGCGCCGGCGGTGCCCTCGCGGCCGACAGCCGCGGGAGGCTTCACCGAACGTCGCTACACCCCGCTCGACGTCCTCGAGCTTCAGGTCCTCGCGGATCTCCGCCGCCGGGGCTTTTCCGTGCCGCGTCTGCGGCGGCTGTTGAGCACGCTCGCCGACGTGTTCGGCGTCCGCCTGTACCAGGTGATCGGGGAGGACGATCCGCTGACGCTGCTGGTGGCGGGCGATCAGCTCTTCCTGCGGAACACGGAAGGGCGGCTGTTCAACGTGGATCGCCCGCGGCAGGCGCTGCTCGTGGGCGCCGACGAGTTGCGGCTGCGTCGTGTGACGGCGCGTGAGCGCCGGAGACGCACTACCGGATCGGCAAGACTTGCTCGAGGTCGTCGGCCGGACGCGGAATGACGTGTACGCCGACCAGCTCGCCGACCCGGCGGGCGGCGGCGGCCCCCGCATCGGTGGCGGCCTTCACGGAGCCGACGTCGCCGCGCACGATGGCGGTCACCAGCCCCGCATCCACCTTCTCCCAGCCGACCAGCACGACGTTCGCGGTCTTCAGCATCGCGTCGGTCGCCTCGATCAGGCCGACGAGACCGCGGGTCTCGATCATGCCGAGGGCGTCACCAGGCACGGGGTCGGATCCTTCCGCGTTCGGACGTTTCGAAGCCATGAGCGTCGATGATTGGTGATTGAGGATTGACGATTGACGATTGCAATGACGATTGACGATTGACGATCGCAATGACGACTGACGATTGACGATTGGGCCGCGGCTGCTCACATCCTAGCGAAAGAACCGGCGTTCCACCAGTGCCTCGACAGCTCGAGCCGGTTCGCGTGAATGAGCGCCGCGAGCCGGCGCAGCACCTCGACCCGATCGCTCCAGCGGGTGGCCCGCCACGCGACCGCGGCTTCCTGGGCGGCGGCGGCCGCGTCGTCGACGGCACCAGGCGCGGCGCTCTGGAAGCGTCCCGGCAGCAGCGGCGTGTCGATCGGGCTGCGATCCTCGAACGGCGTGTCCGCCGTGACCGCCCGGCCGCCGATGTACATCGGGTGCGTCGCACCCAGCCGGGGCCGGACGGCTTCAAGCGCGTGGTCGAGCTCCAGCTGCAGATCGTCGAGCCGGTCGCGCTGCACGGTGGCGTGGGGGCGGGCCTGACGGACGTCGGTCGGCATGGAAGGGGGGATCATACCGATCTCGAATCCCAAAGCCCAGGTTCCAGATCGCAGGCCGAATCCCGAGGGCCAAATCCGAAAGTGCGGGCCGCGCCGGTCACGTGCGACGGCGCTGGCGCAAGTCGCGAACGATCTCCATGGCCGCAAGGCGGCCACTCTGGCCGCTCAGGAATCCGCCGGGGTGCGTGCCGGCGCCGCAGAGATACAGGCCCCGGATCGGTGTCCGGTAGGCGGCGCAGTCCAACGGCGGACGCATGCCCAGGAGCTGGTCCGGCGCGAGCTCGCCGTGAAAGATGTGTCCGCCGGCACCGCCCAGCTCCCGCTCCAGATCGGACGGGGTCATCAGCTCGGCGGCAACGACCAGTGCCCGGACGCCCGGCGCCGCCGTGTCCAGCGTGGCCAGCGCGGCGTCGAGCAGCCGCTCGCGCTCCACGTCCCAGGTTCCCTCCCGGAGCGTGTGTGGGGCGCCATGGACGTACACCGACATCACGTGCGCCCCCTTCGGTGCCAGAGCGGGATCGGCGATCGACGGAATCGTCACCTCCAGCCACGGAACCCGCGACCACCGCCCGTACTTCACGTCGTCGAAGGCCCGTTCGAGGTGGTTCACCGAAGGACCGAGATGGATGCGTCCCGCCAACGTCTCGCCGAGATCCCGGGTGCCAACCGCCGTGAACGACGGCAGCGCGGAAAGCGCCAGGTTCAGCTTCGCGACCGTCCCTTCGCTGCGGTAGTGGAGGATCCGGGCCCGTGCTTCCGGATCCAGCTCGCCAGGATCGACGAGTCGCAGGAGGGTGGTGCGGGGGTCGAGACTCGACACGACCAGGTCGGCCTGGAGCAGCTCGCCGCTGTCGAGCCTGACGCCACGCGCCTGCTCGTTGTTCACCAGGACCCCTGCCACCTCCGCCCGGGTACGGATCGTGGCCCCGGCGTGCCGGGCAGCCGCGGCCATTGCCAGGGTGAGGCCGCCGGGGCCGTCGGCGGGTGTGCCGGGCACGCCCGCGAGCCCGTGTGCTTCCGCCAGGAGCAGCCGCAGCATGCTGCCGGCGGACCGGGGCCCCAGCCGGCCGCCCGCCAGGCCGCGCGCGGCCACGAGCGCGCGCAGCAGCTCGTCCTCGAACCAGTCTTCGACCACGTCGGCGATCGGAGCAGGCGCCCACTTGAGGAGGTGATACGCGTCCCGGCGATCGAGCCCCCGGAATCGCGTCGCGATTCCGATCCAGGCCAGCAGATCACGAGCGCCCGGCGCCGCGAGCGCGGGCGGAGGACCGTCGAACAGCCGCGCGAGAACGGAGGCCGCCGCGCGAAGGGCCTGCCCGAAGCGGACGTACGCGCGGGCATCCGCGTCGCGGCCTCCCGCGACCTGACCGTAGCCGTGCTCACGGCCCCCACGCAGGGCCAGCACACGGTCGGCGGTCATGGCCGTCCGCGACGAGGCTGGCTCGAGCCACCGGACACCATGCCGATCGAGCGCCATCTCGCGCGCGATGTCCGCGCGCAGCGTCGAGGTGTCGTGCGTGTAGATCGGTGCTCGAAAACCGGGAGCGATCTCGCGCGTTGCCGCCCCGCCTCCGACCTCGGCGGCCCGCTCGAGGACCAGGGGGCGCAGGCCCGCCCGCGCCAGGTAGAACGCAGCGGCGAGCGCGTTGTGGCCGCCGCCAACGACGATGGAGGAGGGTGGCATGCGGCCCGCGCGCCCGAGTCAGTGCGTCATTGCGTACATCACGTAGTTGACCCCCAGCTTGTACGCCTCGTTCGTGTCGTTCACCGGGAACTGTCCCGTGTCGGACCACTCCCACAACTCGGCCAGGTCGTTGTCGTGATTGGCCAGCGCGAGCATGCGGCCCTCCCGATCGTTCTCCTCGAACAGCGCGTAGTAGCGGCCGATCATCGAGGGGTACATCGGGTGCGGGAAGTCGAGCCGTGTCATCTCGAAGAAGGCGTGAAAGACCGGATGCGTGAGGTCCAGCTCGATCCACCGCAGCCCGGGCAGCACGCGACGCATGTTCGCCGCCATGTTGTCCCACTGTTCCTGCTCGAAGTCGTCGAACACGATGAAGCCGCCCTTGAGGAGGTACTCGCGCAGCCGCGCGCCCTCAGCGGCGGTCATCGGCCAGAAGCCCGGCTCGG
This sequence comes from Acidimicrobiia bacterium, assembly GCA_016871255.1. Lineage (GTDB taxonomy): Bacteria > Acidobacteriota > Vicinamibacteria > Vicinamibacterales > UBA2999 > VFZH01. Next base: position 10,081 of record VFZH01000028.1, on the reverse strand, counting down.
AGAGGTAGATCATCGGATGGAGGAAGAGCGCAGGGTCGTCCAGCGTCAGCACGCTGGACGTCGTGGTGTTCACCGGCAGGAGCGTCAGGTCGTCGAGGATGTGCTGGAGATGGCGGTCGGCGCGCGGGTAGTCGTGGTTCCAGGAGGCGTACCAGCCGCCGTAGCGGATGCGCGAGAAGACGAATCGGCCGTCGTACGTCGCCTGTCCCGCACGGTCGCCGCTCTGCGGCGGCGGCACGCGCTGTGCCGACGTGGCGAGCGAGAGGCCGACAAGGAGGAGGCCGAGCGCCAGACCCGCGCGAAGCATGGGCGTGCCGGTCAGCTTACGGCGGGCCGGCTTGCGTCTCAAGCCATGTGGGTGGCGAAGCGCGGCCAGCCGCACTGGACGTCGTGGCGGCTATCGCCCCAGGATCGCCCGCGCGGCGTTGCGCCCGGGAGCGCCCATGATGCCGCCGCCGGGGTGCGTGGCCGAGCCGCACATGTACAGCCCGCGGATCGGCGTGGTGTAGCGCGCCCAGCCGGGCACCGGGCGCAGGAAGAACAGCTGCTCGAGGCTCAGCTCCCCGTGGAAGATGTTGCCCTCCGACAGCCCCCACTCGCGTTCGAGGTCGAGCGGCGTGAGGACCTGGCGATGGAGGATCCGGTCGCGGACTCCGGGCGCGAAGCGTGCAATGGCGTCCACGACCGCGTCGCCGAACGCCTCGCGCTGTACGTCCCAGGAGCCGTCGCCGTCCGCCAGGTGGTAGGGCGCGTACTGCATGAAGCACGACATCACGTGCCGTCCCGGCGGTGCCACGGAGGGGTCGGTGAGCGACGGGATCACGATGTCCACGTACGGCTGGCGCGAGTAGCGGCCGTACTTGGCTTCGTCGTACGCGCGCTCCATGTAGTCCACGGACGGTGATATCGAAATCGCGCCGCGCAGGTGCGCGTGGCCGTGTGCGGCGTCCGCCGGCGGTGTGAAGTCGGGCAGCCCGTCGAGCGCCAGGTTCACCTTGCCGGACGAACCGCGGAAGCGGTAACGCCGCACGTCGGCCACGAACTCGTCGGGCAGCTCTTTCGGGTCGAGCAGCCGCAGGAACGTCAGCCTCGGATCGAGGCTGGAGACGATGGTCCGTGCCCTGATTTCGTCGCCGTCGTCCAGCACGACGCCCGTCGCCCTTCCGTTGCGCACCTGGATGCGCTCGACCGGCGCCGAGGTCCTGATTTCGGCGCCAGCCAGCCTGGCCGCCGCGCCGATCGCCTCCGAGATCGAGCCCGTGCCTCCGCGGCACAGTCCCCACGACCTGAACGCGCCGTCGATCTCGCCCATGTAGTGGTGCAGCAGCACGTACGCCGTGCCGGGCGAGCGCACGCCGAGAAACGTCCCGATGACACCTGAAGCGGCCATGGTCGCCTTCAGCGCGTCGCACTCGAACCACTCGTCGAGGAAGTCCACGGCGCTCATTGTCATCAGCTTGACGAGCGTGTGCTGACGGGCGGGCGGCAGTCGCTCGAACCGTCGGGCCAGCGACAGCAGCCGCGCGAGGTCGGCAGGGCTGCGGGAGGTCGGATCGGGAGGGCGCATGCCGAGCAGCGGCTTCACGAAGCGCCCCATCTCGACCATCAGCCGCCCGTATTCGTCGTAGGCCTCGGCGTCGCGCGGCGAGTGGGCGGCGATCGCGCGGCGGGTCTGGCCGTGGTCGCTCGTGCGCCACAGCGATCGGCCGTCGGGCAGCGGTGTGAACGTCCCCTCGAGCGGCAGGATCTCGAGCCCGTGCGCTGGCAGGTCCAGCTCCCGGATGATCTCGGGCCTCAACAGCGACACGACGTACGAACACACCGAGAAGCGGAACCCGGGGAACACCTCTTCCGTCACCGCAGCGCCGCCGAGGACGTGCCGCCGCTCGAGCACGAGGACCGAACGCCCGGCCCGGGCCAGATAGGCGGCAGCGGTGAGCCCGTTGTGGCCGCCGCCAACGATCACCACGTCGTAGATCCCGCCGCGGCTGCGCTGCAACCGAAGCGCGCATCCGCGCTGGGACGAACCAGTGCCCGCTGGTGACACTGACCCGCCTGTGCGTCCCTGCCAGGAGAACAAAGTCGGGCGCGCCAGTGTCACGGTGGACGGATTATAAGAGGGCGGAGAAGTCAGCCCGATGCCCATCGGCACCCCGTTCCACACCCGCACGTTCGCACGCTGCGGGTCGCTCAACTACCGCGACTGGTCCGGCTACTACGCCGTCAGCGCGTACGAGGCGAACCACGAGCGTGAGTACACCGCCATCCGGCAGGCGGCAGCGCTGATCGACGTGTCCCCGCTCTTCAAGTACCGCATCAGTGGCCCGGATGCGACGCGGCTCGTCAGTCGCGTGATCACGCGCGATGCCGGGAAGATGGCCGAAGGGCAGGTCGTGTACACGCCCTGGTGCGATCGGGCGGGCAAGGTGATTGACGACGGCACCGTGGCGCGGCTGGACGAGCAGACGTACCGGTGGACCGCGGCCGATCCGAGTCTCCGGTGGATCGACTGGAACACGGCGGGCCTCGACGTCACGGTCGAAGACATCTCCAGCCGTGTGGCTGCCCTGGCGCTGCAGGGGCCGACCTCGGCAGCCCTGCTGCGCGACGTGGCGGACGCGGACGTCGAGACGCTCCGGTACTTCCGCATGGTCCGCGGCACGATTGGCCGCGTGCCCGTGGACATCACCCGGACCGGCTACACGGGAGACCTCGGCTACGAGATCTGGATGCCCGCCGAGCGGGCGCTGGACGTGTGGGATACGCTGACGGCTGCCGGCGAACGCCACGGCCTGACGCCCGCAGGCATGCTGGCGCTCGACGTGGCGCGTGTCGAAGCGGGGCTCCTGCTGATCGACGTGGACTTCATGAGCTGCCGGAAGGCGCTGATCGCCTCGCAGACCTACTCGCCCTTCGAGATGGGCCTGGGGCGGCTGGTCGATCTCGACAAGCCGGCGTTCGTCGGCCGTCGCGCCCTGGTGGAGGAGCATCGCCGCGGCGCGACCAGGCGGATCGTGGGGCTCGAGGTGCGGTGGGGCGACGTCGAGCGCCTCTACGAACGGGCCGGGCTTCCGCCGGTCGCGCCTGCGGTCGCGTCACGTGCGGCGGTGCCGGTGTACCGCGGGGGACGCCAGGTGGGCCGGGCCACCACGACCAGCTGGTCGCCGACGCTGAAGAAGCTGATCGCGCTGGCGACGGTGGACGCGCCGCACGACAGGGAGCAGACGGCGCTGGAGATGGAGGTCACCGTGGAGGCCACGCGGCATCGCGTCGGCGCGACGGTGGTGAAGACCCCCTTCTTCAACCCGGCGCGCAAGACCGCGACGCCGCCGGCCTGAGCGCCGAGGACACGAGAGACGTTGATGCCATGACACAGAAGCTCGCACCCTACGCCCTCAGCCTCATGCGGATCGTCTTCGGGTTCCTGTACCTGCCCCACGGGCTCCAGAAGCTCGTGGGCTGGTTCGACGGGACGGTTCATCCCCTGGATTCCCTGCGAGGGGTGGCAGGCATCATCGAGACCGTGGGCGGCGTGCTGATCGCGCTGGGGCTGTTCACCCGGCCGGTGGCGTTCATCGCCAGCGGAGAGATGGCTGCCGCGTATTTCATCTCGCACGCGCCCCGGGGCCCATGGCCCATCCTCAACGGCGGGGAGCTGTCGGCGCTGTACTGCTTCGCGTTCCTGTACTTCGCCCTGTACGGGCCGGGGCCGCTCAGCCTCGACGTGCTGATGAAGCGGGGGAAACGGAAGTAGCGCGGGGCTCCGGGCGGGCGGCGTCCACGACCTCCCCGAGGGCCTCGATCGCCTCGTGCAACTGGCGATCGCTCAGGTACGGCGCCGGGCCCAGACGCAGCACGTCGCCACGCGCATCAGCGCGTACGCCCCGGGTCTTCAGCTCGCGCACGAGTTCGGCTGCTGTCGGTGATCGCAGGGCCAGGAAGCCGGCGCGCCGCTCGTCGGGCATCTGTGCCACCCGCAACAGCGAGGCCGGCGCGTCGAGGGCTTCCACCAGCCGCTTCAGCAGGCCGACCTGGCGCCGGGAGACCTCCCGCAGGAGCGAAGGATCGAGGCCCTGCTCGCGGTGAAACGCCTGCACGGCGGCAGCGCGGTAGTGCGCGGCCGGGTCGTACGTGGCTCCCGCGAATCGCGCAGCATCGTCCCCGTACGCGACGCTGGCGCTGGTGCCCCGCCCGCCGGCCAGCGTGGAGAACTCGGCGAACCACCCCGTGAGCACCGGTCGGAGCCTGCGCCCGGGCGGCACCCGCAGGAAGGCGTTGCCTTCGCCGAGCTGGCAGTACTTGTAGCCGCCGCCCGTCACGAAGGCGCTGTCGAGCCCCATCGAGCGGACGTCGAACGGCACCACGTTGACGTGGTGATAGGCATCGACGAGCAAGGTGACTCCGTGCCGGTCGCACGCCTGCGCCACGACGTCGAGTCCGGGCACGATCTCCGCCGTGTCGTACAGAACAGACGACACCAGGACCGCAGCCGCGCGATCGGAGACGTGGCCCGCCAGCCGTCCTGCCAGCGTCTCCACGGGACGGGCGGCGACCCTGACGATCTCCAGGCCTTCTTCCGCCAGGCGATCGAGCTGGCGGCGGATGGTGTGGAACTCGCCGTCCGTCGTGACCAGAACTGGCCGCGAGCCGAGCGGCAGCGCGGACAACAGGCGCGTGACCAGCTCGTGCGTGTTCTGTCCGAGCGCGATGCGGCCCGGGGTGTCGTTCAGGAGCGTGGACCAGTGGCTGGACACCGCGGTGGCGATCTCCAGTGCGACCGCCCACTTGTCGTCCACCAGATCCGCCGCGTCGTGCCACGCGCGCGCCTGCCCATCGGCGCTCACGTCGGGCCAGGCCTGGTGCGAGTGGCCGGTCAGCAGCAGGCGCTCGGCGACGCGGAACCTGGAGTAGCGGCGCGCGAGCGGGTTCGGCGAGGCGGCGAGATCAGCGGGCGTCAGTGACACTGTGGAGCCCGTCGAGGACGGGAGACGTTACCGGAAGTAGAGGCCGACGACGGCTCCGGTCACGGTGAAGAGCCCGGCCATCAGCAGGCCGACGAGCCAGGTGAAGTGCCGGTCGATCCTGTCGTCGAGCCGCCGAATCTCCCCGCGCAACTCGCCACCCAGTTGACGCATCTCGCCGCGCAGCTCGTCACCCAGCTGACTCATCTCGGCCCGCAGTTCTTCGCCCTGGCGACGCATCTCAGCCCGCAGTTCTTCGCCCTGGCGATGGAGCGCGGTCCGAAACTCGTCGCCCTGCTGGCGCATCTCGGCCCGGAACTCCGCCAGGCTGGTCCGCAGGTCGTTGTAGAGCAGTGTGTGATCCTGCACGCGGCCTTCCAGGTGGGCCACCCGTTCCTCGATCGTGGACATGGGATCCTCCGATCCGCGTCGGGCGCCGTGCCCGATTCTACATCGGCGAAAGCACGCGGCATGCCGGGTGGGAACTTCCGGCAATGTGGTGCGCATCCTCCGGAAGCCATGCGAGCGGTGGCAGTTTCTGCACCGTCGGGCTGGCTGCCGGATCGCACTTTCTGCGGGCGGGAGGGTGCGCTGGCGTCGATAATGGCGGCTTCAGCCTGGCCGCTGGAGAAGAAGTGCACCTGTGATCCGACCGCTGCCGCGCGTCGTCCTCGTCACCCTGCGTGGTCTGGCCCTCGTCGTGGGGCTGCCCGTGACAGCCACGGCGCAGGGGCAGTTCTTCTTCATGCAGGCCCTCGACGGCGCAGGGCGGCCCGTGCTCGACCTGTCTCCGGAGGAAGTCGAAGTCGTGCAGGGCGACACCTCCTGCCGTACGGAGAGCCTGCTGCTCGAAACCGGCGGGATGAAGATTGCGCTGCTCGTCGAGAACAGCGCGCAGTCCGCGAACTCGCTGAACGCGCTGCGTGACGGCGTGCAGGCGTTCCTGACCGCGCTCGGTCCGGAGCACGAGGTGGCGCTCATCACCATTGCCGGCCAGGTGCGCTTCAGGGTGCCGTTCACGACCGACCGGGCGAAGCTGGCAGAGGAGGCGGGCCGGTTGTTCGTCGAGACCGGCACCGTGGGGGCCCTGGTGGACGGTTTCATCGAAACCTGGGATCGCCGGTTCACCGACGAGGATCCGTGGCCGGTGTTCGTCGTCGTCGGCTACGACGGCCCGGACGCGAGCGGCGGCCGGAAGGAACGCCAGTTCAACAACTTCGTCGTCGAGTTCGTGTCACGCGGCGGCACGGCCCACGTCGTGCTGAACGCGACCCAGGGCGAGGCGCTCCCGCGGCAGGTGGGGCAGAACGTGGCGCAGAACAGCGGCGGGTCGTACAACGCCCTGGCGGCTGCCACCGGCATGACGAAGGTGCTGACGGATCTCGCCGGCACGATGGGGACCAACTACGAGCAGTTGAAGCACCGGTATCGCGTGGCGGTCGCGTGCAGGGCGAACGCCGGTTCGATCAACGTGAAGGTGACCCGGCCGGGCGTCGGGATCCGCCTGTACGCCGACCGCCGCCCCGCGAACCGGTAGTCCGGTCCTTCCGTGGCGGTGAAGGTCATCGACGTTTTCGGCAACGACACGATGACCCTGGTGCCGGTCACCGTGGGCTGACCGGGCAACCCGACGCCTGCTCAGGAGCGCGTCGGCTCCATGCTCGTGCCGGCCCGCCTGGATCGAGGCCGGAACGTGGCGGCGGCGCGGTACGGATCCGGCCAGGGCAGGTCGTAGCCCTGCTCGGCGGCGGCGTGCCTGGTCCAATACGGATCGAACAGGTGCCCGCGCGCCAGCAGGCACAGGTCGGCTCGGCCCGCCGCCACGATCGTGTTGACGTCGGCCCACGACGAGATCGCGCCGACGGTCATCGTCGGAATCCCGGCTTCGATCCGGATCCGCTCGGCAAACGGCGTCTGATACAGCCGCCCGTACGCGGGTTGCTGATCCGGCACGGTCTGCCCGGACGACACGTCCACGATGTCGCAGCCGTGCGCCTTCAGCAGCCGCGCGATCGCCACCGCGTCCTCGCCCGTCGTTCCGCCCGATGCCCAGTCGGCGGCGCTGATCCGCACGCTCATCGGTTTGCGGGCCGGCCAGAGACGGCGGCAGGCGTCGAACACCTCCAGTGGAAACCGCATGCGGCCTGCGAGCGCCCCTCCGAACTCGTCGGCGCGCTGGTTCGTCAGCGGCGAGATGAACGAGGCGAGCAGGTACCCGTGCGCCATGTGGATCTCGATCAGATCGAACCCCGCCGCGTCGGCCAGCCGCGTGGCGCGCTCGTAGTCGGCGATGACGCCGTCCATGCCGGCGCGCGACAACGCCCGAGGCGCCGGACTCCGGTCGGGGAAATACGGCATCGGAGACGCCGCGACGAGCGGCCAGCCGCCTTCCTCCAGCGGCTCGTTGGCCCCTTCCCATGGCACGTGCGTCGAGCCCTTGCGGCCGGCGTGCCCGAGCTGAACGCCGATCTTCGCGGGCGTGTCCCGATGCACGAACTCGACGATCCGCCGCCAGGCCGAGGCGTGTTCGTCCGTGTAGAGCCCGGCACAGCCCGGCGAGATGCGCCCCTCGCGCGATACGTCGGTCATCTCGGCGATGACCAGGCCCGCCCCGCCGATCGCGCGGCTGCCCAGGTGCACGAGATGCCAGTCGCCAACGGTGCCGTCCTCGGCGCTGTACTGGCACATCGGGGACACGACGACGCGGTTGGGGATGACCAGGTCGCGCAGACGGAACGGGGTGAACATCGGCGGGGGGACGGTGGTTCCGGCGTCTCGTGGGATGGGCCAGCTGGAGGTGGCCCCTGCGAGCGAGAGGGAGAAACCGGCCCCTGCAAGCGAGACAGCGCCTGCGGTGCTCGTGGCGGCGTCGGCGGCGACGAGGGCGTCCACGCGCGCGACCAGCCCTGGATCGCGGAGGCGCAGGTCTTCGTGCGTCAGTCGCAGCGATCGGGTCAGCAGCGAGAAGGCGAAGCGGACCGGGTCCAGGGGCTCGTAGCGATCCGCGTGCTCGAACCACTCCACCGAGGCCTGCGCGGCTCGCTGCGCGCTCTCGACGGCGGGTCTTCGTCGTGCGTCGTACGCAGCCAGGGCCTCGGGCATCGACACGTCTGATGAGAGCGCCTCGACGAGCGCAGCGGCGTCCTCCATGGCGAGCCGTGTGCCCGCGCCGATGGAGAAGTGCGCGGTGTGGGCGGCATCGCCGAGCAGCACCGCGCGGGAGGACCACCAGGGCTCGACCCGCAGCGTCTCGAACCGTTGCCACCCGCTGCGGGTTCCCGCCAGATCGTGACCGTTCATCTCCGGGCCGAAGACCTGCCGGACGCAGCGCTCGGCGTCGCCGTCGCTCGCGTCCTCCAGCCCCGCCGCGTGCCAGCAGGCTTCGCTGCACTCCGCGATCACCGCCGAACGCCCGGGTTCGAACTCGTACGCGTGCGCGATCCAGAGCCCGGGGTCGGTCCGGCGAAAGAGGAACGTGAAGGCCGGGCATGGCCGCGTCGATTGCAGCCACAGGAAGCGGTTGGGTCTGACGTCGCGCACGACGCGCACGGCGGCCCCGAGAGACGCTCGCACCGCGCTGCCCGCCCCGTCAGCGCCAACCACGAGATCCGCATCGAGTTCGTCGATCGAGGCAATGGGGGAGCCATGCCGAATCTCGACGCCGCGCCCGGACGCGCGGCGCGTCAGCACGCCGGTCAGCGCCCTCCGGCTGATGCCTCCGTAGCCGTGACCGGTGGAGCTGACGATCGCGCCCGTGGGGTGGTGCACGTCGATCGTGTCCCAGCGCCGCAGGCGCCCGGCGATGTCGGCGTGGACCTCCGTGTCGGCGTCACGAATCCAGGCCAGCGCGGCGTCGGACAGCACGACGCCAAGACCGGACGTGTCGCCGGCTTCGCTCCGTTCGTGGACGACAACGTCCCAGTCCGGCCGGGCCCGCTTCATGAGCAGCGCGAAGAACAGGCCGCCGGGGCCCCCGCCAACACAGGCAATCCGCACGGCCCTGATCATTTCACGAGCGTGACTCTTTGGGCTTTGAGCGTCGGGCCCTGGCTTGGGATTCGGGCTTCGGGCTCTGGTATTTCGCCTGGCGAGTTACTCGTCAAGCAGCTCCCTGGCGATGATCAGCCGCTGGATCTCGGTCGTGCCTTCGTAGATGCGGAGTGCGCGGACGCTGCGGTACAGCCGTTCGAGCGGGTGACCGGCGAGCAGCCCGACGCCGCCGGCAATCTGCACCGACTCGTCCACGACGCGCTGCGCGGTTTCCGTAGCCACGCTCTTGGCCATCGCGGCCTCGAGGGTGAGGCCGTCCAGCCCGCGGTCGGCGTGACATGCGGCCCGATAGACGAGCAGCCGCGCCGCCTCCAGCTCGGCGGCGAGGCGGCCCACCTTCTCCCGCACGATCTGGAACGCCGCGATCGGCGCGTTGAACTGGCGTCGTGTCGAGGCGTGCTGGATGGCGAGCGTCAGCGCCCGGGCCGCCATGCCGCAGGCCGAGGCGCCCACCGAGGCTCGAAGCCGATCGAGCGTCATCATGCCGAGCCGGAAGCCGCCATCCACAGGACCCACCAGCGAGTCCTCCCTGACCCGGCACGCGCGCAGCCGCACGCGACCGACCGGGTGGGGCGCCATCATCTCCTGCGCAGTCCACGTCAGGCCCCCGGTGGCGGCCGGCACCAGAAACGCGCTGATCCCGGCGCTGCCGGCGCCTGGCGTGGTGACGGCGAAGATCAGGTACGGATCTGCAAGGCCGGCGTTCGAGATGAGGTGCTTCTCGCCGTCGAGGACCCACGAGCCGTCCTCGAACTTCGCGGTCGTCTGCATCGCCGCAGCGTCCGAACCGGCCTCCGTCTCCGTCATCGCGAAGGCGCCGATCGCGCGGCCGTCGAGAATCCGCTCCAGCGGCTCGCGCCCCGTCCATCCGGCACGCTGGAGCGTGGTGGCGACCAGCGCCTGAACGGCCAGCGTCACGTCCGCCAGCGGGCTGATTCCGGCCAGTGCCTCGCGGGCGAGGCACAGCCCACGCAGGTCGCCCGAGCGGACCGCGTCGAGGAAACCGCCGGCGGCAAGCAGCGGCAGCAGCTCCCGCACGCGAGCACGGGCGGCGGCGTCGCTGTCGGGAT
>VFZH01000027.1 GCA_016871255.1 Acidimicrobiia bacterium | reverse complement strand
GACCCGGTGATCGGGCTGGTCCTGGGGGTCGCGATGGTGATCAACCTCTTCGTGGCGGCCACGGCCGGGACGCTGATTCCCCTCGGACTGAAGGCGGTTCGCGTGGATCCGGCGCTGGCCTCCACGGTGTTCATCACGACGTTCACCGACGTCGCGGGGTTCGCCTCGTTCCTTGGGCTGGCGGCGCTCTACCTGCGCATGGCGGGTTGATGGGCCCGATGGTCGAGCTGCTCCGGTAGAATACGGCCCGGTGCCCCTGTACACCGCCGAGGCGCTGGTTCTGCGCACGTACCGGCTGTCGGAAGCCGACCGCATCGTCGTGTTCCTGACGCGCGACCGCGGGAAGAAGCGGGGGGTGGCCAAAGGCGCCCGGCGACCGCGTTCGAGGTTCACCGGGGCGCTGGAACCGCTGACCGAGGCGCGCGTGGCGTACTTCGAGAAGCCCCAGCGCGAGCTCGTGGGCCTCAACTACGCCGAGCCGTTGCGGTCGCCGCTGGGCATCGGGGCGGGAGACGCGCTGTCCTACGTCGGCTACTTCGTGGAGCTGCTCGACGAGTGGGCGCAGGATGCCGACCCCGACGAGCGGGTCTACCGGCTCGGGACCGCCGTGCTGGACGCCCTGGCGGCGAACGCTCCGGTCGAGCCGCTGGCCCGCTACTTCGAGTGCTGGCTGCTCAGGCTGCAGGGAGTCTATCCGGAAGCCAGGACGACGCTGTCCGCTGACGCCAGGGCGTTCCTGGCGGCGTCGCGAACCGTCGGACCGCAGCAGGTCGGGGCGCTGCCCGCCGCACCGTGCGTGCTTCGGGAGCTGGAAGAGGTCCACCGGGGGTTGATCGCCATGCACCTGGAGAAGCCATTGAAGTCGGACAGGGTCATCCGCGACCTCAGGCGGCAGGACGGGCAGCCCGCTTGACCTTCCAGGATCTCATCCTCAAGCTGTCGGCCTTCTGGGCGTCCCACGGCTGTCTCGTGCAGCAGCCCCTCGACCTGGAGGTGGGCGCGGGCACGTCCCACCCCGAGACGCTGTTCCGGGTGCTCGGCCCGCAGCCCTGGAGCGTGGCCTACGTCCAGCCGTCGCGCCGTCCCGATGACGGGCGGTTCGGCCAGAACCCGAACCGGCTGTTCAAGCATCACCAGTTCCAGGTCATCCTGAAGCCCTCGCCGGACGAGGTCCAGACGCGCTACCTCGAGTCCCTCGAGTCGTGCGGCATCAATCCCCGCCAGCACGACATCCGCTTCGAGGAGGACAACTGGGAGTCGCCGACGCTCGGCGCCTGGGGCATCGGCTGGCAGGTCATGCTCGACGGTCTCGAGATCACGCAGTTCACGTACTTCCAGCAGGTCGGCGGCATCGACCTGTCGCCGATCTCGTGCGAGATCACCTACGGCCTGGAGCGGATCGCGATGTTCCTCCAGAAGGTGGACAACGTCTACGACCTGGAGTGGGGCGGGGGCGTGAAGTACGGCGAGGTCCGGCTGGAGGAAGAGATCGAGCAGTCGAAGTACGCCTTCGGCCAGGTGCGGATGCCACCCGCGGAGTTCGCGGCGCTGCACCGGGATCTCTTCGAGACGCACTACGGCTTCACCGGCACGCTGCTCGACTCCGGCCTGATCTGGCCCGCGCTCGAGCAGTGTTTGAAGTGCTCGCACCTGTTCAACATCCTCGACTCCAGCGGCAGCATCGGCGTGAGCGAGCGCACGGCGTACATCCTCCGGGTGCGGCAACTGGCCGTCCGGATCGCCAGGGCCCGCACGGAGACCCGGCCGGCCGCGGCGGAGTCTGCCTGAAATGGATCGCGAGCTGCTCGTCGAGATCGGGTGCGAGGAGATGCCGGCCTCGTGGCTTCCGGGCCTGACGGCGCAACTGGCGGAACGCCTGGGAGCGGTGCTGGCTGGCGTGCGCCTGGAGACAGGAGCGCCCATCGAGACGTTCAGCACGCCCCGGCGCCTCACGGCGCGGGTGGCCAGCCTCGCGGAACGGCAGGAGGATCACGAAGAGTTCGTGCTGGGTCCGCCGGTGTCGGCCGCCTTCAAGCCGGATGGACAGCCGACACCCGCGGCGTCCGGATTCGCCCGGAAGCACGGACTGGACGTGGGCGCGCTCGAGCGGACGCGCACGCCGAAGGGCGAATACCTGGCGTGCCGGCTCCAGCACCGGGGCCGGGCCACCGTGGACGTGCTGGGCGACGTGATGACAGCGCTCCTCCGGCAGTTGTCGTTCCCCAAACAGATGCGCTGGGATGCCTATCTGGACGACGGGCGGGGAGCGCTGCCGTTCGGCCGCCCGATCCGGTGGCTCGTCCTGATGTATGGCGGGCGGGTCGTGCCGTTCGTGATCCGCCGGAGCGAGGGGGCCCAGGGGCCACGGGTTCAGGACGTCCGCTCGGGGTCGAGCACGTACGGGCACCGGTTCCTGACGACCAGCGGCCGGGCCGGACGCGTCATCAGGTTCAAGACGTTCGACGAGTACCGGACGAAGCTGATCGAGAACTTCGTCATCCTGGAACGGGAGGAACGCGACGACCGGATCCGGCGCCAGCTCGAAGGCCACGCGCGGCGGCTCGGTGGGCGCGTCGGCCACCAGGTGGGGGGCGAGTCGTCGCTGCTGCGGGAGGTTCCGGATCTGGTCGAGTACCCGTCGGTCGTGGCCGGCCACTTCGCGGCGGAGTTCCTGAAGCTGCCGGAGGAGGTGCTGACGACGACGATGGTGCACCATCAGCACTTCTTTCCGGTGGTGGATGATGCCGGCCGCCTGAAGCCGGCCTTCCTGGCGGTGGTCAACATGGAGGTCGAGAAGCCCGAGGTCATCGCGCGGAACGCAGAGCGCGTGCTGGCCGCCCGGCTTCGCGATGCGCAGTTCTTCTGGGAAGCGGACCGGCGCGTGCCGCTGGCATCGCGCGTGGAAGAGCTGTCTACCATCCTCTTTCACAAGGGGCTCGGCGACTATCGGGCGAAGGCCGAGCGGGTGGCGGCCCTGTCGCGATGGATTGCCGCAGAGGCGCTGGGGCAGCCCGGCATGGCGGCCGCGGCGGAAGAGGCGGGCCGGCTGGTCAAGGCGGATCTCGCCACCGGCATGGTGCGCGAGCTGACCGAGCTGCAGGGCACGATGGGTGGCGTCTACGCCCGCGAGGAAGGGCTGCCCGAGGCGGTGTGGCGCGCGGTCTATCATCACTACCTGCCGGTGGGTGTCGAGGCGGATGCCCCGCCGACCTGTCAGCAGCTGGGTGCGGGGGCCGTCACCTGGGCGGCGGTGTCGCTGGCGGACAAGATCGACTCGGTCGTGGGGATGTTGTCGGCCGGCGAGCGGCCCACCGGGTCGCGCGACCCGCTCGGCATCAGGCGGCAGGCGCAGGGGATCGTGCGGCTGCTCGCGGACCTCGACACGCTGACGGGCCTGGATGCCCGGCCTCCGCTCGCCTCGATGGTGGCCGAGGCCCGGCGGCTGCTGCAGCTGTCTTCGCTGGACGCGGATCCCGGGGCCCGTCGTGTGCTCGAGGGGTTTCTGATCGAGCGTGTCCGGTTCCTGATGTCGAGCCGTGGGCTCGAGTACGAGGAAGTGCAGGCGGCGACGAGCGACGAGGGCTGGTGCCTGTCGGTCAACGTCGCCGATCTCGTGGCGCGGGCCGAAGCCGTGCGCGAGGTGAAGACGCGGCCGGAGTTCCAGGGTCTGGCCGAGGTCTTCAGGCGGGCGAAGAACATCGTCGAACGAGAGGCCGGCGGCCCGCTGCAACCGGCCTGGCGCGCCAATGTGGAGCGACTGGCCGAGCCGGCTGAGCACCTCCTGCGGGCGACGCTCGACAGGGTGGGACGTGACGCGGAGACGGCGATGGTGGCCGGGCAGCCGCTGCGGGCGCTCACGGCGTTTGCGACGCTGCGGCCGGCCGTCGAGCGCTTCTTCGCCGACGTCAGAGTCGTGGTGGACGATGCGGCGCTGAAGACGGCCAGGCTGTCGCTGCTGGCCGAGCTCCGCGATCGCGTCCTGCAGGTGGCCGATATCTCGATTCTCGCGCCGAAGGCCGAGTGAGTGATCCCGAGGGGCTGCGCTGGGGCCCCTCGCCGACTTCAGAGGAGCAGTTGATGGCGAAGAAGACATCCGCACGGAAGACACCGGCGGCACGCGCGGCCGGCCGGCACGTCTACTTCTTCGGTGCGGGCAAGGCCGAGGGGCACCGCGGCATGCGCGACCTGCTCGGCGGCAAGGGTGCCGGCCTGGCGGAGATGACCAACGCGGGGCTGCCCGTGCCTCCCGGCTTCACGATCTCCACGGCGGTCTGCGCGCTGTTCTACACGCAGAGGGGCCGGATCCCCGCGTCGGTCAATGCCGAAATCGCCGGCACGCTGCAGCGGCTCGAGACCGTCGCGAAGGCGACGCTCGGCTCGAACACCAACCCGCTCCTGGTGTCGGTGCGGTCGGGCGCGAAGTTCTCCATGCCCGGGATGATGGACACGATCCTCAATCTCGGGCTGAACGATTCGGCGGTCGAAGGTCTCAAGGCGCGCACCGGCAACGGCCGCTTCGCGTACGACAGCTACCGCCGGTTCATCCAGATGTTCGGCAACGTCGTTCTGGAGATTCCGAAGGACGCGTTCGAGCACGCCCTGGACGCCGTGAAGCAGGCCCGCGGTGCCACGGTGGATACGGACCTGGATGAATCGGCCCTGCGCGACGTCGTGGCGCGCTACAAGGACGTGGTCAGGAAGCGGTCGGGCAAGGCGTTTCCCGATGATCCGCACGTCCAGCTCGCCATGGCGCGCGACGCGGTGTTCCGTTCTTGGATGAACCCCCGCGCGCGGGAATACCGGCGCATCTACGACATCCCGGATCACATCGGGACGGCGGTCAACGTCCAGATGATGGTGTTCGGCAACACCGGTGAGCGGTCCGCCACGGGCGTCGGTTTCACGCGGAATCCGGCGACCGGCGCGCGGGAGTTCTACGGCGAGTTCCTGGTGAACGCACAGGGTGAGGACGTCGTGGCCGGTATCCGGACGCCGCAGCCGATCGCCGAGCTGGAGCGGCTGATGCCGGACGCCTACCGGCAGTTGCGGCAGATCACCGGGCGGCTGGAGCGGCACTACAAGGACGTGCAGGACTTCGAGTTCACGATCCAGGACGAGCGGCTGTTCATGCTGCAGACGCGCAACGGCAAGCGGACCGGGCACGCGGCGGTGGTGATCGCCACCGACATGGTCCGGGAGAGGGTGATCACGCAGAAGGAGGCCGTGCTCCAGGTCGATCCCGAATCGGTCTCGCAACTGCTCGCGCCCGGGTTCGATCCGAAGGAGTGGGCGGCCGTGCCCGTGGCGACCAAAGGCCTGCCCGCCTCCCCTGGCGCGGCCAGCGGACACGCCGTTTTTGCGGCCGACGACGCCGTGGCGTGGGCGGAGCGCGGGAAACCGGTCGTGCTCGTCCGCCGGGAAACGGTGCCGGACGACATCCACGGCATGTTCGTGTCGCAGGGGGTCCTGACGGCCACCGGCGGGATGACGTCGCACGCCGCGGTGGTCGGACGGCAGATGGGCAAGCCGTCGGTCGTCGGCGCAGGGGAGCTGCGGATCGACGAGGCCGCGAAGCGGTTCAGCGTGGACGGCCGGACCGTGAAAGAAGGGGAGTTCGTGTCGTTCGACGGGTTGACCGGCGAGGTCAAGCTCGCGCAGATCGCGCCGCACCCCAGCGAGATCCTCCAGGTCCTCGCGGGCCGGATGAAGGCCGCCGACTCCGACATCTACTCCCGCCTGGACCGGCTGCTCACGTGGGCCGACAAGTTGCGCCGGATGGGCATTCGCGCGAACGCCGACCAGCCCGACCAGGCGGAGATCGCCTACAACTTCGGCGCGCGCGGGATCGGGCTCTGCCGGACCGAGCACATGTTCTTCGGGGAAGGGCGCATTCCGATCGTGCAGCGGATGATCATGGCCGCGAGCGAAGCCGATCGCCGAGCCGCGCTCGACGAGCTGCTGCCGCTGCAGCGCGCCGACTTCTACGGCGTGTTCAAGGCCATGCGCGGCGAACCGGTCACCATCCGCACCATCGACCCTCCGCTCCACGAGTTCCTGCCGAAGCGGGAGGAGCTGATGGTCGACATCGCCACGATGGAGGCGAAGGGAGAGTCGTCGCCGGCGCTCGAGGAGAAGCGACGGGTGCTTCGGCGGGTCGAAGAGCTGCACGAGTTCAACCCGATGCTCGGTCACCGGGGCGTCAGGCTGGGCGTCAGCTATCCGGAAATCACCGAGATGCAGACGCGCGCGATCATCGAGGCTGCCTGCCGACTCCGGAAGGAGGGCCTGAAGGTAACCCCCGAGATCATGATTCCGCTCGTCGGGCACGTGAAAGAGCTGCGCGACCAGAAGGAGGTCGTGACCCGCGTGGCCGAGGCGGTGATGCAGGAACAGGGCGTGAAGGTGAAGTACCTCGTCGGCACGATGATCGAGGTGCCGAGAGGAGCGATGACAGCGGACGAGATCGCCACCGAAGCGGAGTTCTTCTCGTTCGGCACGAATGACCTCACGCAGTTCGCCTTCGGCTTCTCGCGTGACGACGTGGGCAAGTTCCTGCGGAAGTACCAGGAGAAGAAGATCCTCGACAAGGATCCCTTCGCGACGTTCGACGCCGCGGGCGTTGGCCGGCTGGTGAAGTCGGCCGTGGAGCTGGGCCGCGGCGGCCGGGCGGCGCTGAAGCTGGGCGTGTGCGGCGAGCACGGGGGCGATCCGGCCTCGATCCACTTCTTCGAAAGCGTGGGGCTGGACTACGTGAGCTGCTCCCCGTACCGCGTGCCGGTGGCCCGCCTGGCGGCGGCGCAGGCCGCACAGCAGGTGAAGGTCGGCGACTAGCGTTCCACCGGAGAGGGATGGCCTCGCAGTGCGTATCGTCCGTCTCCCGGCGGATCTGGCGAACCAGATCGCGGCTGGTGAAGTGGTCGAGCGTCCGGCTTCCGCGGTGAAGGAGCTGGTCGAGAACGCGATCGACGCGTCCGCCCGCCGGATCAGCGTTGCCGTCGACCTCGGTGGCAAGCGCCTGATCAGGGTGGACGACGACGGCGAGGGGATGGCGCCGGAGGACGCGCTCCTGGCTGTCGAACGGCACGCGACGAGCAAGATCGCCAGCGCCGACGACCTCGGCCGCATCACGACGCTCGGGTTCAGGGGAGAGGCGCTCCCCAGCATCGCGTCCGTCTCTCACTTCACGCTCCGCACCCGCGCGCGCGGCGCCCCGCTCGGCACCGAAGTTCGCATCGAGGGCGGCGGCCAGCCCGCGGTGCGGGATGTCGGCATGCCGGAGGGGACGTCGGTCGAGGTCGCCGACCTCTTCTACAACCTTCCCGCGAGGCGGAAGTTCCTCAAGTCCGACACCGCCGAAACGACGCAGGTGTCGCGCGTCGTGGCGCAGCTCGCTCTGTGTTACCCGGAGGTGGGCTTCACGCTGACGAGCGGGAGCCGGCGGCTGCTGCAGTGTCCCCCGGTGGCGGACCTGCGGGCGCGGCTGCACCAGCTGTACGGCGAGCGTCCCGATCTGGTGGAAGTGACGCGCGGCGGAGACATCTCCCTGAGGGGCTACGTGGCGGCGCTGGCGGATCAGGGCCCTGTGCGAGGGCCCCAGCACGTGTTCGTGAACCGGCGCATCGTCCGGGATCGCACGATCGCCCACGCCATCAACGAGGCGTACAGCGCGGCGTCGATCAGGGAGCGCAGCCCCGAAGTGCACCTGTTCATCGAGATGCCGCCCGATGCCCTCGACGTCAACGTGCATCCCACGAAGGCGGAGGTCCGCTTCCGGGAACAGTCGCACGTACACGAGGTCGTACGCCGGACGCTGATGGCGGCGCTGGGACAGGGTCCGGTGCCCGACCTGCGCCTGTCGGCGCCGGTCGCCCCGCACGAACCGATCGCCGTGCCGCTGCCGGTCGGCTACAGCGGCGTCCTGCCGAGCCGGTGGGCCGGACGCGACGCCGGGGCCGTGCCCGGATCGGCGTCCATGCCTCGGCCGTCCGGTGGAATCGCCGTGGACGCGCCGCAGCCGGATGGAGCGCGGGCCGCCCCGCAGGAGCCGGGGGCCTCGCTCTACCGGGCGCTCATGCTGCTCGGCCAGTTCCGCGACACCTACATCGTCGCCGTGGACGAGGAGGGCATCGCGATCATCGACCAGCACGTTGCCCACGAACGCGTGCTGTTCGAGCGGATTCTCGAGCGGCTGTCAGGCCAGCGGCTGGAGAGCCAGCGGCGGCTGCACCCGCTCGTGCTCGAGCTGTCGCCGGCGGGGCAGCAGGCGCTCGTGTCGCACCGAGGTGAGCTGGAACGCCTGGGGTTCGAGGTGGAGGAGTTCGGTCCCGGGGTGGTCCGCGTGTCCGCGGTGCCGGCGCTGCTCACGGCTGGCGATGCCGAAACCGCCGTGCGTGCGCTGGCCGAGGACCTGGAGGGCCTCGACCGGGGGTCTACCGTGGACGAGGCACTGCGCCGGATCGCCGCCACCATGGCGTGCCATGCGGCCGTGAAGGCGCACGACCGGCTGACGCCCGAGAAGATGGCGCACATCCTCTCGGAGCTTCGTCAGACGGCGTATTCAACCGTCTGTCCGCACGGCCGGCCCGTCATGCTCAGGCTGAGCCGGCGCGAGATCGAGAAGAACTTCCAGCGCATCTGAGCCGGGGACGAACGATGTTTCTCTACTACTGCGGCCGTGCGCTTCAACTGGCCGGGATGTGGATCCTGCTGGCCGACATCTTCATGGCCGGACCGCTGGGGCCCGACCCCTCATGGTTCGTGTACGGGATCCTGGTGTTCGTGGCCGGGTGGCTGCTCGTGCGCTGGAAGCGCCCGAGCGCAGGAAGCTGACCCATCCGCTCTGCGGGTTCGTGTGCGCAAGTGTCGCCCGTGGTCGAGATTGCGGAGAGTCCGGGGGCTGAATCCAGCTGTCAGACGCTCGTTGTGAACACCGAGCGTCTGATGTCGCACGACCAGCCTTGGAACCTGGGGCGGAGGTCAAGAGACTTCCCCGGGCGTCAGGGCTCCTGGGTGCGTGGCCGACGCTGATGGTCGCGCCGGGAGAGGCGCTCACGGACCTCCTGTTCGAACCCGCGATCGGTCGGTCTGTAGTAGGTCCGGCCGGACAGCGATGGAGGAAGGCACGGCATGTCGGTGACGGCGTCCGGCTCGTCATGGGCGTGCTGGTAACCCTTCCCGTAGTCCAGCGCTTTCATCAGCTTCGTTGGTGCGTTGCGCAGGTGGAGGGGTACCGGTTCCGCCACCTGCGCGTGCGCATCGACGGCGGCTTCGGTGTACGCGGCGTACACCGCGTCGCTCTTCGGGGCCGTGGCGAGGTAGATGGCGGCCTGCGCCAGTGCGGTGTTGCCCTCCGGCATCCCGATGAAGTGGACGGCGTCCTTCGCCGCGACGGCCACGGTCAGGGCCTGCGGGTCCGCGTTGCCCACGTCCTCGGAGGCGAAGCGGACGAGCCTCCTTGCGATGTAGAGGGGATCCTCGCCCGCCTCAATCATGCGCGCCAGCCAGTAGACCGAGGCGTCGGGATCGCCGCTGCGCATCGATTTGTGGAGCGCCGAGATCAGGTTGTAGTGCTCCTCGCCGGTCTTGTCGTACAGGAGCGCGCGCCGCTCGATCAGGCCTTCGAGGTGGAGGAGATTTACATGCCGTCTGCCGGAAGACGGCGCGATCGGGGCCGAGGCGGCCGCCAGTTCCAGCAGGTTGAGCGCGGCGCGCGCATCGCCGTTCGCGAAGCGCGCGATGGCCGCAATCGCCTCGTCGTCGATGGCCGGCGCCTCAGGCCCGAGGCCGCGCTCCCCGTCGGCCACGGCCCGCCCCAGGATGGCGACGACGTCCTCCTGTGCCAGGGCCCGCAGGACGAAGACCTTCGAGCGGGACAGCAGGGCGGCGTTCACTTCGAACGACGGGTTCTCGGTGGTTGCCCCTATCAGCACGATGTCGCCGGTTTCGACCCGCGGGAGGAACGCGTCCTGCTGCGCCCTGTTGAAGCGGTGGATCTCGTCGATGAAGACGATCGTGCGCTGGCCCGTCCGGCGGCGGCGCTCCTCCGCAACGGCCATGACCTCGCGAATCTCCTTGATGCCGGAGAGCACCGCGCTGAACGGCACGAACCGTCCACGGGTGGTGTCGGCGATGACGCGCGCGAGCGTCGTCTTGCCGGACCCGGGTGGTCCCCACAGGATGATCGACTGGAGGACGTCCCGATCGATGGCGGCCCGGAGCGGCTTCCCGGGCGCGAGCAGGACATCCTGTCCCACGATCTCGTCGAGCATCCTCGGGCGCATGCGCTCGGCGAGGGGCGTGCCGGTGCCGGATGCGGGCCGCTGGCCCGATGCGTCGTCATCGAAGAGGGAAGACATGGGAATTGAAGATTGGGGATTGGGGATTGGGGATTGGATTGGGGGATCGCAATTGAGGGATTGACGATTGACGATTTGGGGACCGCGGAGATCAGTGATGTGATCGCTGCCGGGCGGCCTCGTAGACGAGCAACGCGGCTGCGACGGCCACGTTCAGGGATTCGACCGGCGCGCGCATCGGGATGGACACCCGCCGGTCGCAGGCGGACAGGACGCCGGGCGGAAGTCCGGCCCCCTCGGCGCCGAGGAACACCATCGTCGGCCGCCGGAAGTCGATTGCGGCGGGTGCGTCTCCGCCCGACTGGACGCAGGCGAGTGTGCTGAGACCGGCCGAGCGCGCGGCGTCGACCGCCTCGGCTGGCACGGCCGCATGCGACAGCGGAAGACGAAACGCGCTGCCCATGCTCCCGCGAAGCGCCTTCCACGACCAAGGGCTGGCGGTCTCGCCACAGGTGATCACGGCTGTGGCCCCGCCGGCCTCCGCTGCGCGGAGGACGGCGCCCACGTTGCCGGGATCCTGCACGTGCACGAGAGCGACCACCAGCGCGTCAGGACCGGCGCACACAGCGGCCCGATCAACCGTGCGGTGCGCGCCGAGCGCCGCGATGCCCGACGGAGCCCTGACCGGGCTCATGGCCCCCATCACGGCATCGCTGACCTGGACGACCTCCGCGCCGTGACCCTCGAGCCTATCGATCAGGTGGGCGATGTCCGGCGCGGCCAGGCGCGCGCGCGTGACGGCGACCGTTCGGATCGTGGCGCCTGCGGCGAGCGCTTCTTCGAGGAGTGTCGCGCCCTCGATGAGCAACACATCGGTCCCCGGCCCGGCACGCCTGCCCGCGGATCGAAACGCCTGGACCAGCGGATGCTGGCGACTCGTCACCGTCCGCATCGCGAAGGGCCGAGAATAGCACGTGCTAAGATTGGCGCGGTTGTCTCACCGCCATGAAGGAACGGATCCTGAAACGGTTCGCGCAGGAGATTGCGACGCTCGAGCGCGAGCTGAAGATCGAGCTGCCCAGGGAGATCCAGCGGGCGAGGGAGCTGGGTGACCTGCGCGAGAACGCCGAGTACAAGGCCGCGAAGGAACGCCAGGAGATCGTCAACGCGCGGATCGCGATGCTGAAGCGGCGGGTCAGCGAGATCTCCCTGATGAACGTCGATCGCATCCCGAAGGATCGCGCCGGGTTCGGATCCACGGTCCACCTCCGTGACGAGGAGGGCGCGCTGGTCGTGTACCAGCTCGTGATGCCCGAAGATGCCGACGTGGAGAAGGGGCTGATCTCGAGTTCGTCGCCGATCGGCAGGGCCCTGCTCAACAAGGAGGAGGGCGACGACATCCGCGTGTCCACGCCGAGCGGACTCCGCCAGTTCGAGCTGGTGAAGCTGGTCACCATCCACGACGACGGGGCGTGACGGGCCTGCTGCCCGGCCTGCGAGCGTGACCCCCGCCCCGGACTACTCTCCCGATCGCCGGACCGCGCTGGTGCTCCTCGGAACCGGCGCGCACGGGGCCTACCATGCCGGCGTGCTGCGCGCACTGGAAGAAGCAGGCGTTCGCCTGGACGTCGTCGCCGGCCGCGGCGTGGGGGCCGGCGCCGCCATGCTGACGGCCATCGATGGGGCCGCGTCCCTCTGGGACACACACGGCGTCTGGCGGAGGCCGGACGTGCGGTCGGCCTACACGTGGCAGCCGACGCTCCGCTACGCGGCGTGGGCCGCCCTCGCGCTCGTGGCCGTGCTCGTCGTGCCGCTCCTGCTCCTGACGCTCGGGCTGGTCGTATACCCGATCGGGTTCCTGCTCGAGGTGATGGCGCTCCCGGCCGGTCCCGTGCTCGTGAACGGGTACTCCGCCTGGGTCCAGAGCGCGCTGTCCTCACCGAACCTGCCGACCGTGCTGCCCCGGGTCGGGCTGGCCGTGCTGGTCGGCCTGGTGGGGATCCTGCTGGCGGGGACGGCGGCCACGGCCTGGCGGACGACGCCGAAGCGCCGGGCCGCGGGCGGGTGGTGGTGGTCCGTGTTCGGCGCGCCGATCGACGCAACCGTTCTGCCGCGCCTCTTCGCCGACGCGCTCTGGCAGCTGGTGCGCGGGGCCCAGCCCGTCAGGCGTCCCGACGTGGCCTCTGTCGGGCGGCGGTTCGTGGACACGCTGGTGGAGAACCTGGGGCAGCCGGGGGTGCGCGAACTGCTGCTCGTCGCAACCGACCTCGATGCGCGCCAGGACGTGACGGGGGCCGTGCTGAAGGAGCCCTATCGCACGCGCTTCTTCGACGCGCGGGCGGAGGGCGAACGGCGATCGGAGGCGATCGACCTGGCGGCGTCCGGGCAGAGCGCGCTCGCGCTGGAGATGCTGTTCGGGGCGCTGGCCCCACCGTTCGGCAGCGAGTCCCACCGGATCCGCTTCGCTCCCGCCTCGTACTGGCGCGGCGAAACACGCCGGTACTGCGACAGGCCGGCGGCCGTGCTCCGTGTGTTCGAGGAGCTGCACGCCGCCGGTGTCCAGCAGGTGGTTGTCGTGGGTGCGGCCGTGGGCCGCCCGGCCCCGCACGGACTTGCCGCCGTGGGCCTGAGCCCGTGGGCCCGTCTGGGCGACATGGTGACCGCCGACGAAACGGCGGCGCTGCGCGACGCCATCACCGCCCATGGCGCCCTGTTCAGAGGGATCTATCAGGTGGCGCCGGTGCACAACCCCGTCGGGCCTTTCGACCTGGGTGGCGCGTACGACCGCGCCTCCGATCGCCACTACCCGCTGGCCGAGCTCCTGGACCTGGGCTACGAGGACGCCTATCGGCAGTTCATCACCCCGGTGATCGGGGGGAGCGGGGAGCACCTGGGGGCGCAGGCGGACGCGTTTCCCGGACAGGGGGACGGGGAAGAAGAGGAAGACATCCTCGATCGCACCGGCCCGCTCGGCTGAACGGATGCGGCGGAGGGTCAGGCTCGGGTCAGGCGCCGGTCGCGGTCGGGCTGCTGCTGGTGCAAGTAGTGGTGCATCAGGTCGTGCAGGCGATCGGTGATCTCGTCGGCCTGGAGGCTGCCGAACTTCTGCCGGAACGCGGCCAGCGGCACGACGGCCTTGGCCATCGAGCGGTGCCCGCCCGCGTTGCCGATCTCGCCGAAGTACTTCCGCACGAAGTCGCCGGCGTGACGTGAGAACCCGAGGTTGCGGACGCAGATCACCATGGCGTCCGCGACGACGGCGGCCACGACCGTCCACCGGACGCTCTCCATCTGCAGGTAGAAGTCGGCGACGTAGGGCACGAAGTCCTCGCGCGGCGCCCGCCCGAGATAGGCGCAGTACACCTCCTCGGACAGGTGGCCGTTCTGCTTCGCCTTCACGACGTAGTCGAGGCGCTCCATCGTGATGTCGGCGCCCTCCATCTTGCGGATCAGGGTCGGGTGCGCCAGCGGATAGAGATACGAGAAGGCGTCCACATCGGCGCGGTTCGCGCCGCGGTTGAAGAACGCGGTGTCGGACTTGATGGCGTAGAGGAGCGCGGTGGCCGTGCGTTCGGAGATGTTCGCGTCCACGGCACGCAGGTGTTCGGTCAGGATCGTCGATGTGGACCCGTAGTTCGCACGGATGTCGTGGAAGACCGCGAGATACCCGGTCTGTTCCGGATGGTGGTCGATCACGAGATCGGCGCGATCGGTCAGCCCTTCGAAGTAGTGGGGCTGCACATCCACCATCGCCACGCGCTCGAAGGAGGCGAGTGCGGCGGCATCGATCGGCTCGACATGGATGTCGAGCAGCGCCTGCATGCGCAGGTTCTCCGGACGGGTCACGCCTTTCACGGCCCCGATGATCGCCGTCTGGCGCGTGCGCCGCAGGACCGTGCGGAGCGCCAGGCCGCTGGCCAGGGCATCCGGATCGGGGTCGTTGTGGAGCAGGATCAGCACCCGGTCGGCGTCGGCGAAGTAGCGCTGGTACTGCTGCACCTTGAGGCGGGTCAGCGAGCGGGCCAGTTCGGTCTGGAGCGTAGTGCCGAACAGCTCCGTCATCGTCAGGTAGTTGAGCTCGGGAAACTCTCCCTTGAGGGCGTCTTCGCGTTCGCGCGCGGCGGTCACCCCCATCCCCAGGACGTAGATCAGCGTGCCGCCGGCGTCCCGCACGGCGGACACGATCCGGCGGATGCTCCGGCGGGAGCTGTCTTCGATGATGACGGCCGTGCCGGGCGTGAGGTCGGCCTTGAGGTAGGCGTCGGTGCGCTTCGGATCGGCGCACCGGACGGTGGTACCCGAGTCGTGAAGCCTGCGGGCGAGAGCGCGGCTCTCGACGACGAACTCGACGTCGAAACCGGGCATCAGGATCTCGTCGAGCATCCGGATGACCAGTTCACTCTGACAGACGGCGAGGCACCTCATGTGGCGATCGAGGTGCACGGTACAGCCGGCGCGTCGTACATTCTCGCCCGATTATACTGTCCCGTGCGCGGCATCCCAGGCCTTCTCGCGCTCGGCGCCTGCCTGCTGCTCGCACCCTCCGCCGGCCGCAGCGCCCAGCCCGTGTTCCGCGGCACGACCGACGTGGTCAGCCTGACCGTGACGGTCGTGGATCGGGACGGCCGGGCCGTGCGCGGGCTGACCGCCTCCGATTTCGAGGTGCGGGAGGACGGAGCGCCGCAGGCCATCGGCCTCTTCGCGCGGGCGGAGCAGACCGATGTCATCCCCCTCCACCTCGGCCTGATGCTCGACACGAGCGGCAGCATGGATCGCGACATCGATCTGGCGCGAACGGCGGCGATCCGGTTCTTCAACCGGCTCGGCGAAGCGGAAGACGTCACGCTGGTGGCCTTCAGCACCGAGGTGCGGGTGACGAAGTACCGCCCGGCGGACTTCCCGCGGCTGGTCGAGCGGATCCGGCTGGGCGAACCCGAGGGGATGACGGCGCTCCACGACGCGCTGGGCGTCTACCTGGACGGCGCGAGCGCCGGCGATGGCCGGACGGTGCTGGTGCTGTACACGGACGGAGGCGACACCCGGAGCGCGATGAGCTACCGCGAGGTCCTCGATCTCGTGCGTGCCTCCGACGTGACGATCTACGTGGTCGGCTTCCTGGAGCGGCTCCCGTCACGCGAGCGATTCGAGCAGCAGGTCCGGCTCCAGCGGCTGGCCGGCGACACGGGCGGCATCGCGGTCTTCCCGCTCTCGATGCGCGATGTCGAAGCGGCCTACGATCGCATCGCCGCGGAGATCCGCGGGCACTACACGCTCGGGTACATCTCCACCGACACCACGGCCGACGGGCGCTGGCGGGACGTGGAGGTGCGCGTCCGGCAGGGCGGTGTGAACGTGCGGAGCCGTCGCGGGTACTTCGCGCCGTACCGTCCCGATCTGGCACCGCCTGTACCCTGAGGGGCCGGCCGAAGCTGCCTCGACCGTGTGGTACGATGCCAGGTCGTGCGCCCCGCGCCCGCTCGTCTCCCTCACATGCACTCGACACGGGATCGGTTTCAGCTCGTCAGCGACTTCACGCCCCGCGGGGATCAGGCGCGAGCGATCGGTGAGCTGACCGACGGACTGCGCCGCGGCGATCCGCACCAGGTGCTGCTGGGCGTGACCGGCTCCGGCAAGACCTTCACCATGGCGCACGTGATCGAGGCCGTGAACCGGCCGGCGCTGGTGATGGCGCA
This sequence comes from Acidimicrobiia bacterium, assembly GCA_016871255.1. Classification (GTDB taxonomy): domain Bacteria; phylum Acidobacteriota; class Vicinamibacteria; order Vicinamibacterales; family UBA2999; genus VFZH01. The sequence goes on along the minus strand of VFZH01000027.1, from coordinate 17,409 downwards.
CAACAAGACGCTGGCCGCGCAGCTGTACCAGGAGTTCCGGCGGTTCTTCCCCGGCAACGCCGTCGAGTACTTCGTCAGCTACTACGACTACTACCAGCCGGAAGCGTACGTCCCGGCTACCGACTCGTACATCGAGAAGGAGGCGACGATCAACGACGAGATCGACCGCCTCCGGCTCTCGGCCACGCGGTCGCTGTTCGAGCGGCGCGACGTGATCATCGTGGCGAGCGTGTCGTGCATCTACGGCCTGGGTTCGCCCGAGGCCTACTACGGCATGCTGCTGCCCCTCGAGGCGGGACAGCGCATCGGCCGCGACCGGATCCTGCGGAAGCTGGTCGAGATCCAGTACGAACGCAACGATACGGAGTTCGGCCGCGGCACGTTTCGCGCCCGCGGCGACATCGTCGAGGTGTTCCCTTCGTACGAGGAGCGCGCGCTCAGGATCAGTCTGTTCGGCGACGAGGTCGACGAGCTCGCCATCATCGATCCGCTGACCGGGCACGTCGTCGATCGCCTCGATCGGGTGACCGTGTTCCCCAAGTCGCACTTCGTGACGTCTCGCGATCGCACGAAGCAGGCCGTCGACGCGATCCGGGCGGAGCTGGCGGACCGGCGCACCGAGCTGGAAGCGGAGGGCAAGCTCCTCGAGGCGCAGCGGCTGCACCAGCGGACGATGTTCGATCTGGAGATGATCCGGGAGATCGGCTACTGCCACGGCATCGAGAACTACTCGCGGCATCTCACCGGGCGCTCGCCCGGCGAGCCGCCGCCCACACTGCTGGACTACCTGCCGGGTGATGCGCTCGTCATCGTGGACGAGAGCCATCAGACGGTGCCGCAGATTCGCGGGATGTACCACGGCGACCGGTCGCGCAAGGAGGTCCTCGTCCGGTACGGCTTCCGTCTGCCATCGGCCCTGGACAACCGGCCGCTGAACTTCGAGGAGTGGGAGGCGCGTGTCGGACAGGTGGTGTTCGTGTCGGCGACACCGGGGCCGTGGGAACTGGACCAGGCCGGCGGCGTCGTGGTGGAGCAGGTCATCCGGCCGACCGGCCTGATGGACCCGCCGATCGAGGTGCGGCCGGTGCGCGGCCAGGTCGACGACCTGCTCGCGGAGATCCGGGCTCGCGCCGGGCGCGGGGAACGCGTGCTCGTCACGACGCTGACCAAGCGGATGGCCGAAGATCTCACGGCCTACTACCAGGAGCTCGGCATGCGCGTGCGCTACCTGCACTCGGACATCGAGACGCTCGAGCGGATGGAGATCCTGCGCGACCTCCGCAGGGGCGTGTTTGACGTGCTGGTCGGCATCAACCTGCTGCGGGAGGGGCTGGATCTGCCGGAGGTGTCGCTCGTGGCGATTCTGGACGCCGACAAGGAAGGCTTTCTCCGCTCGGGTGGATCCCTGATTCAGACCTCCGGCCGGGCGGCGCGGAACGTGAACGGCCGGGTGCTGATGTACGCCGACACGACGACCGATTCGATGCGGCACGCGATCGGGGAGACCGAACGGCGCCGGGCGCTGCAGGCCGCGCACAACGAGGCGCACGGGATCACGCCCGAGTCGGTCGTGCGGAACATCGACGAGCTGATGGCTCGGGAGGGTCCGCGGCCGGTGAGGCCCGACACGGCCGCGCCGGTGTTCCGGTCTCAGGCCGAGCTGGACGCGCGGATCCGCGAGCTCGAGCGCGACATGAAGGCCGCCGCCGCCAACCTGGAGTTCGAACGGGCCGCCAGCCTGCGGGATGCGCTGAAGAACCTGCGCACGCGCGACCTGGGCCTGGCGTCCTGACCATCGTCCATGATCACGCGCCGGGCCAAGGAGATTCTGCAGGAGGTCCAGGAGTACGTGCGGCTGTGCGTGGCCGCCGTGCGTGGCATCGGATCCGGGCCCTGGTACTTCCGCGACATCGTCCAGCAGTTCGACGCCATCGGCCTGGGATCGATGACCGTCGTGGTGCTGACTGGCTTTTTCACCGGTGCCGTCCTCGCGCTGCAGACCGGGATGACGCTCGATCAGTTCGGCGCGCGGCCGTTCGTGGGGCGGCTCGTCAGCGCCTCGATGGTCAAGGAGCTCGGACCCGTGCTGACCGGGCTGATGCTGGCCGGCCGCGTCGGGTCCGGCATCGCGGCCGAAATCGGCTCGATGGTCGTGACCGACCAGGTGAACGCGCTCCGCGCCCTGGGCACCGATCCGATCCGCAAGCTCGTGGTCCCGCGCGTGCTGGCCGGGACGCTGATGGCGCCGGTCCTGACGGTCATCGCCGACACGGTCGGGATCATCGGCGGCTGGCTGATCGCCACGGTCCAGTTGCGCGTCGCCTCGAGCCTGTACTGGACGTCGATTACCGAGGGGCTCTACGTGCAGGATGCCTGGATGGGGCTCATCAAACCGTTCGTGCTCGGCTTCGTCATCGTGACCACGGGCTGCCACGTCGGCCTGCGAACGACCGGCGGCACACAGGGGGTCGGCCGGGCGACGACCAACGCCGTCGTGATTGCGTCGGTCATGGTGATCGCCGTGGACTTCTTCATCACGCGGCTGCTGTTCACGCTGATCTACTGATGCCGGGTGCCGCCGCCGCGCCGCCGCCCCGCCAGACGCCGGCCGGAGCGACCGTGGTGGTCGCCTTCGAGGAGGTGTCGCTCGCCTTCGACGAGAAGGTGGTCCTGGACGGCGTCAGCTTCACGCTGGAAGAGGGGCACACGAAGGTGTTCCTCGGGGCGAGCGGAGCCGGCAAGTCCACGATCCTGAAGATCATCCTCGGACTGCTGAAGCCGGACGGCGGAGAGGTCCGGGTGCTGGGCGCACCCGTCCACCATCTGGCGGAGGGCGAGCTGATGCGGGTGCGCGGCGACCTCGGCATGGTGTTCCAGGAGGGGGCGCTGTTCGATTCCCTGACGGTGGGTGAGAATGTGGGGTACAAGCTGATCGAGGAGGCCCGGCTGCCGATCGAGGAAGCCCGTCCGAGGATCGAAGAGGTGCTCGGCTTCGTCGGGCTCGGCGCCTTCATCGATCGGATGCCGTCGGAGCTCTCGGGCGGGCAGCGGCGGCGCGTGGCGATTGCTCGGGCGATGGCGGCCAAGCCGCGGGTGCTCCTGTACGACGAGCCGACGACCGGCCTGGATCCCATGACGGCGACCACGGTCGACGACGAGATCATCAAGCTTCGCGATCTGGAGAACGTGACGTCGATCCTCGTGACGCACCAGCTCAGGGACGCGTTCTACGTGGCCACGCAGGAGGCGGTGCGGCGGAACGGATCCGTGGTCTTCGAGCCCGCCTCGACGGCGAAGGCGGACGAAGCCGAGTTCATCATGTTGAAGGACGGACGGGTGCACTTCGAGGGCAACGCGCACGCGTTGCGCGAGAGCACGGATACCTACGTCCGGACGTTTCTCTCCTGAGGTCCCGCACGATGCCACGTACGCGTTCACTGGCCTGGACCGAGCTGAAGATCGGCATCGCGGCGGTCTTCGCGATCGTCATGTCGGCGCTGCTGATCTTCATCCTCGGCAACACGGGCGGGTTCTTCTGGCAGCGCTACTCGCTGAAGGCGGTGTTCAGCGACATCTCGGGTCTGAAGCCCGGAGCCCCGGTCCGGATCGCCGGCGTGGAGATGGGCGCCGTCACCGAGGTGCGCTTCAGCGGGGATCGCGTGGAAGTCGTCATGGAGGTGTCCGAGGAGATGCAGTCCCGGATCACGGACCAGTCCGTGGCGACGCTCGGGTCGGTGTCGCTGCTCGGCGAGGCGGCCGTGGACATCACCCCACGGGGGGCAGGGCAGCCGGTCCCCGAGTGGGGCTACGTGCGGACGACCCCCGGCAGCGGCTCGTTCTCGGGGGTTGCCGCGCAGGCCAGCGAAAGCCTGGAGTCGATGACTGATCTCGTGGACAGCATCAGCGGCGGGCAGGGCACGATCGGCCGCCTCTTCACCGACGAGCAGCTCTACGTCGAGCTCAACCAGTTCGTAACTGCGGCGGAGCAGGTGGCGCGGCAGATCACCGATGGTCAGGGCACGCTGGGCCGGCTCATCCGGAACCCGGACGCCGCCACGGCACTGGAATCGTCGCTGAAGAACCTCGAGGCGGTGACGGCCAAGCTCAGGGCCGGCGAAGGGGGGCTCGGCCAGCTCCTCAACAGCGACACCCTCGGGCGCTCGCTCAGCTCCACGACCGGGAACCTCGACACGCTCACGGGACGCCTGGCCCGGGGGGAAGGCACGGCGGGACGGCTGCTGACCGACGACACGCTCTTCGAGCGGCTCAACTCGATGTCGGGCCGCCTGGACTCGCTGCTGGAGACCCTGCAGCAGGGCGAGGGCACGGCCGGGCAACTGCTGCGGGACCGGCAGCTGTATGAGAACATGAACGGGGCCGTGACCGAATTGCGGGATCTGGTCGGCGACATCCGGAAGGATCCGAGGAAGTATCTCAACGTGAGGGTCAGCCTGTTCTGATGGACACCGTGTTCCTTGGTGTGATCGCCGTGTCGGTGGCCGTGATGGCGGTGATGCAGGTGGCCGTGCTCGTCTACACGGCACGCCTCGTCCGGCGGATCGAGAAGCTGACCGGCGATGTCGAGCAGAAGCTCCAGCCGTTGATCGATGGTCTCCAGGGAGTGGTGTCCGAAGCCGCGCGCGCGGCGACGCTGGCGTCGGCGCAGGTCGATCGGCTCGACCACTTGATCACCAGCCTGAGCGCGCGCGTCGAAGAAGCCGCGGAGTACGTGCAGTCGCGTGTGCTCGCCCCCCTTCGCGAGGGTGGCGCCCTGCTGGCCGGGCTGCGAGCGGCCCTCGCGGCCCTGCGGAGCGGATCCACCCGGCGCCGGTCGCGACCCTCCCAGGCGGACGACGAAGACTCGCTGTTCATCGGCTGAGTGCCGAACGGGCGCGGGGGCCGTCCCGAGAATCCTCATTGACGGCCACTGGCCGGGGTGATACAAGTCGCGCCCAGTCAACCCTTCCAAGGAGGCGTCGATGCGCGGTTCACTGGAACGGCGTGCGGTCCTGGCGGTGCTGGCCCTGGCACTCGCCAGCAGCCAGGCCCGGGCGCAGGACTCCGCCACCGCCGGGCTGGTCACGGAGCTGGTCGGCCTCATGGCCGCGGCCGAGGCGCAGAGCATCGCCGCGCCGCTGCCCGGCCGCGAGGGCTCCTACGTCGGCGCCCTCTACTTCGCCGGCAGCCAGCTCCTCGTGGTGAGTGCCCGATATTCGGTGCCGCAGCTGCTGGACGAGAAGATCGCGGCGAAGTCCTATCAGGAGGTGTACATCGACCTGAACAGCGCCTCCGTGCCGGGGACGAAGGTGTTCGTCTCGGATCTTGGCGTGGACGGCCTGAAGGCCCGCCGCCGCGCGAACGAGCCGTTCGACACGGTCGAGATCGCGGGGAAGAGCGTCGCGTTCGACGGCGACTGGAAGAAGGCCAGCTTGTCGGAAGCCGAATACATGACCACGTTCGCGGCAGCCGAGAAGGAATACACCCAGATGCTGCAGGCGCTGATCGCGCAGTTGAAGAAGGCCGCTTAGGGCATTCGACCCGGCTTGCCAGAGGGAGGCTTGCCATGAGCGAGGCTTGCGCGTGAGCGCAAGCCGAGTCGAATGGTGGGCGCTAGTGGATTCGAACCACTGACCCCCGCCGTGTGAAGGCGATGCTCTACCGCTGAGCCAAGCGCCCGAGCGAGCGTCTGAGTCTACCATGCCGGCCGGCGGGATCTTCCGCCGTCGCGCCTACTCGGTGCCGTACAGCCGATCCCCGAAGTCCCCCAGCCCCGGCACGATGAACTTCCGGGCGTTCAGTTCCGCGTCCACGACCGGCGTGTAGATGTCGACGTCCGGGTGCAGCCGCTCGAGTGCCGCCACCCCCGGCGCGGCCGCCACGATGCAGACCATGCGGAGGCGCCGGGCGCCCGCCGCCTTGATCAGATCGATCGCCGCAGCCGCACTGCCGCCGGTGGCCAGCATGGGATCCACCATCAGGACCCAGCTGTCCTCGAGCCCGGGCGGCAGACGGGCGTAGTAGGTGGAGGCGATGGCGGTCTGCTCGTCGCGCTGCAGGCCGATGTGGCCCACGCGGGCGGACGGCACCAGATCGACCACCGCGTCGAGCATCCCGAGGCCTGCCCGCAGGACCGGAACGACGACGACGTCGGCGCCGACCCGGCGGCTCGGTGCCGGACCCAGCGGGGTGTCAACGCTCCCGTCGGACGTCGGCACGTCGCGGAGCGCCTCGGCAGCCAGCAGGACGCTGATGCGCCTCGCGGCACGCCGGAACGCGCCCGGATCCGTGAGCCGGTAGCGGAGCTCCGCGAGCGCATCGTGGACGAGCGGATGGGTGACGAGGTGCAGGGCCACGGGCGGCATCGTACCGGGACCCGCCGGGCCGTGGCAACGATCGAGGCCGTGCGGAGGCATACCCCTGCCGCGGGGGGGTAGCGCTCGAAGGCCGTGCCGAGTAGAATCCGTCCCGACACTGGTCGGCCCTTGCCGGGTGTACGGTTGCAGGGACCACCGCAGCGGTTCAGCAGTGCCGTCGCCGGCAGTTAGGCGTGCGACGTCGCGCATGCGACGCACGACCGAAGACCGCCCGACGCGCGTACCTCGAGGAGCGCTCCGCGGGCACCATGATCGGTCGAGCACTCACGCTTCTGTTGTCGGTGGGGTTTCTCGCCAGTCTCGGTGCCTGGCTGCCGCAGGCCGTGGCCGTTCGCCTGCCGGGACAACATACCGGCTACGAGCCGGTCCAGCCGATCGCCTTTTCCCACCGCCTGCACGCCGGCGAGCTCTCCATCCGGTGCACCTACTGCCACTGGGCGGCGGAGCGCAGCCGCCACGCCGGGATTCCCGCAGCCAGCATCTGCATGAACTGTCACCGCACGGTGCAGGTCACCATGGCGGGGCTCCGCGCCGAAGTGGAGGCCGCGGAAAGGGAGGGACGGGATACGCAGCCGGTATCCTCACCGGAACTGCAGAAGCTGTACGCGAGCCTCGGCCTGGGCGAGGGCCTGGAACCGGATCCCGCGCTGACACCCGCCCCGGTGCCGTGGATCCAGGTGCACGCCCTCGGCGACTACGTCTACTTCGACCACCGGGCTCACGTGGGCGTCGGCGTCCGGTGCCAGACCTGTCACGGGCCCGTGGAGACGATGGAGCGGGTCCGGCAGGTGGGAACGCTCAGCATGGGCTGGTGTGTGAACTGCCACCGGGACGCGACGGAGCAGGGCATCGACGGGCGGCAGGTTCACGCCTCCCTGGACTGCTCGACCTGTCACCGGTAGGACGAGGACGACGTGGAGCACGATCGGCGAACGTACTGGCGGAGCCCGGAAGCCCTCGACGGTCCGGCGGCGGAGCCTGCGCACCCGCTGCACACGCCCGAACGGTTCGCAAACCGGCGGGACTTCCTGAAAGCGGCCGGCTTCACGATTGCCGGTGCGGCCGTGAGCAGCTGCTCGCGGGCCCCCGAGCAGCGGGCGATGCCGTTTGTCGAGCAGCCCGACGATCTCGTACCCGGGCGCTCGTATTACCAGACGTCGGTCTGCGGGGGGTGCAGCGCCGGATGCGGCGTGCTCGTCCAGACGCGTGACGGGCGCCCCCTCAAGCTCGAAGGCAACCCCGGGCATCCGCTTTCGCGCGGCGGGTTGTGCGCCGTGGGACAGGCGGCGACGCTCGGGCTCTACGACGCCCAGCGCCTGACGGCGCCCCGCATGGACGGGGACACGTCCACGTGGGCAGCCGTGGACCAGGCCATTCTCGCGGAGATGGCTGCCATTCGCGCCGACGGCGGCGCGGTGCGGGTGCTGACCGGGACGCTCGTCAGCCCGAGCCTGCTGGACGTGGTCAGGCGGTTCGTGGCCACGTTCTCCGATGCCGTCCACCTGCAGTGGGACCCGCTTCCGGGCTCCGCGACGTTGGAGGCTCACCTGCGGACGCATGGCGTGCGGGCGCAGCCGCGCCTGCGCCTCGAACGGGCGGACGTGATTGCCGCCTTCGACGCGGACTTCCTGGGGACGTGGCAGTCGCCCGTGCAGTTCGCCGCCGGCTACCGGGACGGCCGGACGCTCGATGCCGCGCCGCGGCGGTTCTCCCATCACGTGCAGGTCGAGTCGCGGTTGTCCCTCACCGGAGCTCGCGCCGACCGGCGCATCCGGCTGGCGCCCCACGCGGTGACCACGCTGCTGCACGCCGTGGCGTCGCGCCTGGGCGAGCTGGCCGGCGGGGAAACCGTGCTGCCGCCACCCGACATGGATGCCGGCATCGAGGCGGCGGCCGCCGATCTGGCGGACCGGCTCTGGGGGGCGCGTGGGCGGAGCGTCGTGCTCTGTGGCACGAACGACGAACACGCGCAGACGGTGGTCAACTACGCGAACCACCTGCTGGGCGCCTACGACGGCGTCCTGGATCTCGCAGCGCCGTCGCGGCAGGTGCAGGGGGACGACGGTGCGGTCGATCGGCTGCTGGAGGAGGTGGCACAGGGCCACGTCGCCGCCCTGATCGTGGCCGGGGTGAACCCTGTGCACCAGCACCATCGCGGAGCGGAGCTGGCCCGGGCACTGTCTCGCGTCCCGCTGACGATCAGCCTCGCTCCCAGACTGAACGAGACCGCAGCCGCCACGCGCTTCGTGTGCCCCGATGCCCATCCGCTCGAGGCCTGGGGGGATGCCGAGCCGGTCGCGGGGATCCTGAGCATCCAGCAACCGGCGATTCATCCGCTCGGCGACACGCGGCCGGCCATCGAGACGTTCAGCGTCTGGGCGGGTGAGGGTGCCGCGGCCCAGGATCTGGTGCGTGCGTACTGGGAAACCGCCGTCTTCCCCCGACAGTCGGACCACGACGAATTCCTGGGCTTGTGGACCGCGGCGCTCCGGGACGGCGTGGTGGCCGTCTCGCACGAGATCGTCCCGCCGTCCCCCTTCGACAGCGCGGCCGTTCGTGCGCCGGCCGTGGAGGCGCCACCGGCCGGGCACTTCTCGCTCGTGTTGTATCCGAAGGTCGCGATGCTGGACGGCTCGCACGCCTACAACGCCTGGCTCCACGAGCTGCCAGACCCGGTGAGCAAGGTCGTGTGGGACAACTACGCGTCCCTGTCCCTGGCGGCCGCACGCAGCCTGAACGTCGCCACGGGTGACATGGTCCGCATCGAGGCGGATGGAGTCGAGGCGATCGAGTTGCCCGTGTTCGTGCAGCCCGGCCAGGACGACAGCATCGTGGCGGTCGCGCTCGGCTACGGCAGCGTGCTGAGCGCCAGGTTCGCGGATCTCGGACCGCGCTGGATCGGATCCCGCGTCGAGCGCCGGGCGAGCGACCTCGTCGGCGTGAACGCGGCGCCGTTCCGGCCCGCCGGGTCGGGCAGCACCTCCCGCGTCGTGCGGGTGGCGCCAACGGGCACGCGGCAGAAACTGGCCTCCACGCAGGATCACTTCCGGCTCGAAGAGACGGGCTCGGTGCGCCAGGCCATGGAGGATCTGCCGCCGCTCATTCACGAGACGACACTGGCCGCCCTCGACGCCGGGGGCGACCGCGGGGACGCGGACCACGGTGGGCACGGGACCGGGCACGCGGAGCCGGGGCTCTGGCCGGACGACCACGCCCACACGGGCCACCGGTGGGGGATGGTGATCGACCTGGCCTCGTGTACCGGCTGCTCGGCCTGCGTGATCGCGTGCCAGGTGGAGAACAACACGCCTGTCGTGGGGCGTGACGAGGTCTCTCGGAGCCGCGAGATGCACTGGCTGCGGCTCGACCGCTACTACACGGGCTCCGACGACGCCGTGGAGATGGCGGTGCAGCCGATGTTGTGCCAGCACTGCGGGAACGCCCCGTGTGAGACCGTGTGTCCGGTGGTGGCCACGGTCCACAGCAGTGACGGGCTCAACGTGCAGGTCTACAACCGGTGCGTCGGCACCCGGTTCTGCGAGAACAACTGTCCGTACAAGGTGCGGCGGTTCAACTGGTTCGAGTACGCGCGGGAGCAGCCGATCGAGAACCTGGCGCTGAACCCCGACGTCACGGTGCGCTCGCGCGGCGTGATGGAGAAGTGCTCGTTCTGCATGCACCGGATTCAGGAGACCGAACTCGAAGCGAAGCGGCAGGGCGTGCCGCTGGCCGACGGGCTGGTGCAGACGGCCTGCCAGCAGTCGTGTCCGTCGCGCGCCATCCGGTTCGGCGACCTCAACGATCCGGACAGCGCGGTCTCTGTGGCCATGGCAGACCCGCGCCGGTATCACGTGCTCGAAACGCTCAACGTGAGGCCGGCGGTGGGTTACCTGACGTCCGTGCGGAACCGGGAGGAGCTGTAAGTGGACGCTACCGCGACCGGCACGATGGCTCCGCCCCTGGTGGACGGGCACGTCACCGCCGGGCAGGTCACACGCGAGGTCGCGGACGCGACGGCGGGCACGCCCACACGCCTGTGGACCATCGGGCTCCTGCTGGCCGTGACGGCGCTCGGCACCGGGGTGGCCGCGGTGGCCTACCTCTTCGCGACCGGCATCGGCACCTGGGGACTGAACACGACCGTTGGCTGGGGCTTCGACATCACGAACTTCGTGTTCTGGGTCGGAATCGGCCACGCCGGCACCCTGATCTCCGCGATCCTGCTCCTGTTCCGCCAGCGCTGGCGGAACGCCGTGAACCGGTCGGCGGAGGCGATGACGCTCTTCGCTGTGGCGTGCGCGGGCATCTTCCCCCTGATCCACCTCGGCCGCCCGTGGCTGGCGCTCTGGATGCTGCCGTACCCCAACACGCGGGGGTCGCTCTGGATCAACTTCGCCTCGCCGCTGGTGTGGGACTTCTTCGCCATCTCCACGTACTTCACCGTGTCGCTGATCTTCTGGTACGTGGGCCTGATTCCGGACCTCGCAACCCTGCGGGATCGGACGGAGAACCCCCGGGCGCGGGCGGTGTACCGGCTCTTCGCCCTCGGGTGGGACGGGTCGCACCGCGTCTGGCACAACTACGAGTCGCTGTACCTGCTGCTGGCCGGCCTGGCCACGCCGCTCGTGCTGTCGGTCCACACCGTCGTCAGCTGGGACTTCGGCGTCAGCATCCTGCCTGGATGGCACTCCACGATCTTCCCGCCCTACTTCGTGGACGGCGCCATCCTGTCCGGGCTGGCGATGGTGCTCACGCTGCTCATCGTCGCCCGCAAGACGATGCGCTTCGAGCACTACATCACCACGCGGCACCTCGACGCGATCTGCTACCTGATCATCGTGACGGGCGGGATCATCAGCGTGGCGTACGGGATTGAAACCTTCATCGCGCTGTACTCGGCGAACCCGTACGAGCAGTTGTCCCTGGCCAACCGGGCCTTCGGCCCGCTCGGCTGGGGCTTCTGGACGATGATCACCGGCAACGTCGTGGTGCCGCAGCTGCTGTGGTTCCGGGCGATCCGGCGGAACCTCGTCGTACTGTTCGTGCTCTCGCTGTTCATCAACGTGGGCATGTGGTTCGAGCGCTTCGTCATCATCGTGACGTCGCTCGAACGGAGCTTCCTGGAGTCGTCGTGGGCGAGTTACACGCCGACGCTCATCGAGTTCGCGATCTTCATCGGAAGCTTCGGGCTCTTCTTCACCGGGTTCCTGCTGTTCGTGCGGCTGCTGCCGGTGATCTCGATTGCCGAAGTCAAGCTGCTCCTGCCGCACGACGCGGGAGCCGATGCCGCGCCCGTGGAGGCGCCCGCGCCAGCCGGGCAGCGGTACCTCGTGTACCGGAGCGAGGCGGCCTTGTTGGCGGGCGCGCGTGAGGCCCGGCAGCGCGGGGTGCCGATCCTCGATGCGTATACGCCCTGTCCCGTCCATGGACTCAGCGAGGAGATGGGGCTCGGCCGCAGCCGGCTGCCCCGGTTCTGCCTCGCCGGCGGCGTTTTCGGCGCGGCGTTCATGACCGGCTTCATCTTCTGGGTCTCGGCGATCGACTGGCCGCTCAACATCGGCGGGAAGCCCATGAACTCGCTGCCCGCCTTCGTGCCGCCGATCTTCGAGGCCACGGTGCTGTGGGCCGTGTTTGCCGCGTTCGTCGGGTTCCTGATCGTGGCGGGTCTCCGGCCGTTCAAAGGGTCGAAGACCGGGGGGTTGGGCGTGACCGACGACCGGTTCGTCCTGGTCGTGCAGGAGAACGCCTGATGCGACGGGTCGTGCTGAACCTCGCGCTGCTGGCCGGGATTGTCCTGTTCCTGGCGCTGCGGATGGTCGGGCCGTCGACCACCCAGCAGCGGAACATCGAGTTCTTCCCGGACATGGCGCGGGGGCTGCGGTTCAACAGCTTCTCCGCCAACCCGGTGTTCGAGAACGGCGCCACGCTGCAGCCGCCGGTTCCCGGCACGCTACGGATCGACACCTTCGAATGGCGTAGCGGCCGGGGGGAGTCGGACTACGTTCCCGCGATCGGCGAAGAGCGGGACAACCCGTTCCAGGCCGGTGATGCGGCGGCCATGGAGCGGGGACAGGTCGTGTACGAGGCCTGGTGCCTGCCCTGCCACGGGGCCACCGGGGCGGGGGACGGGCCCGTGACGACGCGCGGCTATCCCGAGCCGCCCAGCCTGACTCTGGGAGGGGCGGTGGACATGAGCGACACGCTGCTGTTCCAGATCATCACGCTGGGCGGCTTCGAGATGCCGGCCTACGCAGCCCAGATCGTTCCTTCGGATCGCTGGCGGTCGATTCTCTACCTGCGGGAGCTGCAGCGGCGTGAGGCTGCTGGAGCGGGGGGGCAACCGTGATGGCGGCGTCCCGAGCAGCGGCGGTGGCGCCGGGACCCGTGCAGCGGGGGCTTCAAGGGCTTGCCGTGGTCGGCGTGGTGGCTCTGGGCTACGGGCTCTACGCAGAATCGGATCGCGCCTGGCTGGTGCTGTTGCTGTGCGCGTACCTGCTGGTGGAGTTCGGCATCGCCGGCGCCTTCTTCCTGGCCACGCACGAAGTGGCGGGTGCCACGTGGCACGCCACCCTGCGGCGGATTCCAGCGGCCCTGGTCGCGGCGCTGCCGTTCGCGGCCGTGGTGCTGCTCCTCGTGCTCGTCGTCAGGCCGGGCCTCTATCCCTGGTACACGGACCCTGGCGAGCCCACGGCGGCGCTGGCGTTCAAGCAGGCGTGGCTGACGCGCCCGTTTTTCCTGCTTCGAAGTGTCGTGTACCTGGCGGTGTGGGTCGTTCTTACACGGGCGGTCGTCCGGACCGCCGCGGCACGGGGAGGCCGGGGGCCCGGCGCGCGGTGGGCGATCGCCTTCCTGGTCGGGCTGGGGCTCACGCTGCCGGCAGCCAGCTTCGACTGGGTCATGTCGCTCGATCCGCACTGGTACAGCACCATTTACGGGTTCTACGAGTTCGCGAGCATGTTCCTGGGCGGGCTGGCGATGATGGTGCTGCTCGCGCTGGCGCTCCCGCGCCTGACCTCGGCCGTTCGCCCGACAGCGGCGCAATTGCACGACTTCGGGAAGCTGCTGTTCGGCTTCGCGACCTTCTGGGCGTACCTGTGGTTCAGCCAGTACATGCTGATCTGGTACACGAACATCCCGGAAGAGACGGCGTACTTCACGCATCGCCTGTCGGAGGGGTGGACGCCGCTCTTCGTGCTGACGCCCCTGTGCTGCTGGCTGGTGCCCTTCGTGCTCCTGTTGCCGGCCTGGGCCAAGCAGCATCGTGGGGTGCTGGCCGTGGCCGCGGGCTCGGCCCTGCTGGGCCGGGTGCTGGACCTGTACGTGGCGATGGTGCCGGCGTTGCCCGGCGCCCATCCGGGCCGGCCGTTCGAAGTGCTGGCGCTGGCGGGGGCCGTCGCGCTGTTCGGGCTCGTGGCCATCGGCGCGCTCGGCCGGACGCGGGACGACGAGGGGAGCATGGCCGAATCCGGCGGTGCCGGCCTTGCACCATCGACGCGATAATGAGGAGCGGAGACGTTCGTTTCAGGCAGGAGGTGTGATGCGCGCACGACAGATTGCCGTGGCTGCGGCGGTGGCCGCCTGGGGACTGGGTCTCATGGCCGCCGAGCCGGCGCCGGAGTCGTTCGTCAAGGCGATGAAGGACATGAACACCGCGATGCTGACCATCCGCAGCGGCGTTCAGGCCGGCGACTTCGGAAGTGTCGCCAAGGCGGCCGCAACCATCGAAGGGCTGTTGAAAGAGAACGGAACCTTCTGGGAGAAGCGCAAGACGGCAACGGCCATCACCCACAACGACGCGGCGCTGAAGGCGGTGGGGGAGCTGGGCGCGGCGGCGAAGACGAAGGATCGGGCCGGTGCGATGGCGGCGCAGAAGACGCTCAACACGGTGTGCAACAACTGCCACGCGGCGCACCGCGAGCGCACGCCGGACGGCAAGTACGTCATCAAGTAGGGGACACCACGCCCTCGAGCACGGCGATGGCGGGCAGGTTGCGGTACGCTTCCGCGTGATCGAGGCCGTACCCCACCACGAACCGGTCTTCGATCTCGAAGCCGACGTATTCCACCGGCACGGCCACAACCCGCCGGGTCGGCTTGCTCAGGAGGCACGCCGCCCGGAGCGTGCGCGGCGCGCGCGCCCGCAGGACACCCAGCAGGTAGGTCAGCGTCAGGCCGGTGTCCACGATGTCTTCCACGATGACCACGTCGCGGCCGGCGATCGCCACGTCCAGATCCTTGAGGAGCTGGACTTCACCGGACGATGACGAGCCAGTGCCGTAGCTCGAGACGGCAATGAAGTCCATCGTGACCCGCCCGGTCAGGCAGCGGGCCAGGTCGGCGGCGAACATGAACGCGCCCTTGAGCACGCAGACCAGGTGTACGCCGTCGGGATGGTCCCGGCTGATGGCTGTGGCCAGGCTCCCGATGCGCGCGTGGATGTCTTCGGACGCAATCAGCGTCTGCAACCCTTGAGGCGTCACAGGCGGCGAGAGTAACATAGCGCCCGGTCGCGCCCGCGCCCGCCAGCCTCCGCGCGCCCAGACGACAGGCGTCTTCAGCCGTGGCCACCCCCGACATCGATCGTGTGATCAGCATCGTTCTCGAAGAGGTATCTGCGCTCACGCGGCAGGGCGCGTCCCAGCGGTGTTCCTGCCACGCGCTGCACGCCGCGTGCTGCCCGACGCGCGTCGCCCCGGTGCTGGACGCCGGCGCCAGCCGGCTGGGGCTCTACGCCACGGGCGGCCACGCGGGTGACGTGGCGTCGCTCATCGACCACACGCTGCTCAGGCCGGACGCGACCAGGCGGGAGATCGAGACGCTCTGCCGCGAGGCCGTCGAGTTCGGCTTTGCGACGGTGTGCGTGAACCCGGCGTGGGTGGCTGTGTGCGCCGCGCTGGTCCGCGGGTCCCGTGTCCAGGTGGCGTCCGTCGCCGGGTTTCCGCTCGGGGCCACGACGCCGGACGTCAAGCAGTACGAGACACGGCGTGCCCTGTTCGATGGGGCGCACGAGATCGACATGGTGATCAACGTGGGCGCGCTGAAGTCGGGCGATCTGCACCTGGTGGAACGGGACATCGAGGCGGTGACGTCGGTGTGCCGCGAGTGCGGGGCGCTGAGCAAGGTGATCATCGAAGCGGCCCTCCTGACGGACGAGGAGAAGGTGACGGCGTGTACGCTGGCGAAGGCCGCGCGCGCCGACTACGTGAAGACCTCGACCGGGTTCGGTCCTGGGGGCGCCACGGTCGCCGACGTGGCGCTGATGCGGCGCGTGGTGGGTGAGGAGATGGGAGTCAAGGCGGCGGGCGGCGTCCGGGACCTGACCAGCGCGCAGGCCATGGTGGCGGCTGGCGCGACGCGAATCGGCGCGAGTGCCGGCGTGCGGATCGTGCAGGAGTCGCGGAAGGGGGCGCCCGCGTGAGCGGGTGGGCGCGCGCGTGGCTGCTCGGCTTGCTGGCGGCGTCCTGTCCATTGGCGGCGGCCGCCCAGGCCGGCCCACCCGGGCCGTACGCCGTCGACCTCCGCGGCGTCACGATGGCCATTCCTGACGACCCTGCATTCCTGCCTAGGGTGCCGGCGAACACGTTCGTGCCGAGCCGGGCGTTCGGCCTCGATGCCGGCGGGCACGTCTACCTGATGGCGATTGGCGCCGGCCGGCTGGGCGTCGGGTTCACGTCGCTGTGGGCCAGGGGGACTGCCGAGCCGCCAGCCTCGAGCGGTTCGGCCGCCACGGCTGCAAGCGGCCTGCCCCGCATTCACCAGACCGTCAGGATCCTCTCGCCGCACGTGTCGCTGAACTTCGGCTCCACCAACGGATGGAGCTACGTGAGCGGGGGGATCGGCAGCGCAACCATCGTCTCGCGGGCGATTCATGCGTCGGCAGATCCGGACGACGTGCGGGAGTCCGGGCGGGTGGGTACGCTCCACGTGGGCGGTGGCGCGCGCTGGTTCTTCTCGCGGCACCTGGCCATCGGCTTCGACGTGCGGCTGCACCGGCTCGGGAAAGGTGAGGGCACGCCGGCTGGGATGCACCTGGCCGCGGCGGCGGGGCTGTCGCTGCGGTAATCGCTGCATTGGTGATTGAGGACTGGTGACTGCGGATTGATTGGCGAGTGCTGATTGAGGACTGAAGAGTGGCGGAAGTGACCGGCGAGTAGCACCGATGGCGAGCGAAGACTGGCTGGCGGTGTGGCTGGGAGGGCTGTCGATCGCCCTGGTGCTCGCCGGGTTCGAGCCCGCTCGCCCCGTGTTCGACTGGTCGTCGGCCGCCGAGCTGGCCGGGTCGGTGCTCACGCCGGCGAATCTGGCGGCTGTGCTCCGGGCGGGCGCAGCGCTGGGGATCCTGGCGGCCGGCGCGATCTACCTGCTGCGGGGATCGCTGCGGCGCTTTGCGCCCGGATTCACGGTGACCTTCCTGCTGGCCGTCGCGGCGCTGACGCTCGCCGGGAACACGACCGTGTCCGCCTGGGGCGTCGAGTACGTGATCTTCGCCTTCGCCCTGGGCCTGCTCGTGGGCAACACGATCCAGGTGCCTGCGTGGCTGCGCGAGGCTGCGCGCAGCGAGTTCTACATCAAGATCGGCCTGGTCATCTCCGGCACCACGATCGTCTTCCGCGACCTGGTGCAGGCGGGCGCCCTGGGGCTGCTGCAGGCGCTGGCCGTGGTGACGGTCGTCTGGGGGATCTGCTTCTGGCTGGCGCGGCGGCTGCGGGTGGACGACGAGTTCGGCGCCATGCTGGCCACAGCCGTGTCGATCTGCGGTGTGTCCGCCGCCATCGCCGCCTGCGGGGCCATCCGGGGCGATCGCCGGAAGCTGTCGTATGTGACCTCGCTCGTGCTGATCGTGGCGGCCCCGATGATGGTGGTGATGCCGCACCTCGTGCGAATCTTCGACATCCCGGACGTGGTGGGCGGGGCGTGGCTGGGCGGGACGCTCGACACCAGCGCCTCGGTGGTCGCGGCGGGCGAGATGGTCAGCGAAGCGGCGAGGAACGCCGCCGTTGTCGTGAAGGTATCGCAGAACGTGCTGATCGGCGTG
>VFZH01000026.1 GCA_016871255.1 Acidimicrobiia bacterium | reverse complement strand
GACAACGCCGCATACTTCGCGACGAGCGTCGCCTCGAGATCCGTGTCGCGCCTCAACGACCACTGTTAGATCACAAACGGCCGAGTGGAGCAACTAATTTCTGCCAGGGCCCTTAGCGAACGCCCCTTATGCGATCCGCCACCGGCCCGCCCCTGCACAGCATCCGGCGAGGCCGAGGCGGAGTTCACCCGCCTCCGGGAGCGGTTCGCCGGCCGCGCGCCACGCGGGCGCGGACGTTCGTCCAGCTCGACGTTCTGCTGCCCTTCTACGCCCTGTCGTCGACGACGTACACGCACGCCGGCCCGGTGTCGCTCGGACGGCGCTATTCGCCGTCGATAATCGTGTTGCTCGGCGTCGGCTGGCAGCGCGGCCGGCAGCCGTAGATCCGCCGGCGGCGACACGCTCCCGGCGCCCGGCACCCCGCCGCCCGTGAGGGCGCGGCCCCTCGGATCGGCTCGATCGACTGCCCGGCCTGTTCGCTGCCGCCCGGCGGCACGACTGAACACCGATCGGGTATAGTGCTGTCACCTTCCTTCGGCGCGCGCCCCCTGAATCGAGGAGTTGAGTGAGAGTTCACCTGGTCAACCCGAGTCACGTGTCCTTCGGGGTCGGCGTCATCACCCCGCGTTGGCTGTACGTGATCGCTGCCGCCACGCCTGCCGAGTTCGGGGACCCCGTCATCACCGACGAGACGCTGGAACAGTTGGACCCGTCGATCATCGGCCCAGGCGACGTCGTCGGCATCGGCATCCACACGGGCAATGCCCTGCGTGGGTACGAAGTCGGACGCGCCGCGCGCGCGCGGGGCGCCACGGTCATCTTCGGCGGCATTCACGCCACGCTCTATCCCGACGAGCCGCATGAACTGGGTGGCGCGCACGCGGTGTCCAGGGGCGACGGCGACGTCGTCTGGAGCCAGATCGTGCGCGACGCGCACCTCGGCTCGCTCAAGCGGCTGTACGAGGGCGGACGGATCGAGGGCTCGGACTTCCTGCCGGCACGCTGGGACCTGATGCCGCCGAACGCGTACATGTGGGCGTCGGTGCAGACCGTGCGCGGCTGCCCGAAGTACTGCTCGTTCTGCTCGGTCTGGCGGACCGACGGCCAGAAACCGCGGTCGCGGCCGTCCGACGCGATCATGGCCGAGGTCGTTCAGCTCCGCCAGAAGGGCTTCCGCTTCATCGCGCTGGCCGACGACAACTTCTATCCCGTGGCACAGGACGACCTGCGCATGGCCCGGCGGCGCGCCGATCCCGCGACGCTCAACCGGCTGCTCGCGATCCGCCAGGATCGCTTCGAGCTGATGGAGCGGCTCGCGAAGCTGCCGGACGACATGGTGTTCTTCACGCAGATCACGATGGAGGCGGCCGAGGACGCCGAGTTCCTGGCGGCCATGAAGCGCGCGCGCATCAAGGGCGCGCTCGTCGGCGTCGAATCGGTGACGCCGGAAGGCCTCAAGGACATCCACAAGCCGTTCAACGCCGCCGGCGAGGATCTCGTCGATCGGCTGCAGACGTTCCGCCGTGCCGGCGTGCACGTCCTGGGCTCGTTCATCTTCGGCCTGCCGTCGGATCGCCCGGCCACGTTCGACACGACGGCGTCGCTCGCGCACCGGGCCAATCTCACCTTCGCGCAGTTCGTCATGCTCACGCCGTTCCCCGGCACGCTCGACTTCGCGGCGTGGGAGAAGACGATGGCGAACGACACGACCGTGATTGCCGGCGTGCCGATTACGCGCCACTGGCTGATTCCGCAGGCGTCCCGGCCGAAGGTCTACACGCCCCACCCCGTGATGTCGGCGGACGAGATCCGGGAGCGGACGCAAGGCGTGTGGGACAGCTTCTACAGCCTGTCGAACATCTGGGCGCGCTCGCGCTGCGTGAAGTCGCTCAAGGCGCGGCTCGCGTTCGTGCTCATCTCGAAGCTGTACCGCCAGATGTACGCCAACACCGGCATCGCCACCGACAGCGCGCGCGTCAATCGGTCGGCGCGGTGGGCGCGCCTCATCGCGAAGCCGTGCCGGCGCCTGTTCGCCGGCAAGCCGATGCCGTACCTGACGGTGCCCGCGTAAGACCGCGCCGGGCTGCGTCTACAGGTTCGGCTGCAGCCCCACCGCTCCACCTCGTCAATGCTGACGCCGCGGCGGCGTGCGTAGTCCTCGACGTCGTCCACGCCGATCCCGGCCGCGCCTGACGGTCGTATCCGACGGTTCATGCACACCGACGACCTCGCGCACGTGATTCTCCGGGTCGTTGCCGTTGCGGTATTCGGCGACGGTGAATTCCGCTCCCAGCCTCATGGTTCGCCTCGCCTCACGCTGGATGGATCGGACTGCGATCGGGCATCGGCGGTCTTCTGGCTGATGCGGAAGATGACGAACTCCGCCGGTTCGAGCACAGCCACGCCGATTTCGCAGGTCAAGCGGCCGTTGTCCAGATCGTGCTGGGTCATGGTGCTGCGATCACAGCGCACGAAATACGCCTCTTCGGGTGCGCCGCCCGGCAGGGCACCGCTGCGCCATTCGTTGAACAGGAAATCCGACACCGCGCCCCGGATCGCGACCCACAGTCGCTCACCGTTCGGCTCGAAGACCGCCCACTGGGTCGAGCGGTCGATGGAGCGCGACCGACGCGGTATAGTGCCCGTCTTTGCGGCGGTTCGCCGCGAAATCATCCCGAGGGTGGGTCATGAAGCTCAAGGACGCGCGTCTGTTCCGTCAGCAGTGCCTTATCGACGGCGTGTGGGTCGATGCGGACTCCGGCGCCAAGAAGCCGGTCAACAACCCGGCGACCAACGAGGTCCTGGGCACCATCCCCGACATGGGCACGGCCGAGACGCGCCGCGCCATCGAAGCCGCCAGCAAGGCGCTCCCGGGCTGGCGCGCCAAGACCGGCAAGGAACGCGCCGCCATCATGCGGCGCTGGTTCGAGCTGATGATCCAGCACACCGATGATCTCGCGGTGTTGATGACGGCCGAGCAGGGCAAGCCGCTCGCCGAAGCCAAGGGCGAGGTCGCCTACGCTGCCAGCTTCATCGAATGGTTCGGCGAGGAAGCGAAGCGCGTCTATGGCGACACCATCCCGCAGAACGCGCCGGGCCGGCGCATCGTTGTCATCAAGGAGCCGGTCGGCGTCACCGTCGCGATCACGCCGTGGAACTTCCCGGCGGCGATGATCACGCGCAAGGCCGGCGCGGCGCTCGCCGCCGGCTGCACCATGGTGGTCAAACCCGCCTCGCAGACACCCTACACCGCGCTTGCGCTGATCGACCTGGCCGAACGCGCCGGCGTGCCCAGGGGGGTCTTGAGCATCGTCACCGGTTCGGCGCGCACGATCGGCGATGAGATGTGCTCGAACCCGATCGTGCGCAAGCTGTCGTTCACCGGCTCGACCGAGATCGGCAAGAAGCTGATGGAACAGTGCGCCGGCACCATGAAGAAGCTGTCCCTCGAGTTGGGCGGCAACGCACCGTTCATCGTGTTCGACGACGCCGACCTCGACGAGGCGGTCAAAGGCGCACTCGCCTCCAAGTTCCGCAACACCGGCCAGACCTGCGTGTGCTCGAACCGCATCCTCGTCCACGACAAGGTCTACGACGCGTTCGCCAGGAAGCTGGCGGACGCCGTCGCCAGGCTCCGCGTCGGCGACGGCCTCAAGGGCGAGACCGACCAGGGGCCGCTGATCGACATGGCGGCCGTCGAGAAGGTCGAGGAGCACATTTCGGATGCGGTCAGGAAGGGCGCCAAGGTGATGGTCGGCGGCGCGCGCCATTCGCTGGGCGGCTCGTTCTTCCAGCCCACCATCATCACCAACGTCACCCGCGACATGGCGGTGGCCCGCGAGGAGACCTTCGGGCCGCTCGCGCCCCTGTTCCGCTTCAAGACCGAAGAGGAAGCGGTGCAGATGGCCAACGACACCGAGTTCGGCCTGGCCTCGTACTTCTATTCGCGCGATATCGGCCGCGTCTGGCGCGTCGCCGAACGCCTCGAATACGGCATGGTCGGCATCAACGAGGGCATCCTGTCGACCGAGGTGGCGCCGTTCGGCGGCATGAAGGAGTCCGGCCTCGGCCGCGAGGGCTCGAAGTACGGCATCGATGAGTACCTCGAGATCAAGTACCTGTGCATGGGTGGCATCGGCGCCTGAAGCGCGAGACCCGGCGCTCTGTACTATTCTCTCCGCTCTCTGGCGTTCTCCGCGTGGCAGGGCCTGCGTAGGCCAACCCAGCACTCTTCTCCCAGAAAGGACCCCATGCCTTCATCGCCGGACCTTCGCTACCCCGTCGGAACGTTCGCCTCAAAGCCGACGCTGACTCCCGCCGTGCAAGAGGAATGCATCCGGCAGATCGCCCAAGCCCCCGCGCGGCTTCGGGAGGCGGTGGAAGGGCTATCTGAGAAACAACTCGAGACGCCATACCGGGAGGGGGGATGGACCGTTCGGCAGGTCGTTCATCATTTGCCGGACAGCCACATGAACGCGTTCATCCGTTTGCGGCTGGCGCTGACCGAAGATGTGCCGACGATAAAGCCGTACGACCAGGATGGATGGTCAGCCCTCATCGATTCAAGAACGGCACCCATCGAGGTCTCTCTGACCCTCCTCGAATCGTTGCACAAACGGTGGGTCATGTTGATGGAGTCGATGAAGCCGGAGGAGTTCTCAAAGAAGTTCAAGCACCCGGAGTCGGGGCTGGTGGACCTGAACTGGTTACTGCAAATGTATGGCTGGCATGGAAGGCATCATGTGGGGCACATCACCGAGCTTAGAAAAAGGATGAAGTGGTGAGGGGAGCAAGGTCGGAAGGTGGCTAGCGTGAAGAGAAATCCTGAATCCGAATGTCCAAAGGAAGGACGAAACACGAAACCATGAAAGGGCAAACTTCAAACGCTGCCAGTCTGAGCCGCGGTCTGCTCTACGTCACGCAGAACACGCGCGACACGCTCAACGACACGCCACCCCGGCTGCTCTGCTACGCCCTTCGCGCAACGTAGCATCACAGAGACGAGTCGACACGGTCACAACGACCAGCGGCCAATCGTCCGGTGGAAGTACAGCCGCTGGTTCAACGTCCGCAGGGGGTGCTCCGAGAACTTCCGTGCGCGATGGTAGAACCTGAGCATCGGTTTCAGAAAGGAATCGGGCCGTCCGCGGAGGCGCTCCATGACGGCGATCGACTCGCGCCGGCGCAGTTGCCGAAGTCCCGCGGCGCCGGTAATCGAACCGGTGTGCAGCCGGAACGCGGCCACGAATTCGTCCATCGAGCGGAATCGTGCGCCGGCCAGCGCCATATCGGCCCAGAGTTCCATGTCCCAGCATGTGCTCGTTTCGTAACGGAATCCGCGGGTGCGCTCGTAGGCATCGCGGCGAAAGAACGTTGCCGGTTGCACCAGCACGCAGGCGCCGTGGCTGAACCTGTTGAGGCTCCAGCGGTCGCTGAACAGGGGCACGCCCAACTCGCCAGAGTCGGTGGCGAAATAGCCGTGCCCCGACAGGACGTCCGCGGACGCATGCGCGTGAAACGCCGTGGCCACCCGTTCGAGGCAGCCGGGGAGGTAGAAATCGTCCGCGTTCAGAAACGAGAAGATCTCACCAGTGGCGAGCCGGAAGCCCTTGTTCAGCGCGTCTGCCGCACCGTCGTCCGGCTCCGACCTCCAGTGCCGAAGCCAGGATTCGTATCTGGCGATGGTCGCGGCGCTGCCATCAGAGGATCCGCCGTCTATGATGATGAACTCGAGCTGTGGGTACCCCTGCAACAGTACCGACCGGATCGCCTGCTCAAGGAATCGATCCTGGTTGAACGACGGCATGACGATGCTGATGAGCGGCCAGGGGGAGCCGTCAGGCATCGTGGGCGGCAGCGCCTTCGAGCCTCGCGTCCAGGGCCAGATGGTGACCGACTCGGGCGGCGGCGGCAGCTCGGCAAGGTTGGGGCAACGCACGTGGAACCTCGGTCAGTATAGCGACGGAAGGCAGACATGAACTGGAGCGGTTGCAGGACGCTCGTGACCGGCGGGGCCTCCGTCATCGGATCGCACCTGGTCGATGCGTTGATCAGCGTGGCGCGGCCGTCGGCAGGGCGAAGCTCATGGCCGAGATGACCTTGCGCGCCTACGCCGCCGAGGCTGGCATGAAGTCGGTCAGTTGCCGGTACTTCACCGTGTACGGTGAGCGTTGTCACGAGAATCACGCCATCATGGCGATGATCGCGCGTGCGTTCATCGGTCAGGATCCGTTCGTCGTCTGGGAGGAGACGCAGGTGATGTTCGCGGACGGCTTGCACCAGACGATCGACTGGTACCGTCGCGTGAAGGACCGCGCGCAGGTCTCGGCAAGTCTCGACATGCGAGTGGCGGAGCGGTGAACCAACCCAGTACCCACGACGGGGGCGACGCCAGCGCAGGCGTCGAGCCGGTGCGCATCGGTAGCCGGCTGGTCGGGCCGGGACACCCAGTCTTCGTAGTCGCCGAGATCGGGATCAACCACAACGGGAGCGTCGATCAGGCCAAGCGTCTGGTCGATGCGGCGCTCGCGTCCGGTTGCGACGGGGTGAAGTTTCAGAAGCGCACGATCGAGGCCGTGTATTCGCCCGAGGAACTGGCGCGACCGCGCACGAGCGCCTTCGGCGACACCAACGGCGATCTGAAGCGGGGGTTGGAACTGAGCCGCGAGGCCTACGTCGAGATCGACCGCCACTGCCGCGCGGTCGGAATCCCGTGGTTCGCCTCGTGCTGGGACCCTCAGTCGGTGGATCTCATCGCTTCGTTCGACGTGCCGTGCTTCAAGATCGCGTCGGCGTGCCTCACCGATGACGCGCTGCTTCTCCGCCATCGTGAGCGGGGGCGCCCGGTATTGCTGTCGACCGGGATGAGCACGATGGAGGAGATTGACCGTGCGGTCGATCGTATCGGCCGGGAACGGCTGGTCGTGCTGCACTGCACGGGTTCGTACCCGTCCCAGCCCGAGGAGCTGAACCTCAAGGTGATTCCGCGGTTGCTCGATCGCTATCGCGTGCCCGTCGGCTACTCGGGACACGAGGTGGGCCTGGCCACGACGCTGGCCGCGGTGTCGCTCGGTGCCTGCGTCATCGAGCGGCACCTGACGCTCGATCGCGCGCAGTGGGGCAGCGACCAGGCCGCGTCGGTCGAGCCCGTGGGCATGGCGCGCCTGGTGAAGGATATTCGCGCGATCGAGGCGGCGCTGGGGGACGGCGTCAAGCGGGTCTACGAGAGCGAGATTCCCGCCCGTGACAAGCTGCGACGCACCGGACGTTGACCCGGATCGAGCCCTCCGCCGTATGAACGAAATCGGCATCATGCAGGGGCGCCTGTCGCCGCCGGTCGCAGGCCGGGTGCAGGCGTTCCCGTGGTCGTCGTGGGAGGACGAGTTCACGCGGGCGCGCGAGTGTGGCTTCGATACGATCGAGTGGCTGTTCGAGGAGCCCCGCGCCGTCGACAATCCACTCTGGAGCGCGCCGGGTCGCGATCGGATTCGCCGGCGGGTGGCCGACTCCGGCGTCTCCGTGCGTTCGGTGTGCGCCGACTACTTCATGACACACCCGTTCTTCCGCGTTCCAGACCACGAGCGGACCAGAAGCGTCGATGTGCTCGAGACGCTCATCGGGCATGCCAGAAGCCTCGGCATCCGCACCATTCTGGTACCGGTGCTCGAGGGCTGCGAGATCCGCGCGGCGCAGGAGGCCATCGACCTGCTCAAGGCGCTTCGGCGACCGCTGGGCATCGCCCACGACGCGGCCGTCACGATCGCCCTGGAAACCGAGTTGCCCTCGTCCGAGTACCGGGCGCTTGTCGAGGACGCCGGGTCCCCGGCCCTGGGCATCTACTACGACGTCGGCAACGCAGCCGCGAAAGGCTACGACCCTGTGGCCGACCTGCGCGCGCTCGGTCCCTGGTTGCGCGGCGTACACGTCAAGGACCGGCCGCGAGGTGGCGCCAGCGTGCCGCTGGGACAGGGCGACGTTGACTTCGCCGCCTTCTTCTCCGAGCTGGCAGCCGTCGGCTACGGTGGCCCGCTCGTAGTGCAAGCGGCCACGGGCGCTGACTACCTGGGCCTCTCGCGCGGGTACTCCCGCCTTGTGCGACACCACCTGCACCCTCACGGCGGTGTCGCCCGATGAACGTGCTCGTCGCCGGGCTGGGAGGAATCGGCCAGCGCCACGTGCGCAACCTGCGCCACCTGTTCGGCGCGGAGGTGGAGATCGACGCCTACCGGGTACGACGCCAGACGCCGGTATTGACCTCGCGGTTCGAGGTCGTTGCCGATGCGCAACTGGACGCGCACTACGGCGTCCGCTCGTTCGACGATCTGGACGAGGCACTGGCGCGCCGGCCGACGGCGGTGTTCGTCTGCAACCCGAGCAGCCTGCACGTGCCGGTGGCGCTCGCCGCCGCGGGCGCCGGTTGTCACCTCTTCATCGAGAAGCCGCTGGCCGCGTCGTGGGAGGGCGTTGACGCGCTTGCCGAACTGGTCGACGCGCGCGGACTCGTCACGTTGGTCGGCTTTCAAATGCGCTTTCACCCCTGCCTGAGGCAACTGCGGGATCTGCTCGGTCAGTCTCGCATCGGCTCCGTGGTGTCCGTCCAGGCGGAGATTGGTGAGTATCTGCCCGGGTGGCACCCCTATGAAGACCATCGCCAGATGTACGCCGCGCGTCGCGACCTGGGTGGCGGCGTCGTGCTCGCGCAGATCCACGAGCTCGACTACATCTATTGGCTGTTCGGGCTCCGCGGCGAGTGTTCGCGCTTGGGGGCAACTCGGGGAGCCTCGGGATCGACGTGGAGGACGTGGCCAGTGTGATGATGGAGTGCGTGGTTGACGGCAGGCCGATTCCCGTACACCTCCAGCAGGACTACCTGCAACGGCGCCCCGCTCGCACGTGCAAGGTCGTTGGCGACCGGGGCTCGATCGTCGCCGACTTCAACGCGCTCACCGTCGACGTCGTCACTGGCAGGGGGGCACCCGAGACGTACTCGTGGGCCGGATTCGACCGCAACGACATGTTCCTCGATGAGCTGCGTCACTTCTTCGCCTGCATCCGCGGCGAGGCGTCACCGCTCGCGCCGGTGCGCGAGGGCGCTCAGAGCGTGCGCATGGCATTGGCCGCGCTCGAGTCCATGGCGACCGGGCGCGTCGTGGAGCTGGCATGAGCGCGTGTGACCGGCGTGCCGAGGTGCTCGCGCTCATCCCGGCACGCGGCGGTTCGAAGAGCATCCCGCGCAAGAATCTCGTCGTCGTCGCGGGCAAGCCGCTCATCGCCTATTCCATCGAACAGGCGCTCGCGTCTCGACTGATCACGCGCACCATCGTGTCTACAGACGATGAGGAGATCGCGGACGTGGCGCGGGCGTGCGGGGCGGAGGTGCCGTTCATGCGGCCGGGAGCGTTCGCGCTGGACGAGTCCACGGATCTGGAGGTGTTCCGCCACGTGCTGCAGGAGTTGGACGCTCGCCAGGGCTATGCCTGCGAGCTCGTCGTGCACCTGCGACCGACCGGGCCGGTGCGCCGCGTCGAGCCCATCGACCGTGCAATCGAGATCATGCTTGGCCGCCCGGACGCCCACTCGCTGCGCTCGGTCAGCCTGGCGGAGCAGACGCCCTACAAGATGTGGCGCATGGTCGACGGCGAACTGCAGCCGCTGCTGCAGGTGCCTGGCATGGTGGAGCCATGCTGTGCGCCCCGGCAGACGTTGCCCGAGGCGTACTGGCAGAACGGTTACGTTGACATCGTGCGACCGCACGTGGTGCTCGGGCTCGGCCGGATGGCCGGCGAACGCGTGTTGCCGTTTATCGTCGACGAACCGGTGGTGGAGCTGGATTACCCCGAGAGTCTGCCGCGGCTGGAACAGGCGCTAGGTGCCCTTGGTCGCGGCGAATGGCCGCCGGCCCGTCCAGCCGGCGCGCGGCATCCGGTCTGACGGCGCACCTGTTCGACCGGAATCGGTACGGCGGATGAGCGCAGCCTCGGTGCGTCCCTAGCACGCGCCAGGCGATCGAGCCTGTCGCGCGGCTCGCCGTGCGGCCCACAGGTCACAGAGGACGCGGGGCCAGGTGGCCACAGGCCGGTCACGGACGGCCAGCCAGGCTTTCCTGATTCGCGTGCTCCAGACGGTGGTCGCGATCGCGATACGGTCGACGACGCCCAGGGCCGAGACGAGAGCCGTCAGCAGCAGGAACTGCCCAGCCCGGGTCCCAGGCACTGTGCTTGGCGGAGCCGCGGAGTCCTGCACGTTGCCGGAGGGTGCGAACGCGAGATCGTGCGCTGCGAGCCCCCAGGCGTCGCCGTTTGGATTCATCCGGTCGGGCGTCCAGAACGGGAGATGCGGGTTCACCTTCCGGTGCGTCGACGACCTGCGCGTCGCCCAGGGATGGTAGTGCTCGAGATGATAGAAGTCGTGGCCGGCGAGTCGTCCGAGGTCGACGATGGGGTACGTCGTCATCAGCCGATGGATCATGTTGGCTTCCATGCCGTTCATGTAGATCATCCGCTCGTCGTAGCCGCCACACTCATGCCAGAGGCGGCGATGCAGCAGCCAGATGCCGACCGCCTTCAGGTAGAAGGGACTGGCCGAGTCGCTGCCCTCCAACGGCAGCGCGCGGCCTCGGCGCTCGACGAACCTGGTGACGGCCCACAGCGGCGGGCAGCGCACGGCAAGCCGGTAGGGGACGTGTCGGTGGCCGGAGAAAAGCAGGGCTGAGTCGAGCGGCACATCGAGGCGTTGCTTCCCTTCACAGAGGTCGAAGAACGTCGCGAGGAAACGTGCGCCGACCAGCGTGTCCTGGTCGATGCGTCCGATGTAGTCCCCGCGCGCGCGCCGCGCGGCCGCATTCAACGCGATGACTTCGGGGAAGGGACTGTCCAGTTGGAGGGTCGCCGCCAGTATGGGCGGGACAAGGACGAAGCGGGTCACACGCGCGGCGGCGGGATCGATCTCGAGGGTGTCGCTCAGCGGCGGGTCGCTCCCCCAGTCTGCAACGACGATCTCCACGTCGGACTCTCTGCCCAGGCGCCTGATGTGCTCGCCGACGTAGTTCAGCGCCGTCGCCAGCCGCCAGCGCGAATCGCCCATGTACTGGTCGTTGCGCGAGCACAGGATGAGTGACAGGGTCACCGCGAACCCCTGTCCATGACACGAAACAGCTTGCGCACCACCGGCGCGCGTCCCCAGGAGACGCACTCCGTGAACCGTACGCCGTACTTGTCGGCGATCTCCTTGTGCGCCCGGCTCTCGCCTTCCGTCCACTCCCTGGTGTCGCCCCAGTCGTCGTAGCCGACATAGGTGCCCGTGGTGGCCAGACCGTGGGCGAACATGAAGTCCAGCGCCTGGTACGTGCTGATGTACAGATCGCAGTCGATGTCGATATAGAGAGCCGGCCGGAGGTCGCCAGAGGCGGCGAGTTCCGGAGTCAGCGAGTCGCTGAAGAAACCCTCGTGGATGGCGAATCCATCGTTTGTGACGCCCACCTTACAGAGCTTCTCGCGCAGACGCTCCGGGCCGAACGCGAACGACCCCTCACGCCAATGGCTGTTGGTGCCGATGCCGGGTTGTTCGGCGGGAAGGCCGGCGAACGAGTCGAACAGGTGCAGGAACGGCAGCGGCATGCCTTGCCTGTCGAACGCGAACTTGAGCGCGGCGACGGTCGCCCCACCCGCGCAGCCGAAGCAATAGATGTGCTGTCGATCCCCGTCTGCCGGCTCGCGCGACAGCAGCATGGGGACGAGCAGCCTCCAGGTGGTTTCAAACAGCGTCGAGTTCTGCAACGCCGCCTGCTCGCTGGGAGAGAACACGATATCCGTGTTCTCGAACAGGTCGCGCATGTCGGCATGCTGTCGCAGCAGCTCGGTGCCCCACGCAAGGAGATAGCGTCTGGTGTCGCGGTTGGCCAGCGCCGACTGGGAGAGGACATAGCGCGCGCCGCGAACGGCGCCGCGATGGAGTTCGGTGCACTCCGGGTGTCTCGTGAACACCTCGTACAGCCCGGTGGCGACGACAAGCCTGTCCCGACGACGGAGGTGTCTGGTCCCGTTGAGCGCCGGAACCAGGCCGCGTGTGGCGATGGTCGCCCGGCATTCGGCTACGACGTCCGAGCGGAAGACACGGAAGAACACCTCCTTGGCCTGGCCGCTGACCCTGCCGGTCAATCGGCGGAGCGCGAGCCACGACCTGTCACCAGCGATGCGCCCCGCGGCCACACAGACCAGCCACCGATACCGTGTCCCGTCGAATGGCGGTGGCGAGGTGAGTGCCTCGGCATCGACGCCGGAGGGTGCGTCAAGCGGTAGCCGAGCCAATCCCCAGTCGGCCCCGGTGGGGTTGATGACGTCTGTCCGATCGAAGGGCGACGAAGGATTCACTCTGCGGTGTGTGGAGGACCGGCGTGGCTGGAGCGGCGAGTAGTGCTCCAGATGGAAGAAGTCGTAGTCGACGATGCGCCCCAGATCGACCAGCACGTGCCGCCGGCGCAGCCGCTCGATCATGTTGATCTCCATGTCGTTCATGTAGATCATGCGCTCGTCGTAGCCCCCGCATTCGTGCCAGAGGTCGCGATGGGCGAGCCAGATGCCGACCCCGTGAGCGTGGAAGGGGCGGCGCGGCGAGAGTTCAACCGGCAGGCGCGGCCCGAAGCTACGGATGCACCGCTCGACCAACGGAAGATCTGGACAGCGTGAGGTAAACCGGTAGGGCACCATCCTCTGGTTGGCGAAGAGCAGCGCGGTGGCGACAGGCACGTCGAGGTGGCGCCGGCCCTCGACCAGATCGAAGAACATGCGCAGGAAGCGCCCCCCGACAAGCGTGTCCTGATCGATGCGTCCGATGTAGTCTCCGCCGGCCCGCCTGGCCGCCGCATTCAGCGCGAGCACCTCCGGGAACGGGCTGTCTCGCTGGAGCCGTCGCGCCGCCGCCGGCGGAATGTGCAGAAACCGGACCATCCTGCCCGCCTCCGGCCCCAGTCGGACGACGTCGCGCAGCGGTGTCTCGCTGCCCCAGTCGGCGACGAGAATCTCCACGTCGTTGGCCCTGCCCAGTTCGTGCGCTCTTCTGGCCGCGTAGTCGAGCGCCGTCTGCAGCCGCCAGCGGGAGTTGCCCATGTACTGGTCGTTGCGCGAGCACAGGATCAGTGAGAGCGTCGCCACCGCTGCACCTGGCGACGCAGAGCCGCGACCGCGAGGTCGAGAGGCGCCAGCGCGGCGAGATTGGTTTCGGGCATGCCGGGCACGCTCAGCATCAGGGCTCGGGGAATCGCCGAGAGGTTGTACACGAGGTGGTGTCACCGGCACAGCAGCAAGTAGTCGATCATCGACGAAGCAGCCCTTCACGTCCTTCACGTGAGGATGGTCGGCAATCCATTGGCGGACATGAGGGGGAATGCGGCGGCTGGATACTCGGGAACGAGCGGCTCGAAGTAGTACTCCCACACCGAATCGCTGCCGCGGTAGCCGAGCGGCGTCCAGTAGCAGCAGTACTGGCCGAGATAGGCGACCGGGATGCGACCCTCGCTCCTCGCCCAATGGATGTGCGCGATGATGCCGAGAAACAGGTTGAACAACCCGACGTCGCGCTCGCAGACGATGTGCAGTGCCTGAGTCGTCGTCGACGTGCTCATCGCGCGGCCGCCTGGACCGGTGCAGGCACGGTGGGCTCGACGAGCATCTCCGCTGTTTCTCCGGCCACCCAGTCGGCGAACGCCACCAGGTCTGGCGCGCGGCCCCAGGCGTCGGCGTTGTCCAGGTGGAACGAGCTTTCCAGCAGATTGATCACGCGGGTGCCGACGCGGTCGGGGCCAATGTCGCCCGATCGCGAGACCGCAAAGCGAACGCTCGAGAGCACCAGTGGCCGACAGAGCAACAGTCCGTAGGCGTACCGCTGCGCCAGCGTTCGTGCCTGCTCCGGAAGTGGCCGGATCGTCTCGATGTGTGCGAGCCGGTCGAGGTACTCCTCTCGCGAGGATGAATCGATGGTGAACCCCTTGCGGTCGTAGCGTCCGGTCCCGGCCGTCAACACGGGAATGCCGAGCAGCGCTGCCTCGATGCCGATGGTGCCGCGCACCGTGAGGCAATAGTCCATGACTTCCAGCAGCGACCAGGTGCTGACCGGC
Source organism: Acidimicrobiia bacterium (assembly GCA_016871255.1). GTDB lineage: Bacteria > Acidobacteriota > Vicinamibacteria > Vicinamibacterales > UBA2999 > VFZH01. Next base: position 20,540 of record VFZH01000026.1, on the reverse strand, counting down.
GTGTCGGGGGGAATCAGCCGGACGTGTGGTGGCAGGTCGCCCAGCGCCTCACCGAGCGCCGTCACGTCGGCCGGCCCTCCCGAATACCGCTCCTTCAGGGCCTTGCCGACGTGTGCTGGATGCACCTTGATCCGCCATTGCACGCGGTCGTTGTCGATCGCGGTCCTGACCGTTTCGATCAGCCACTCCTCGCAGCTTCGGAACAGGTCAGTTCCCCAGCGGAAGGAGCTGTCCCACGGGATGTGCGAGAAGATGACGCCGACGGGGCGAGTGTCGTCGAGTTCGAGGGCGGCGCGTGTGTCGCGCTCCGCGGTCACCCGCGTGCCGCGTTGCGTGCCCGGGATGCTGAACCAGTCGCCGGTCGTGTAGCACCGGCGAAGCTCATCGAGGACGGCAGCGCTGTGGCGCTCCGACCAGTCCATTGCCGTGAGCCTGCTCCATGTCTCCGGCGCGATCGAGGCGACATGGTCGTCGCGGTTCGCGGAGGTATGGCGCCGGAACAGCAGCGTGCTGTCGCGGTGCGCCTCCATGTATCTGACGACCGGGATTCCGCGCGCCAGGCAGGTGTCGAAGAGTTCGGATTCCGGCGTGTACTCGATCTCCGAGGTCAGAAGCAGATCCGGTCGCGCGCGCTCCACGATCTCCGAGGCCCAGGCCCCCGCGGCCAGCGACGCCGCGATGCGAGACTGCAGCGCCGCCCGGTGGGCGGGCTGGTCAAGATTCAGCTCTCCGGTTCGTAACCGCCGGTGGGTGCTGAGCAGTGCGGCCACGCCAACCAGCACGCCATCGATGTCCAGCTTCTTGAGTTCATCGATCGACCTCACGGAGGCGAGTGCGGCCCGCGCCTGGGCGCGAAAGACGTGCGTGCGTTCGCCCGGGTCCCACGGCAGGAACTCGCGAACGCCCGCCAGCTCGTAGTACGGCCGCAGGTGCGCATCCGCCCGAGCCAGGCCGACAACGGTCGTAGAGCCGCGCGCCTGCAGGGCCTTGATGAGCGCCAGTTCGACCTCGATGGTCGGGAACCGCCGGCTGCGCACGAAGACGCGCATCGCCGACGAGCCACGTGGTTCGATCGGCGGGAAGAGGTGCGCGTACCGGCTGCGGAATGCCTCGAAGTGCTGCCGGCGCTCCCTCTGCATCTGGCGATACGACGCATCGGTCGCGTAACGGCGCAGCTCGATGCCGCGGCGGCGCCATCGCCGCCACGCGCCGAGCGCGCCTATTCCGTCGAGCCCCTCGCGGACGCGGTCGCGCAGGCCGCGCCCGGTCCCGTGCCCTGAGCTGTCCATCACTGGGCGCTCCAGGCCACCGAGCGACGTGCCGGCGCTGCCGGTCCGTCTTCGATCCCCTGTGCCAGGCACAGTTGGCGAAAGCGCCCGGCACGACGGGCCATCAGCGCGTCCCACGATCCAGACTCGACGACACGCCCCATCTCGATCACGTGAATCAGGTCTGCCCGACGGATCGTCGACAGACGATGGGTGATGATGACGATGGTCATCCGCTGGTGCAGGCCTTCGATGGCCTGCTGAATCCGCGTTTCGTTCTCGGAGTCGAGCGAGCTGGTCGCCTCGTCGAGCACCAGGAGGCGTGGTTGGCGCAGCAGGGCGCGCGCCAGTGACAGTCGCTGGCGCTCGCCGCCCGACACGAGCACGCCGCGTTCGCCCAGGACCGTGTCCAGCCCCTCCGGCAGTGCGGCGACGAAGTCGGAGGCCGCGGACAGGCGCAGGGCATCCCACAGCGCGGCGTCGCTGGCAGCGGGACTGGCCCACAGCAGGTTCGCACGGATCGTGTCGTGGAACAGGAACGTCTCCTGGGCAACGTAACCGATCTGCCGCCTCCAGCCAGCCAGGCCATCCGCGGTCAATGGCGTGCCGTCGACCAGGATGCGGCCGCTCGTCGGCGACAGCAGCCCGATGAGCAGGTCGGCAAGCGTCGTCTTGCCGGCACCTGAGGGTCCGACGATCGCGGTCGTGTATCCGGCCCGAATGTCCAGGTTCACGTCGTAGAGCGCCGGGGCCTCGGTTCGCCGCAGGTAGGCGAACGACACGCCCTGCAGGCGAATGCCGTCGGCGAGGGGGTGCGGCCGTGACTCCGAGGCCGTGGGTTCGGCGGCAGCGTGGTAGGTGCGCTCGAGCTCCGCCGTCGCCTCGACCACCGGAAGAACGGTCGCCAGCCCCTGCAGCTGCCCATAGATCGACGTCAGGCGTGGCATCAGGCGGGCGAACACGAACAGCAGGACGAGCAATTGCGGCGTCGCGATTCCCAGGACTTCGTGCGCGACGTAGACTGCAACCGCCAGCAGCACCGTGGAGCCGAACTCCAGCCGCTGCTGTAGCTCCGTCTGTCCGGCCGTCACCTGCAGATTGGCATCGCGCGATTCGTAGGTGAGGCGGCGAAAGACCTCGTCATGCCGATCCGTGGCACCGAAGCTCTTGACGGTCTTCAGGCTGCCCACATGCTCGGTCGCTGCGGCATGCAGTCGTCCCCGAGCCTCAGACGCCAGCCTCCCGGAAGTGCTGGCGTCGGTCATGCTTCGGCGCAGCACCCACGCCAGCAGCGCCGCGCAGGTCAGCGTTGCCAGCGTCATGATCGCCGAGAGATAGAGCGCCATGCCCAGGTAGACGAGCGAGACCGATGTCATCACGCTCAACGACACCAGTTGGTGCGCGGCCGATCCGACCCGGCCGACCTGGTCCGTCAGCGCGTTGACGAACTCCGACGGCTGTCGCGTAACGATGAACGTCCACTCAGCCCCGGCCAATGCCCGGTACAGCCGCACCCGCACGCTGGCCGTCACGGCCTCGCGGAGGCTGGAGTTGACCAGGAGCTGCCACCGCATGAGGATCGCGCGCAGTGCGGCCACGCCGGCAAACAACGCCAGCGCGCTGCCAAGCGTCGGCCGCACGTTCATCGAGTCAAACGCCCCGGCGAACCAGTCGTCGACCGCTTCGGGCATCACGGCCGATTCACCGATTCCCACCATCGCCAGCAGCGGGACCAGCATCGCCAGGCTGGCCGCCTCGGTCACGCTCAGTGCCAGCGTCAGCGCGACGCTCGCCGACGCTTTGCCCGCCGCGGCGGTCGTGATCTCGGCGACGAGCCGGCGCAGCGCGGGGAGCGTCTTCATGTCGCGGCCTCGCCCAATCGCGACAGCAACGCGGTTGCGGCCTGCGTGACCTGCTCGACCGACACGCCATCGATGCAATGCGCACGTTCGGCGACACAGGCGTCCGAGCAGGTGCCCAGCGGGGTGGCCGGGCGGAGGATCGCCTGGGGCACGCCCCATGGACCGAAGCGCATCGGTGAGTTCACGTGATCGATGGAACCGCCGTCGGGATGGCACGAGATTTCGACGACCGGCAGGCCGGCCGCTGCCGCCAGGTGCATCGGTCCCGCGTCGTTGCCGATGAACAGGTGGCAGCGCTTCAGCAGCGCGCCCGTTTCGCGCATGCTGGTGCATCCGATGGCGTTGACCACCGTATCGCCCAGCAGGTGCCGAAGCTGCAGGCCGAGTGGTTCTTCGCCACGGCCGCCGACCAGCACCACTCTGGCGCCTCTGTGCTGCAGCCAGGCGCCAAGCCTCGCGAACTTGGCCAGGGGCCACATGCGCTTGGGATGGCCGGCACCAGGAGAGACCGCGACCACCAACTCGCCACCGGCCGCGCGATGCTCGCGCAGAAGGGCGGCGGCGGTCCGTTCGTCGGGTTCCCCGCACCACAGCTCCAGACGGTCCTCGCGGACGGCGCCGCCCATGGCGACGATGAGCGCCAGATTCTTCTCCACTTCATGGGCGTGGCCATCGTCGGTAACTGGATGCGTGAGCAGGCGATCCAGTCCGGAATTGAAGACGGTCTTCCGTTCAGTCACCCGTTCCGAGTAGCCCAGCCGCTGGCGGGCACCGCTCAACAAGCCAATGGCGGCGGCGTAGCCCGAGTCGACGTCCCAGCGCGGCGTGATGGCCAGATCGAAGTTACGCGGCCAGAGTTCTCGTCGGGCCAGGCCTGCTGCCCGCGCCGGCGTCTGCAGCCAGCGCCAGGGTCCCTCCGCGACCGGCTCGGTGGTGAGGACCTCGTCTACGTATGGACAGCGCTCGACCAGATTGGCCAGCTCGCTCCGTACCAGCAACGCGATTGAGGCGTCGGGCAGGTTGCGCCGCAGTTCCCGCAGGAACGGCGTCGTCAGGACGAGGTCGCCCATCTCGTCCAGGCGCACCACCAGGACGCGCTCGATGCGCCCAAGCTCGATAGGCCGGGCATCGTCGGTGCGGCCGCCAACCCTCAGCCACACGCCGCCGGCGAGCTGAAACGCCCGGTGCGTCGACGACCATCTAAGCGACTGGAGCATTCAGGTCCAGAAAGGGTACGCCCGTGACCACCGCGTGACACACGTTCTCCAGCACTGGGTCGCCTCCCGGGCCAAGCTGACGGAAGCCGTCGAGCGCGAAGCGCTTGTCGGCCGGGTGGAGCAGCGGCAGCCGAACCTCGTAACGGAAGAACCACAAGTAGGCGAATCGTCGCGCGCGCTCGATGTCCTCGCCAGAGAGCCGATTCTCGCCCATGTGCAGGTCGAGCATGTCGAACATATGCTCCCGCGACTCGAGGTCGAGGGTAAAGCCTTTCCCCCGGTAGGTGACGACGCCGGCGATCCACGCCCGCATGCCCGCGACGGCCAGCTCCAGGCCCAGGCGTGACGCGTAGACGATGTTCACCTGCGCCATCCCGGCCAGACGGTACGAGCTGATCGGATTGTCGCCCTCGACGATCTTCACGTTGCGCGGCAGCGGGTGACACCGCTTTCGGATCTCGGCACCGACGGGCGTTCGCGACTGCAGCTCGGGCGGCACCGTCTTCTCGGCCGGGTGAGCCCGCACCACCAGGTCGATTTCGGGGTGGCGGGCCGCGTAGCCGACCAGCGCAAACAGCCAGTCGAACATGCTGTCGAAACCGGCGTCACGGTCGATGACCGAGATGTCCCATGAGGTATTCGAGAACGCCGCCACGAGCGGCGCGTCGTCACGGAGTCCCAGTTCCGCCCGGATCACCGCTTCGTTATCGACCGGGTGTGGGTTGTACGGAAACGGCGTGTTCCGGCTCCGCGACCAGTCGGCGAGAAACGCGTCCAACTCCCTATCCTGCTGTGGTGACAATGGCTCGCCCGCTACCTGCAGCCACGCCTCGTCCAGCGGGACTTCCGTGGCCGGCCGATCGTGGCTAAACATGAGCGCGTCCGGACGCGTGGCCACACCGTCCCAGGTGACGGTGCGGATGCCCTTTCGGCGGGCGACCTCGAACACGCACGCGGTCGGCAGGGTTCTCCCGCTGCAGGTCCCGACGATGTCGGGCCGAATGCTGTCGAGCCAGCGTTCTGACAGCCAGGTCAACAGCACGGCCGACACCAGCCACTTCTGGAACGCAGGGTCGGCAGACGGCTCGAACACGAACCCGCGGTAATAGCGCTGCAGCTCGCGATGCGCCAGGCGCCCGACCGCGACGCCGTTCACAGTCATGCTCAGCCTGGCCGCCGGCGGGACAGCGGCCACCAGGGCCGTGGCCCGCGCGCGGTCGTCCTCGGTGAGGAAACGGCTCAGGCGCTCGTAGTGGAAACCGAACGCCGACTCGTATCGCGAGAGGTTCATGACGCAGGCATCGCACGGCGGACGGACGTTTGGCCCGAGACTCAACTCGCACAGCGGCAGCAGTCCGTCGCACAGGATGCCCTGAACCTCGTGCCCTCGGAGCTGCAGCGCCATGGCCAGGGAATACTCGACTGGGGAGAAATGGTGGAGGCTGTAGATGGCAACACGCTGGCGGCCAGGCAGAGATTGTGACTGCCGCCGTGTGGCATCAATGTAGGCGTCGTCGCGTCTGCGCAGGCGCGCGATCGGTCGCGCCCAGTCGTACTGGCGCAGCACGACGCGCTTGGCTGCCCTGACCCGCAGTTGCCAGGTTGCCGGAAGCCGGTCGACCAGCCCTCGGAGCAGGGGGCGAAACGCCGGCCACAGGACGCGCTCTGCTGTCACGATTCCGCTAGTGCCCTTGGGGTCGCATCGCGGCGGTGATCGTCGTGTTGTGCTCGACGCCGATGTGCCCCTGCGTGATCACGAGGTCGCCTGGGACGAGGCCAGAGGTGATCTCTAGGCCCTGATCGGATGTGAGGCCCGTGGTGACCACGCGGCGCTCTGCGCGGTCGCCCACTGCAAGCATCACCACCGTGGCGTCGCCCTCCTTGATGAGCCATTCCGGGAGCACGGACAACCTGCTGCCGGGCACGGCGGGTGCCGCTCCGCGACGCCCGCGAGGGTGGCCCAGGTCGGCGTGGTGGAGCCGGTGTAGCCTCTCCGTTGTCGGTAGGCCGTCAGGCCGAAAGTGGACGGGTCGAACACGTCTCCAGAATAATCACTCCATGGCCAGCTCACAATTTCCCGTGCAGCGGACCGACGCGGAATGGCGTCGTCTGCTGACACCCCAGCAGTACGCCGTCCTGCGGGCCCATGGCACCGAGCCCCCGGGGTCTTGCGCGCTGCTTGACGAGAAGCGCGCGGGGACGTTTGCCTGTGCCGGCTGCGGACACCGGTTGTTCCGAACCGAGCGCGAGTTCGAGAGCGGCACGGGCTGGCCCAGCTTCTTCGCCCCCCTCGACGGGGCCCTTGGCGAGACCGTGGACCGCGCCTACGGGATGGTCCGTACCGAGGTGCACTGCGGCCAGTGCTGAGGCCATCTGGGCCACGTGTTTCCGGACGGACCACCACCCACCGGCCTGCGCTACTGCATCAACGGGCTGGCGCTCACCTTCCAACCGCTTGACGACAGGAAGCACTAGCCAGGAAGTCTACCGAACGCCCCTCTTGCGATCCGCCCCCGGGCCTGCCCCTGCACAGCCCCTGGCGCTGTCAAGATTCGGGCCAGTCTTTTCGGCCGTCAGGCTCATCTTCGCGCATACACTGGGACGCAGCAGGGTCCGTCTCCGCGCTCGACAATGCGCTGCGCGGCTCGGTGCCGGGGCACCGCACAGGCGGGTGATCCGGGGCGCCCTGGCGCGCCGCGTCAGGGAGAGCCGCGACGGCCGCTTGATACGCCCCATGCGGATTCTGGTCTTCTCGCACGACACGTCCCTCTACGGGGCGTCACGATCGCTGCTGACCGCGCTGGACGGCCTGCGCGCCCGTGGAAGCCGCGACCTCCACGTACTGCTGCCCTATCCGGGACCGCTCGGGATCGAGCTCGAGCGGTGCGGGATCGGGGCGGACGTCGTTCCCTTTCCGCGGTGCATCACCAGCGCGACCGAGGCCGCCACGGTGCCGGCGCACGCCGCACGGGCGGTCCGCTACCTGGCCGCGCTGAGGGGCGCGCTTCCCGGCCTGGATCGGGCCACGGCGCGATTCGCCCCGGACGTGGTCTACACGAACACGTCGGCCGTGGAAGCGGGCTTTCTGGTGGCGAGGCGTCACGGGGTGCCGCACGTCTGGCACGTGCGCGAAATCGGCGAGAACTACCAGTACCTGCCCTGCCGGCCCCGTATCGCCTGCCGCATCCGTCGGTCCGACCGCGTCATCGCCGTCTCGACGTTCGTGCAGGCGTGGTGGCTGGGCGCCCGCGGAAAGCGATGCCATGTGGTGAGAAACGGCATCCCCGCTCCTCCGGCCGCGGCCGTCCGGCGACGCCGGATCGGCAGGGACGCCACGGTTCGGCTGACGCTACCGGCCTACGGCGTGGCCGGCAAGGGCCAGCACATCGCGGCGCACGCGCTCGGCCTCCTGAAAGCGCGCGGCGTCTCCTGCTCCCTGGCCGTCTACGGCGACGCGCTCGATAGGGTCTATGTGGAGGAGGTGCGGGCCTCGTGCGCGGCGCTCGGCCTGGCCGGTGATGTGCGGTGGCTCCCGTTCACGGACGACATCGAGCGGATCTACGCGGACACGGACGTGCTCCTGAACTGCAGCCTCGTGGACAGCCTGGGCCGTACCGTGCCGGAAGCGATGGCCCGCGGGATACCGGTGATCTGCAACCGTGCCGGGGCGATTCAGGAGATCGTCGAGCACGGCGTCAACGGTCTCCTCTACGACGGCACGGCAGAGGGGCTGGCCACCGGCATCGCGTTGCTGGTCGACGACCGGGCGATGGCGGACCGCGTGATCGCCGGTGCGCTCGACACGGTGCGGCGGTTCGACGTCGCACGGTACGTCGACGAGATCGACGGGGTCCTGCAGTCGGCCGCGCGCCGTGAAGCCACGCGCCCCGCCCGCACGGGCGTCAGCGCCAGTGGATCTCGCCGATGGCGATGCCCGATTCGCCGGCGACGGCGTAGAGCAGGAAGGTGCGGCCCGCCTCCTCGAAGATCGCCGGGTCCCGCAGCTGCCTGACCCGGGAGGTGGCCTTCCCCCGTTCCGAGGGTGCGCTGGCTGGCCGGATCGGAACGATCGGGAGCGGCGGCACCTCAGGGCCTGCTCGCGCGGCGGCTGCCCGGCTGGCCACGCTACAGACGCACCACCGCGCACGCGGACCGGCCGCGCGGCCCGTCGCGACGGCGTTCGAAGTGAACTCGGAAGCGGCCGCTGTTCAGTCGGCGCGGCGACGCCGGCGGCGCAGCCCAAGCGCGCCGATCCCGGACGCGACAAGAAGCATGGAGGCGGGCTCCGGGATGGGTGCCGTGTCGTCTACGACCAGGTTGGTGAACTGAAAGGCGTTCTGGTTTCCCAACGTCCCTTGCGTGAGCGTCACGCTCGAGAGGCCGGTGAATCCCGCGAGGCTGAAGGTCTGCAGCAGCGGGTTGCCAGGGTTGTTGAATACCGTCAGCATCTGATTGACCATGGTGAGGTCCGGCCTGGTGCCGACCACCGTCATGTTGAAGCTCGGACCACCCATGTTCGAGATGAGCGCCGCCACGTCGATCCCCAGCAGGTCGAAGACCCCGGGTGACGTCTTGGTCATCGTGATCGGCTGGTTCCCGTTCAACTGGAAGAGCGCCGTGCTGGGCGACGACGCCGTCCACGACCTATGCCGACGACGTGCTCCGGGGCTTCTCGAAACGGCCGTACCACTGGCAGAACACCGTGGCCGTGCAGCACGAACTCGCGCCGGGGGTGGCCATGACGGCGGGGTACTACCGGACCTGGTTCGGCAACTTCACGGTGACGGACAACCTGGCCGTCACGCCCGCGGACTTCAATCCCTTCTGCGTGACGGCGCCCGTCGACAACCGCCTCGGGTCGGCCAGCGGGACCCAGCTCTGCGGTCTGTACGACGTGAGCCCAGCGAGGTTCGGGCGGGTCGACAACCTCGTCGTGCTCCACTCCCGCTTCGGGGAACGGACCGAGCTGTACAACGGCTTCGACGTGGCCGTGAACGCGCGGTTCGGCACCGGTGGCATCCTGCAGGGCGGCGTGGCCGGCGGCAAGACGCTGACCGACACGTGCACGATCGTGGATTCGCCGCAGGCGGCCCGTCCCGGGTTCTGCCGGACCACGCTCCCGCTGGCCGGACAGATGCAGTACAAAGTCTCGGCCATCTACCCGCTGCCGTACGGGGTGCAGTTGAGCGGCGTCGTCCAGAACCTGCCGGGCATTCCCACCGTTGCGACGTGGGTCGTGCCCAACGCGCAGGTCGTGCCGACGCTCGGGCGGAATCTGTCGAGCGGCGCCACGGGGACGGTCAGCGTCGATCTGCTGGAACCGAACACACAGTTCAGCAGCCGGCTGAGCCAGGTGGATCTGCGGCTGACGAAGATCCTGCGGGTGGGCAAGGGACGCCTGAAGGTCGACCTCGACATCTACAACCTGTTCAACGCGCGCGACGTGCTGAGCCAGGTGACCGCGTACGGGCCGCAGTGGCTGAGGCCCACGACCGTGCTGGGCGGCCGGCTGATCAAGTTCGGCGGGCAGTTCGACTACTGATCGCGGCTGCCGCGGTCCCGGCCGGCTCGGGCGGCGCCTGAAGTGGCCATAGTTGTCGTGCGTGAAGGCGTTCGAGGCTTGGGCCAGCCAAAGCTGGCCCCTACGAGTGTCTCTGCAGGCCCACTCGCCCTATCTGCCCGATCCGCCCTATCTGCCCTATCTGCCCCATCCGCCCTTCACGATCGCACCGAGCGACTCGGTGTACGGGGGGCGGCAGATCCCCCGCTCGGTCACGATCGCCGTCACGTAGCGGTGGGGTGTCACGTCGAACGCCGGGTTGCGGACCTGCGCGCCCTCCGGCGTGAGCCGCTGCCCCGCGACGTGCGTCAGCTCCCGGGCCTTCCGTTCTTCGATCGGGATGTGATCGCCGTCGGGCGTGGCCAGGTCGATCGTGGACAGCGGCGCCGCGACGTAGAACGGAAGGCCGTGCTCCCTGGCCAGCACGGCCACGGCGTAGGTGCCGATCTTGTTCGCCACGTCGCCGTTCGCCGCGATGCGGTCCGCTCCGACCACGACCAGATCCACCTGCCCGGCCCGCATCATTGCGCCCGACATGTTGTCGGTGATCACCGTCGTGTCGATGCCGTCCCTCACCAGCTCCCAGGCCGTCAACCGCGCACCCTGCAGGAACGGACGCGTCTCGTCCGCCAGCACGGCGACCCGTTTGCCAGCCTCGGCTGCCGCACGAACCACGCCCAGCGCCGTCCCGTAGCCGGCCGTGGCCAGCGCCCCGGCGTTGCAGTGCGTGAGGATCCGCGCGTCGTCCGGGACCAGCGACGCGCCGAAGGCGCCCATCGCACGGCAGCTCGCCACGTCCTCGTCGTGAATGCGGTGCGCCTCGCGCTCGAGCGCCTGCCGGATGTCGTCCACCGGCGCCCCGGTCCCGACCTGTTCGGCGAACACCCGCTTCATCCGATCGATCGCCCAGAACAGGTTGACCGCGGTCGGCCGTGTCGCCGCCATCCGATCGCAGAGCTTCTGGAACTCGACGGCCAGCTGCCGGGTGCCCGCCGCGCGGCTCGCCCTGATCCCCAGCGCGATCCCCATGGCCGCTGCGACGCCGATGGCCGGGGCGCCGCGGATGACCATCGTCGTGATGGCTCTCGCCACCTCGGCGGCCGTGCGACAGCGGACGTAGACCTCCTTTGAGGGAAGCTTCCGCTGGTCGATCATGACGACCGCGTCGTTTTCCCAGGTAATGGTTGGCAGCATGGATCGGCAGCTTTACAATGCTTCCTCAGACTATCGTCTGCCGCCCGGATTCCGAAAGAGGACAGGAGGGATCCGTACTGTTCACCAGCCCCCCGGTTCCGCGGCGCTCTCCCCTGGCCGCTCTGGCGAGCATCGCCCTGCACCTCGCGGTCGCGGGAGCCGTGTCCGTCATCGGCGCCCGCGAGCTGTTTTCGCCGCGTCTGACGGCAGGGGCAGAAGAGCTGACCTACGTGATGTTCGCGGAACCGCGCCTGGTGCTGCCGGCGCAGCCCGCGCCCGCCGCCGCACCCGAGCCGGTGCGCCTGGCAGCGCCCGAACCGGTGCGCCTGGCGGCGCCCGAACCGTCACCGGCACCAACGATCGAGCCGGTCAAGGTGCCGTCTGAGCCATCTCCTCCGCCTCCGCCGGCGTCCCCACGGCCCGTCCGCCCCGTTGCCCCGGAGAGCTTCGTCGAACAGGCGGCCGCCCTGAGCGAGCCCCCGGCCGCACGCCCGATCGTGCGCGACGCGGGGTTCGACGCGGCCGGACCTGCCGGCAGCGGCTCGAGGATGCAGCTTCCGCCGGCACGAACCGGTCTGTTCGCGAGCGGTGGCGGCGGTTCGGTCGGCCGGGAGGCGGCGGGACGAGAGGGGACGGTCACCGGCGTGTTCGGGGCCGCCGGCGATGCGTCCGCCAACGTGACTCGACCCTCGGCAACCGGGCAGGCGGTGGCGGACGCCGGCTTCAGCAGTCAGCCCTCTCCGGCTGAACCAGCCGGACCCGGGAGAAGCCTCGTGGAATCGACCGGGTTCGAGGACGCGCGCCGCGCAGGGTCCGGGCCGGATCAGACAGCCCCGTCGAAGCCGGCCCCACCACCCCCGACCCCCCTCGAAGTGCTGTCGAAACCGACGCCCCGCTATACGGACGAGGCTCGGGAGAGGCGAATTCAGGGGGAGGTAGTGCTGGACGTCGTGTTTACGGCCGAAAAGGAGGTCAGGGTACTCGGTGTGGTGTCGGGTCTGGGCTACGGCCTCGATGCGCGGGCAGAAGAGGCCGCCCGCCGGATCGAGTTCACGCCGGCCACCCGTGGAGGAGTCCCGATCGACGTCCGGACGAGGGTGACGATCGTGTTCCGGCTGTCGTGAGGAGACGAGCAGCCGAGCGTCGAGCCGGGGCGATCCTCGGCGTAGGGAACGAGATGCGCTACAGTGACCCCTGTATGAGGCCAACCACCCCGGCGCGGCGCGCGCTGCTCCTCGGGCTGCTCGTGGTGGCACCGCCACCGGCGGCCGCCCAGGCACCGACACTGGAACAGATCGTCGCGCAGGCGAACAAGACCGAGGGCACGATCATCCAGAACCTGCGGAACTTCCGTCCGGTGGTGGAGGTCTACGTCCAGAACCTGGCCGAGGACGCGCGCCTGGGCCTCGTGCCGACCGCCGACAGCTACCTGCTGGGCCGCTTCGACTGGCGTGACGGTCCCAGGCTCCAGCCGGTCAGCGGCGGCAGGGAAACGCCCCGATTCACCGGTGCGGCGCGAAACAAGAGCCTCGAGTACGTCCCCGACGGCTTCGCGGCCATGGCCTCGCCGGACTGGGAGCTGCTGGCCCCGGAGAAATACACCTTCCAGTTCGTCCGGCGCGAGTTCCTCGGCGAGACGCGCTGTTATGTCGTGGACGTGCGGCCGAAGAAGGAGTTGAAGGACGGGTTCGCCGGCCGGATCTGGGTCGAGGATCGCGGCTACAACATCGTCCGCTTCAACGGCATCAACCGCCGCGTCGAACGCGACTTCTTCCGCAAGAAGGTCGCCTTCCACGTGGACAGCTGGCGGGTGAACGTGCTGCCCGGGCTGTGGCTGCCCTCCTACATCTACGTCGAGGAGACCAACATCGACCTCGAGGAGCGGGAAGAGGATCGCCCCCGCTTCAAGAGCCAGATCCGGATGTGGGGCTTCGATCTCGAGCGCATCCGGGCCAGCCAGGCCTACACGGCCATCCGCGTGCACGAGCCGACAGCCATCGACCAGGCCGAGCCGGAGCGGCAGTTGTCCCCGGTCCAGAGCCAGCGCCGCTGGGAGCTGGAAGCCGAGCGGAACGTGATCGAGCGCCTCGAGCGCGCGCAGCTGATTGCCATGCCGGGCGACGTCGAGAACGTGCTCGAAACGGTGCTCAACAACCTGCTGGTGACCAGCGAGATCGCGCTGGACCGGCCGGTCCGCGCCCGCGTGCTCCTGACGTCGCCGCTCGAGTCGTTCACGATGGGCCACACCATCGTGCTGAGTCGCGGCCTGATCGACGTGCTGCCCGACGAGGCCAGCCTGGCGACCATGCTCGCGCACGAGCTCGCGCACATCGTGCTCGGCCACCCGCTCATCGACACGCAGTTCGCCTTCGCCGACCGCATGATGATCGACGACAACGAGCTGCTGAAGACGCTGAAGGTCCGGCGCACGGCCGACCAGGAAGCCGCCGCGGACACCCAGGTCCTGGCGATGCTCCGCCGATCGCCCTACAACGAGGATCTGGCGAAGGTCGGCCTCTTCCTGCGCGTCGTGGCCGAGCGGGCGCGCACCCTGCCGAACCTGATCCACCCGCACATCGGCGATCACATCGTCGAAGGCGGCATCCGGCTGGGCGACCTGATGAAGGACTCACCGGAGCTGGCGCTCGACCAGGTCGGCCAGGTGTCGGCCCTCCCGCTGGGTTCGAGGCTCGTGCTGGATCCGTGGAACGGCAAGCTGCAGTTGCTGCGCTCCGCGACGTCCGATCAGGCCAGCACCATCCGCGAGCAGGTCCCGCTGGTGGTCATGCCGCTGACGCCGAACCTGAAGTACGCCGAGATGCCGGCCGAGCCCGAAGCCGTGGCCGCGACCCCTCCGGCGCGCCCGGCCGCCCCGCCGGCGCAGTAGGGGCCGGCCTTCCGCCTTCGCGTGGCTTCGGCGAGACCTCGCCGCACCGCGGAACGTGCGGAGGCGGGCAGCCGGCTCCGGCCGACCGCCTTCGGCTTCGCCCAGACCAGCCAGCGCTGGCCGTCGACGAGTGCCAACTCACGTGAGCTGCGGGTCTACTCCAGCTGGCGCCGATCGAAGGGCAGCGGCAGCAGGTCCGCCAGCTGGTGGCGGCCGGTCACTTCGGTCAGGTTGGCGAGGACCACGTCGAGGTTTCCCGCGTACTCCCACAGCAGCTGCCGGCACGCGCCGCACGGTGGCGTCGGCTGTCCGGCGTCGGCCACGACGGCCACTTGCACGAATCTCGAGTGACCCTCGGAGAGGGCCTTGACCAGCGCGACACGCTCGGCGCAGATCGTCAGCCCGTAGGTGGCGCTCTCGACGTTGCAGCCCGTGATGATCGCGCCCTCGGCGGTTTCGAGGGCGGCGCCCACGAGGAACCCGGAGAAGGGGGCCTGCGCCGCCAGCCGGGCCTGCCGCGCCGCCTCGACCAGATCAGAGTCGTTCAACCACTCCCTCCAGCAGGGCGCTCATCGCCCGCCCCACGCCCCGGGCCGTCTCCAGGACTTCGTCGTGTGACAGCGGCTGGGGCAGCAACCCGGCAGCCATGTTCGTGATGCACGACAATCCCAGCACGTCGACGCCCAGATGCCGTGCCGCGATGACTTCCGGCACCGTGGACATCCCCACGGCATCGGCACCGATCGCCCGCAGGTACCGGATCTCCGCGGGCGTTTCGTAGCTCGGGCCCGGCACACACGCATACACGCCGTGTGCGAGCTTGACCCCACGGGCCAGCGCGGCCTCGTCCGCGACGGCGCGCAGCCGCCTGGAGTACGCCTCGCTCATGTCCGGGAACCGGGGGCCGAACCGTTCGTCGTTCGGGCCGGTCAGCGGACTGGCGCCGAGAAGGTTGAGGTGATCGTCGATCACCATGATCGTTCCCGGAGCCAGCGTCGGCGCAATGCCCCCGGCCGCGTTCGTGCAGACGAACGTCGAGACGCCAAGGCGTGCCATGACGCGCGCCGCGAACACCACGGCCGGCAGCGGCACGCCTTCGTAGGCATGGACGCGCCCCGACAGCACGGCGACGCGGCGGCCTGACAACGTGCCGACCGACAGACGGCCCGAGTGGCCCGCCACACCCGGTGCGGGCCAGTTGGGAATCGCCGCGTACGGCATCTCGACCGGTTCGGACAGTGCCTGCGCCACTCCCCCGAGCCCCGATCCGAGCACGATGGCCGCGTCTGCGCGCCCGCAGCGGCCGGCCACGGCGGACGCGGCTTCTTCCACCCGATCGAAGCCGTAGTCCCCGCTCACAACAGCATCGAAGCCACGCAGGCGTTGACCAGCGTGGTGAGGAAGCCCGCGAACAGCGCGCGCATGCCGAGGCGGGCCAGGTCCCCGCGCCGGGCGGGCGCGAGGCCGCCGATGCCGCCGAGCTGCACCCCGACGGAAGCGAAGTTCGCGAACCCCGTGAGGGCGTACGTGGCCAGGACGAATCCCCGCTCGCTGATGACGTCCCTGTACTCGCCCGTCAGCTTCACGAACGCCACGAACTCGTTCGCCACGAGCTTCGTGCCGAGCAGGTCCGCGACCGGCCCGACGTCCGCCGGCGGCACGCCCATCAGGAACGCGAGCGGCGCGAACACCACGGCGAAGACCCGCGACAGGGTGAGACCGTCCCAGACGGCCCCGAGCAGGGAGTCCACCATCGCCAGGATGGCGAGAAACGCGATCAGCATCGCGCCCACGTTCAGCGCCAGCATCAGCCCGTCGGAGGCGCCCCCTGCAGCCGCGTCGATTGCGTTCACGTGCTGGCGCTCGATGCCGATCGGCGCCGCCCCGCGCGTTTCGGGTTCCTCCAGCTCCGGCAGCAGCAGCTTCGACAGGTACAGCCCGCACGGCGCTGCCATCACGCTGGTCGTCAGGATGGCAACCGGATCCGCGCCGATGGCGATGTAGACCGCCATCACGCCTCCGGCGATCGTGGCCATGCCGCCGGCCATCATGGCCAGCAGCTCCGACTGCGTCATCCGGGGCACGAACGGCTTGACGATCAGCGGCGCCTCGGTCTGCCCCACGAACACGTTGGCCGCGGCGGACAGGGTTTCGGCGCCGCTCGTGCCCATCAGCCGGATCATCACGCGCGCCATGCCGCGCACGATCACCTGCAGCACGCCGAAGTGGTACAGGACCGCCGACACCGACGAGACGAAGATGATGGTCGGCAGCGCCCGGAACGCGAACACGAAACCGTTCGCCGGCCCCATCACCTTCCCGAGCGTCGCTTCGTCCGCCAGCACGCCGAACACGAAGAGCGAGCCGGCGTCGGTGAACTCCAGGAAGCGGCGGATGCCACCGGCCACCGCGCTGAACAGCTCGTAGCCCGGCCGGCGGCCGCCCACCTCGAACTCGAGAATCAGCAGGGCCAGGCCTACCTGCAGCGCCATGCCCCACCCGACCGTACGCCAGCGCACGCGCCGGAGGTCGGGGGAGCATGCGGCCACCAGACTGATGAACGACACGGCGCCGGCCGCGGCCTGACCCCGGTGGCCGATCACGCCGACGGCCAGGTACGCGACCAGCGGGACCACCAGCGCCGTGCCGAGCGCCATCAGGCGCAGCGAGCGCGCGGACGCGCCGGCCAGCAGGCCGGGCGGAGACACGGGACCGGTGGTGTCGCTCATCGCACCTCGTCGAGCAGCAGCGGGCCTGGTGGGGGCGGGACGCCGCCGATCGCGCAGGCCTGCCGACACAGCGCCAGCGCCTCATCGAGCCCCCGGCCCTCGCGATGGTGGAGCTCGACGAGCGGCTGGCCCCGGGACACGCGGTCGCCCACGCGAGCCTGCAGGACGACACCGACGGCATGGTCGATCCGATCGCCCGCCTCCGCACGTCCCGCCCCGAGCGCCACGGTGGCGCGACCGATGGGACGGGCCTGCGTTGCCGTGACGAACCCATCGTGGGGTGCGGGCAGGACCTGTACGGACGGCGCCCGCGGCAGGCGCGACCGATCGTCGAGGACCCGCGGATCGCCGCCCTGCCGTTCGACCATGCGAGCGAGACGCTCCCGAGCCGCACCGGATGCGAGCACACGGGCGACCTGCTCGGCCGCGGCGGCATCGCCGGACGCGACGCCACCGAGCACGAGCATGCGGCCGGCCACACGCGCTGCCACGTCGCGCACGTCAGCGGGGCCGCCGCCTTCGAGGACGTCCAGGCACTCCGCCACCTCGAGCGCGTTGCCGACCGCCCGGCCCAGAGGCGCATCCATGGCGGTGACGAGCGCCTCCGTCCGCACGCCCGCCCGCCTGCCGATGTCCACCATCGTCTGCGCCAGCCGCCGCGCCACCGGCCGCTCGCGCACGAGCGCGCCATCGCCGCACTTCACGTCCAGGACCAGCGCGCTGCTCCCCTCTGCAAGCTTCTTGCTCATGACAGACGACGCGACCAGCGGAAGACTCTCCGTCGTGGCGGTCACGTCCCGCAGGGCGTACAACGCCTTGTCGGCCGGAGCCAGCGAAGCCGTCTGCCCGATGATGCAGGTGCCCACGTCCCGCAGGATCGCCTTGAACTCGGCCACGTCCAGGTGAATGCGGAAGCCGGGGATCGACTCGAGCTTGTCGAGTGTGCCCCCCGTGTGCCCGAGCCCGCGGCCCGACATCTTCGGCACCACGACGCCGCACGCGGCGGCGAGCGGGGCCGCGATGATGGAGACCTTGTCGCCAACGCCGCCGGTGCTGTGCTTGCCGACCGTCGTGCCGGCCACGTCCGACAGATCCACGCGATCGCCCGAGTCCCGCATGGCCTCGGTGAGCGCCCACGTTTCCTCGGCGTCCATCCCGCGAAGGACGATCGCCATCAGGAGGGCCGCGAGCTGGTAGTCCGGCCAGGTGCCCCGGGCGGCGCCCTCCACGAACGCCGCGATGGCGTCACGATCGAGCGCACCTCCGTCCCGCTTGTGCGCGATGATGTCAACGGCCCGCATGGAACGGGTCAGTATAATCAGTACGCGGCATGCGTCTCCCCCGCCTTCCACCGGCCGTCGCCCTCGGCACCCTGCTTCTCCTCGGGAACCTGTCCGGTCAGGACGGCGCGTCCGGCCGGGCCACGCTCAGCGACATTTCCGCAGGCCCCATCGATCGGGGCATCCGGGATGCGGATCCGCCAACCGCCCCGCGATCGGCCGCGACGCGGATCGCGCGCCGCGACCGCGGGGGGCATCTCGAAGGCAGCCTGATCGTGAAGTTCGCGCCCGGCGCGTCCGGCGCCGCGCGGGCGCGCGCCCTCTCGGGCGCGGGAGCCGCAGTCACGGCGACACCGAGCCACGCCGACTTCGAGATCGTGGCGATCGATCCCGCCGCGGACCACGAGGCCGCCGCGGCGCTGCTGGCCGGGCAGCCGGAGGTCGAATACGCCCAGCCGCGGTACCGGGTCCACACGATGCTGGTGCCGAACGACCCGCTGTTCCCGCGGCAGTGGAACCTGTCGGCTCTCGGCATGGAGCGCGCGTGGGACATCGCGCCGGGCGCCTCGTCCAGTGTCGTGGTCGCCGTCGTCGACAGCGGCGTCGCGTATCGCGGAGGCCTCGTGCGGTTCAACGGCGTGGCGGCTGGCGGCTTCCCGGCGCTGGGCCCGGTTGACGTGCCGTTTGCCGCGGCGCCCGACCTTGGCGGAAGCGAGCGGATCGTGACGCCGTTCGACTTCATCTGGAACGACCCCGTGCCGCTGGACCTCGACGGCCACGGCACGCACATCGCCGGCACGATCGGCCAGGCCACCAACAACGGTCTCGGTGTGGCCGGCATCGCCTACAACGTCCGGCTGATGCCCGTGAAGGTGATCGACGGCGAGTGGGACGTTATCTTCAACAGCCCGTTTTTCGGCACCGATGACGTCGTGGCGCGGGGGATCCGGTACGCAGCCGACAATGGCGCGGAGATCGTGAACCTGAGCATCGGGCGCGAAGGCGGTCCCGCGCCGGCGGTGCGGGCGGCCATCGAGTACGCCGTCTCGCGTGGGGCGCTCGTGGTCGCGGCCGGTGGAAACGAGGGCAACCGGGGCAACGCGGCGAACCGGCTGGCCGACTTCGCCCGCGAGATCGACGGCATGGTGGCCGTGGGCGCCACCGGACCGACGGGCGCGCGGGCGTTCTACTCCAACACCGCGTCGTACATCGAAGTCGCGGCGCCCGGCGGCGACATGCGCTTCGGCACCACCGGCGGGATCCTGCAGCAGACCTACGATCGTGACGTCGTGGACCGGTTCTCGAGTGGCGTGGCACGCTTCGGCCCGCCACGCTTCGACATGTTCGTGTACGGCTACTTCCAGGGGAGCTCCATGGCCTCGGCGCACGTGTCCGGGGTGGCCGCGCTGTTGATCCAGCACGGCATCACGCGCCCGGCCGCGCTGGAGGCCGCGCTGAAGCAGTTCGCCACCGACCTGGGGCCCGCCGGACGCGACAACGAGTTCGGGTTCGGCCTGATCGCACCCAGGAACGCGCTGCGCGGCATGGGGCTGTTCCGGTGAGACAGGTTGTTGCCGCCGCCGGATCGGCTCTGTTGATGGGAGTGGCTGCCGCGGTGCCCGCTGCGGCGCAGGCGCCGGCCGGCGAGGTGACCGTCCGGGGGTTCGCGGATCTCGGGTTCGTGTCGTTTCAGGCCCGGGACAGCTTCGAGGCGCTCTTCGGCTCCTCGTCTGCGCCGGCTGCCGGTGGTGGCGCGGACGTCCTCATGCCCCGAGGCCTGTTTGCGCAGGTGCGGATCAGTCGGGTGAGCCGGACCGGGCAGCGCGTCTTCGTGTTCGGGGGGCAGGCGTTCCCACTCGACATCAGCGAGACGCTCACCATCTCCCCCCTGCAGATCGGCGGCGGCCTGCGGTTCGCGCGACCCGCGTGGCGTGTCGTGCCCTTCGCGGGCGGCGGTCTGGGTTGGCACCGGATCACCGAGGAGGCCGGCTTCTCCGACGAGTCGGAGATCGTGCAGGAGACCGTGACCGGCTACTACCTGGCCGGCGGCGTGGAAGCGAAGATCTGGAAGTGGATCGGTGCCGCGGGCGAGGTCGAGTGGAGTTCTGTGCCCGACGGTCTCGGCCAGGACGCGCTGACCGTCGGCGCCGCCTTCGGCGAGACGAACCTCGGCGGCTTCACCGTCCGCGCCAAGGTGCTCGTCGGCAGCTGGTAACTGGCAGGAACTGCCACGTCGGCTGACGGCGGGCAGTGCAGAACCTGCGTACTCACTCCGGGACAACCGCGCCGATCGTTCTGGCCTGACGGCACGCCGTTCGCAGGGAACACCCGCTGATGGCGAGTGTCGCTGGTCCTGCCCCGAAGAAGCTCCTCGACCGGGTTCGCGAGGCGATTCGCGTCCGGCACTACAGCCCGCGCACTAAGGCGTCCCGCGTAAATTAGTTTGCCAAGAAGGGGCGGTTTGTGATCTAACACGTGTGGCGTGAGGCGCGACACGGAGATCGAGGCGACGCTCGTGGCCAAGTGGGCCACGATGGGCGCTG
>VFZH01000025.1 GCA_016871255.1 Acidimicrobiia bacterium | reverse complement strand
CGCGCCAGAAGCGCGAGCGGCCGCAGGCGCCGGCTGCGCCGGTGGTCACCGCCCCGCCGCCGATCACGAAGTCGATCACGCTGGCCGAGGGCATGACCGTCAAGGACCTGGCGGACAAGCTCGACGTCCGCGTGAAGGACGTGCTGGCGAAGCTGTTGATGAAGCGCATGATGATGACCATCAACAGCCCCCTCGACACCGACACGGCCCGCGACATCGCCCGGGAGTTCGGCGCCGACCTCGAGATGCGCAGCTTCGAGGAGGAGTTGCTCGACACCGAGGTCGAAGAGGGACGCCCCGAGGACATCGCGCCGCGCGCCCCGGTGGTCACGGTCATGGGTCACGTGGACCACGGGAAGACGTCGCTGCTGGACGCGATCCGCGAAACCCGCGTCGCCGAGCGCGAGGCTGGCGGCATCACCCAGCACATCGGCGCCTACAACGTGGACGTCGGCGGACGCAGCGTCGTGTTCCTGGACACGCCTGGTCACGAGGCGTTCACGCTCATGCGGGCCCGCGGGGCGAAGGTCACCGACGTCGTCGTGCTCGTGGTGGCGGCCGACGACGGCGTCATGCCGCAGACACGCGAGGCCGTGGACCACGCGAAGGCGGCCAGCGTGCCGATCGTCGTGGCGATCAACAAGATCGACAAGCCGGAGTCGAACCCCGACAACGTCAAGCGCGAGCTGGCGGAACTGGGGCTCGTGCCGGAGGACTGGGGCGGCCAGACGGTCATGGTGCCGGTCTCGGCGAAGAAGCACCAGAACCTCGACCAGCTCCTCGAGATGATCCTGCTGTCGAGCGACATCCTCGAGCTGAAGGCGAACCCGACGCGTCCCGGGTCCGGGGCGGTGCTGGAAGCCAAGCTGGATCGGGGCCGGGGCCCCGTCGCGACGGTGCTCGTGCAGGATGGCACGCTCCGCGTGGGCGACGACTTCATCGCCGGCCCGGTCGTGGGCCGCGTGCGCGCCCTCATCGACGATCGCGGCCGCCACGTGAAGGAGGCTCCGCCGGCCACGCCGGTCGAGGTGCTCGGCCTCACGAGCCTGCCGCAGCCGGGCGACACGTTCCAGGCGGTGGCCGACGCGGCGAAGGCGCGTCAGATCGCCACGTTCCGGCAGGGACAGGCGAAGGAGCGGGCGCTCGGCGCCAAGGGCGGCCGCCTGACGCTGGAGTCGCTGAAGGTCCAGATTTCGGAGGGCAGCGTCAAGGAGCTGCCGATCATCGTCAAGGCGGACGTCCAGGGCTCGACGGAAGTGCTCGCGGACACGCTCGTCAAGCTGTCAGACGAGAAGGTGAAGATCCGCATCATCCACTCCGGTGTCGGGGCCATCAACGAGTCCGACGTGCTGCTGGCGTCGGCGTCGAACGCGATCATCGTCGGCTTCAACGTGCGCCCGGACCGGAACGCCGCCGACGTGGCGGAGCGGGAGGAAGTGGACATCCGGCTGCACTCGGTCATCTACAACGTGACCGAGGAGATCAAGAAGGGCATGACCGGGCTGCTCGAGCCGACCTTCAAGGAAGTGCGGCTGGGGTCGGCGGCCGTGCGCGAGGTCTTCCGGATCCCGAAGGTGGGCGCGATCGCCGGTTGCATGGTCACCGACGGCCGCATCACGCGGTCCGGCGAGGCGCAGGTGCGGCTGCTGCGCGACAACGTGGTGGTCTACGAAGGCCGAATCACCTCGCTCCGGCGCTTCAAGGACGACGCCGGCGAGGTGAAGGCGGGGCTCGAGTGCGGGATCGGGCTCGAGCGGTTCAACGACATCAAGACGGGCGACGTCATCGAAGTGTTCGTGGTCGAGAAGGTCGCCGTCATCGCCTGACCGCGACCGCCCGGCCCGGGCGCCGCGGCGCACTGGGGTCATGACTCACTTCCGGCCTGACCGTGTCGGCGACCAGATTCGCCGGGGTATCAGCGACATGCTGGCCCGGGGCGATCTGCACGACCCCGGGATCGGCTTCATCACGCTGACGCGCGTCACCATGACCCCCGACCTCCAGATCGCCCGCGTCTACTACACGATGCTGGGCGACGAGCGCGCCCGCACGGACACGGCGCGGGCCCTCGATCGGGCGACGCCGTTCGTCCGGCGCCGCGTGGGCGAACAGCTCGGCCTCCGCCGCGTCCCCGAGTTCCAGTTCCGGTTCGACGACAGCGTGGAACACCAGGACCGCATCGAGCGGATCCTGCGGGATCTGCACGACCATCCGCCCGAACCGCTCTTCCCGGATGCCGCGGCGCCGGTCACCGAGGACACGGCGATCGACGCCGGCCGGACCGACGATGACTGACACCGACCCGCGGGCCCGCATCGCCGCCGAGCTTCGCGCCCGGCGCCGGTTCGTCATCACGTCGCACGTGAGGCCCGACGCCGATGCCATCGGGTCGGAGCTCGCGATGGCGTTCGCGCTCGAAGCGCTCGGCAGGACCGTCCGCGTGGTGAACCTCGATCCGCCGCCCCCCTCGATGCGCGACTTCCCGGGTGTGGATCGCATCGAGGTGACCGATCGGATCGAGGACCCGGGGGAAGCGGTCATCGTGATGGAGTGCGGGAACCTCGCCCGCACTGGCGTCGCCGGGCTCGATCCCGGGTTCGTCGTCAACATCGACCACCATCCCGGCAACACGAATTTCGGCGCCCTCAACTGGATCGACCTTGGCGCCGCCGCCTGCGGACAGATGGTGTTCGACCTCGTCGACGCGCTGGGCGTCCCGCTGTCGTACGAGATCGCCGTGCACGTGTACGCGGCCATCCTGACGGACACCGGCTCGTTCCACTACTCCGCCATCTCGACCCACACGTTCGACGTCTGCCGGCGGTGCATGGACGCCGGTGTCGATCCGCCTGCGGTGGCGCGGCGGCTCTACGACAGCAACACCCTCGGGCGCGTGAAGCTGTTCGGTGCGGTGCTGAACGCCATGGAGCTGGCCGCCGACGGGAGGATCGCGATCCTGTCGGTGGACAAGGCGCTGCTGGCCGCGTGCGGCGCCTCGCTCGACGACACCGACGGGCTCATCAACCAGCCGCTGACCGTCCAGACCATCCAGGCCGTGGTGTTCTTCAAGGAGCACGCGCCCGGAGACTGGCGCGTCAGCCTGCGTTCGAAGGGCGCGATCGACGTCAGCGCGGTGGCCGGGCGCTTCGGGGGCGGCGGGCACCGGAACGCGTCGGGGTGCAGCGCGGAAGGGCGGCTCGCCGATCTGCAGGCCCGGTTCGCGGCGAGCATCCTCGAGCAGATGGATCCGGCCAGGCGCGACACCGCGCCCGTCGGCTAGCCAGCCTGGCTCCGGATGGACGGCGTTCTCGTCGTCGACAAGCCGCAGGGCCTGACGTCCCACGACGTCGTGGCGCTCGCCCGTCGCGCCCTCGGCGAACGGCGCATCGGGCACACCGGCACCCTCGATCCACTGGCGACCGGGGTGCTCGCGCTGGCGTGCGGGCGAGCCACGCGGCTGGCGCCGCTCCTGTCGGGATCGGAGAAGGAGTACCTCGCGGAGATCCGCTTCGGCCTCACCACCGATTCCTATGACATCACCGGGCTGGAGACCTCGCGGAGCGGCGAGGTGCCCGAACGCGCCGTCGTGGAGCGGGAGGCGCGGGCCCTGAGGGGCGAGCGGCTGCAGCTCCCGCCCCCGGTATCTGCCAAGAAGATCCAGGGGCAGCGCGCGTACGCGCTGGCCAGGGCGGGGACGCCCGTCCAGCCCGCTGCGGTGAGGGTCCGCGCGAGTGTCGTCGACCTGCACGCGTACGACCGCGGGGTCGCCGTGGTGCGGCTCGTCTGCTCGGCCGGCTTCTACGTGCGTTCGTTCGCCCACGAACTGGGGGCACGCTGTGGCAGCGGGGCGTGCCTGCAGGCGCTGGAGCGGCGGCGGAGCGGCAGCTTCACCCTGACCGACGCCGTCAGCCTGACGGCGCTGCAGGAGGAGCCCGGGAGCGCCTGGGCGTACTTCATCCCGCTCGACCGGCTGCTGCCCGAGATTCCGGGGGTGGCCGTCACCGCCGAGGGACTGACCCGGGTGTCGCACGGCCGCGACATCGGGCCCGAACACGCCATCGGGCCCTGGCCCGTTGCCGGAACTCCCGGGGAGCGCCTGCCGGACCAGGTACGTATCACCGACCACGCCGGTGCACTCGTCGCCCTGGGCTGGCCCGCCGATGACGGGCGGTCTTTGCATCCGGCCATCGTTCTGGGGTAAGATGCTAAGTCTTTTTGACTAGCGCAGTTACGCGCTGTACAACGGCGGAGCGGTTCCCCATCCGGGCCATGGTCCGGAACCTGGCGGGGTACTGGGCCGCTCGTGGAGGACAGGAACCCGTGCCACTCACCAAGGATCGCAAGATCGGCATCATCGGCGACTACCGTACGCACGACGGCGATACCGGCTCGCCGGAAGTTCAGGTCGCCCTGCTCAGCGAGCGCATCAGCTACCTCACCGAACATTTCAAGGCACACGCCAAGGATCATCATTCGCGGCGCGGCCTGCTGCGTCTGGTGGGTCAGCGGCGGCGGCTGCTCGACTACCTGAAGCGCATCAACTCGGAACGCTACGCTGAGCTGATTCAGCGTCTCGGCATCCGCAAGTAGCGGCGGCGGCAGTCAGGACATCCATACATGCACAACGTCAATCTCAGGCGGCGCGAGATCCGGATCGGCTCGCGCACGATCTCCATTGAAACCGGCAAGCTGGCCAAGCAGGCCGACGGCTCGGTCATCGTCAGGAGCGGTGACACCATGGTGCTCGTCACCGCATGTCACGCGGCGACGGCGCGCGAAGGCATCGACTTCCTGCCGCTGACGGTCGACTACCGGGAGTACACCTACGCGTCGGGTCGCATCCCGGGCGGGTTCTTCAAGCGCGAGGGCAAGCCGTCCGAAAAGGAAGTGCTGACCAGCCGGCTGATCGACCGGCCCGTCCGGCCGCTGCTGGCGTCGGGGTGGCGCTACGAGACGCAGATCGTCGCGCTGCTGCTCTCCGCCGACACGGACAACGACTCCGACGTGCTGGCGATCACGGGCGCCTCGGCGGCGCTCTCGCTGTCGTCGATTCCGCTGGAGCGCACGATCGCCGGCGTCCGCGTCGGCCTGGTCGGGGGCAACTACGTCATCAATCCGACGTTCGCCCAGCGGAAGGAGAGCCGGCTCGATCTCGTCGTGGCGGGCAGCCGCGAGGGCATCGTGATGGTCGAAGCGGGCGCCCACGAGGTGACCGAAGCCGAGGTCGTCGGCGCCCTGGAAGCGGCCCACGACGCGATCAAGACGATCGTCGCGGCGATCGACGAGCTGAAGGCCGAAGCCGGCAGGCCGAAGGTCGCCGTGGCGAAGAAGAGCCTCGGCCACGACGTCTACCGCGAGGTCGAGGAGCGGGTGTACGTGCCGCTCAGCGAGGCGATGCGGCTGCGCGGCAAGCTGGAGAGCTACGAGCGCGTGGACCAGGTGCTCGAGGAGCTGATCGCGTCGATCCCTGAAGGCGAGGTGGAGCGGCGAACGGAAGCGAAGGCCATCTTCAAGGAGCTGAAGGAGAAGGTCCTGCGCGACGAGGTCCTGAACCGCAACATCAGGCTCGACGGGCGCCGGTTCGACGAGGTCCGGCCGATCTGGACCGAGACCGGCGTCCTGCCGCGCGTCCACGGCTCGGTCGTGTTCACGCGCGGCGAGACGCAGGCGCTCGTCAGCTGCACGCTCGGAACCGCGGACGACGAGCAGAAGATCGAGCACGTCAGCGGCGAGTTCTACAAGCGCTTCATGCTCCACTACAACTTCCCGCCCTTCTCGGTCGGCGAGGTGCAGTTCCTGCGCGGCCCGGGACGCCGCGAAGTGGGGCACGGCGCGCTGGCCGAGCGCGCGCTGGCGCCGCTCGTGCCCGGCAGCGACAAGTTCCCGTACACGATCCGGCTCGTGTCGGACATCCTCGAGTCCAACGGCTCGTCGTCGATGGCGTCGGTGTGCGGCGGCTCGATGGCGATGATGGACGCCGGGGTGCCGCTCAGGACCGCCGTCGCGGGCATCGCGATGGGGCTGATCATGGACGAGGCGACCGGCAAGTACGCCGTCCTCTCGGACATCGCCGGGGCCGAGGACCACTACGGCGACATGGACTTCAAGGTCGCCGGCACCGCCGACGGGATCACAGCACTCCAGATGGACATCAAGGTGGCCGGCGTGACGTCCGACGTCATGCGGGCCGCGCTCGAGCAGGCGCGGGCGGGCCGGCTGCACATCCTGGGCGAAATGAGCAAGACGCTGCAGGCTTCGCGCGGCAGCATGTCCACCTACGCGCCGCGCATCGTGACCATCCGGATCCCGGTGGACAAGATCCGCGACGTGATCGGCCCGGGCGGCAAGATGATCCGGAGCATCATCGAGCGGACGGGCGTGAAGATCGACGTCGAGGACGACGGGCGCGTGAACGTGGCGTCGGCCGACGGCGATTCGGCGCAGAAGGCGATCGACATCATCCAGGAGCTGACCGCCACGCCCGAGCTGAACAAGACCTACCTGGGCAAGGTGCAGCGGATCACCGACTTCGGTGCGTTCGTCGAGATCATGGCCGGCACCGACGGCCTGCTGCACGTGTCCGAGATCGCCAACCACCGCGTGAAGGACGTGCGGGACGAGCTGACCGAGGGTCAGCAGATCATGGTCAAGGTGATCAACATCGACCCGTCCGGCAAGATCCGCCTGAGCCGCAAGGCCCTGCTCCAGGAGGAGGCCGCGAAACCCGGCGCTGCGCAGCCGGCAGGAGCCGGCCGGAAGGAATAGGAGCGGGGTTCGCCTGCGGTGAGCATCCCGAATCCGGTTCCGGTGGCCGGACCGCGCTGCGTCGGGGTCCCCGCCGCCTACGCCTGCGCGGTGGGGCGGGATGGCGGAGCAGGCCGCTTGCCGCTCGGGTCGCGCCCCGTGTCCGTCGTGGGGCGCTCACCCTCGCTGGCCCCCCGAGCCTTCTCGCGCGGTCAGGCGACAGCGATCGGCCACCTCCAAACGGATTCGGGCTCTTCACCGCCAGCGAACCCCGGTGTGAAGAGGTCACGGTGCGCCTGACCCGACGGCGCTTCGGGATCCTCCTCGGCGGGACCGGCCTCGGCCTGGCCGGTCCCCTGCTCCACTCTGCCGTCGCGCAGGACCAGGCGCCGAACAGGCGCCTCTTCGAGATCACCGTCCGCAACTACGCGTTCGACCCCGACCGCATCGAGGTGGCCCAGGAGGACATCGTCCGCCTGACGGTGACGAGCGCCGATCAGGCGCACAGCTTCACGATCGACGAGTACCGGATCGCGAAGCGGGTGCCGGCGGGCGGGACGACGACGTTCGAGTTCCGCGCCGACCGGACCGGCACGTTCAGCTACTACTGCAGCCTGACGATCGACCCCGGCTGCCGCGCCACGCGCGGCACGCTGGTGGTGCACCCGCGTCAGTCCTGAGGCGTCCAGCCTCGCCGCGGCCGGCCCGCTAGCCCCGGTTGGCGTTCGTGCGAGACCATTGTTCCGCGGCAGCGAGTCTTGCCCTGAGCGACGGATGTGACAGCCACACCCGGACCAGGCCGGACGGGCGGTCCTCGGCCAGGTTCGAGGCGCCCAGGCGCTTCATCGCTGACACGAACGCGCCTGGATTGCGCGTCGTGTCGAGCGCGAACCGATCGGCCCGGCGCTCGTGCGCACGCGACACGGCCCGCGCGATCGGCGTCAGCGCCAGCGACACGGCACCCCCGGCGAGCAGCAGCACGGGCAGAGCGGCCACATCGGCACCGGCTCGCAACCCAAAGAGCCCTTCGGTGGCCTCGAGCGCCCAGGCACCAGCCCACAAGCCCGTCGTCAACACCGCCAGCTCCAGGAGCAGGCCGCTCCAGATGTCGCGGTGGACGTGGTGCGCCAGCTCGTGGGCGAGCACCACCTCCACCTCGTCGTCCGAGTGGTCCGCGAGCAGTGTGTCCGAGAGGAGAATCCGACGCGTCCGCCCGAGGCCGGTCAGCGCCGCGTTCGCACGCCGGGTGCGATCGCCCAGCCGCCACTCGAACACGCCCAGCACGGGCGCGCCGGCCCGCTCGGCCAGGGCCACCAGGCGATCCCTCAGCGCGGGTCGATCGAGCGGCTTGAGGTCGTAGAAGAGCGGCAGCAACACCACCGGCGCCAGCCGGGCGATCACGACCATCCCGGCGCCGAACACGGCGGCCACCACCAGCCACCAGCGCTCCGGCCACAGCCGGATGGCGTGCAGCGTGACGAGGGCCGCCACCGTCCCCAGCGCGAGCGATAGCCCGGTGACCTTGGCCTGATCGCGCCACCACGCGGCAGTCGCCTGCACCGACAGCCCGTAGCGCCGCTCGAGCGCAACGCCCTGGTAGAACGCCAGCGGAAGCTGCACCAGCTCCGCGATCAGCAGGAGGATGACGACGTAGGCAACGACGGTCAGCGTGAATGAGCCGGCCGAGACGCCTTCGGCCAGGTCCCGGAGGGCAGCCGACGCGCCGGTGAGAACCAGCAGCACCAGCACGAGGAGACCCGTGCCGGCGCCGAGCAGGGCGGCGCGGCGCCGCAGGCGGTGATAGCGGGTCGCCTTGTCTTCGTTGGCCACGTTACGTGGAGCGGCTGAAGCCGGCCCACCTGTCGTCCTTCAGCACCAGAATGCCCGAACAAGACGGGGCGACGAACCCTCACGCGGATGGCGCCGGGAGGGGCCTCCCCACCCCGCGCCGCAGGCGCCTCTCCCGTCTCTGTGCCCTTGGCACCGAGCACGGGGTGGGGAAACCCGGCGACAGGACCCGCTACAGGACACGTCGCCGACCAGACGCCCCCGACCAGTTCCTAGTTCAACTGCAGGGAGATCAGCTTCGACACGCCGGGCTCCTCCATCGTCACGCCGTACAGCCGGTCCGCGATCTCCATCGTGCGCCGGTTGTGCGTGATCAGGATGAACTGCGTCCGGTCCAGCATCTTCCGCAGCATCTCTACGAACCGGCCGACGTTCGCGTCGTCCAGGGGCGCGTCGATCTCGTCGAGCACGCAAAAGGGGCTCGGCTTGTACTTGAAGATGGCGAACATCAGCGCGATCGCGGTCAGCGCCTTCTCGCCGCCCGACAGCAGCTGCACGCTCTGGAGCCGCTTGCCCGGAGGAGAGGCGACGATGTCGATGCCGCTCTCGAGCGGATCGTTGTCGTCCAGCAGCGACAGGCCCGCGTGCCCGCCCCCGAACAGCGTGGTGAACGTCTCCTGGAAGTTGTGCTGGATGGCCGCGAACGCCTCGCGGAACCGCGCCTTCGTCGTCTCGTCGATCCGCCGGATTGCCTCGGACGTCTGCGCGATCGAATCGACGAGGTCCTGCCGCTGCGTCGTCAGGAAGGCGTGACGGGTCTCCAGTTCGTCATATTGCTCGATGGCGATCATGTTGACCGGGCCGAGGCGGTCGATCTTGCCCTTGAGCGCCACGATCGCCTCCTCGGCACTCATCGAGCCTGCTGACGCCTGCGGCGCGTCCGCGGGCACCGCCCCGGCCTGGGCGGTTTCGCCTTCGTCCGCGTCGGCGTCCGGCTCCTCCGCACGGATGGCCGCGGCGTCGGGCTGTGTCTCCCCGGCCGCCTCCATCGCCTCGACGGCCGCCAGCACCTCGTCCAGCGACGCCTGCACCGTGTCGACCGCGGTCTGCGCCAGGTGCGACAGGTCACTCTCGGCCGTCGCGCGCACGACGTCGAGCTCGCTGAGCCTCCCGCGAACCGACTCGAGCACCTGCCGGGCGGTGCGGATGCCCGCTTCCTGCGTCTCCACCTGCTCGCGCAGCCCGCCGAGCGCCTCGTCGGCGCCGCGCAGCTCCTGCCGGAGCGCATCGAGTGCGAACAGGCCGTCGTCGACGGACCGCTGCCCGTCCACCACCGCCTGCTGCAGGCCCGCGCGGCGGGTGCGGGTCTGCTCCATCTCGGTCGTGCGGGCCGCGATACGCTGCTCGAGTTCCCTGGCACCCTCCTCCAGCCGCTGCACCTCGGCCGCCACCGCCGCCGTGCGCTCCACGAGCCCGGCGTGCGCCGCACCGGCGGCTGCCGCCTGCTTCGAGAGATCCTCGGCCTCGGCGCGCGCCGTTGCCAGCCGCTGCTGCGCTGAGCCGAGCCGGTCGTCGGCTGCCTGGCGCTCGCCCTGCAGTCGCTCGATCGACGCCACCGTCTCTTCGAGCCGTGCGTCGAGCGCGCGGCGCTCCTCGTCCGCCTGGCGGCGCTCCATGCCCACCGTGTCCGCCTTGCGGCCGAGGCGGGCACGGTCGTCGGCGGCGCGCGACGCCTGCGCCTCGTGCGCGATGATGACCTTCTCCAGCCGATGGTGCTCGGCCTCGAGGTTGGCAATCGCGCTGGCGGCTTCGGCCACCGCGAGCTCCAGCGCGCTCACGTCCACGCCCAGCCGCGACAGCGCCTCGCGTTCGGCCGCCACGCGGGCACCGAGCTCCTTGATCTCCCGGCGCGTCTGGAGGATCCCGCGCGCGGCGGCCCGGGCGCCGCCCGACACGAGGTGGCGCCCGCGAAAGACGTCGCCGGCGAGCGTGGCCACGGGTGCGGACGTCTGCCGCGCCACTTCGGCGGCCTGCTCGAAGGTGTCGGCGACGTAGGCCTCCGGCAGCACCTGCCGGATGGTCGCGGCGTACGGACCGGAGATCCGGACCAGGCTCGAGACCGGGGTCGACCCGGCAATCCCGAGCGCGCTGCCCGGGTGATGGCCGTTCGAGCCGGGGTCGATCACGACGAAGCCACACCGCCCGGCGTCCGCCTCGCGCACCAGCGCCAGGCCCGCCGCCGCCTGATCGTGCCGCTCGACGATCACGTGCTGGAGCAGGTCGCCGAGACACGCCTCGACCGCACGTTCGTACGGCCCGTCCACCTCCAGGTAGTCGGCCACCGCTCCCTGCTGGCTCACCTTGCCGTTCGCCTCGGCCAGCACGACACGCGCGGCGTCGTCGAAGTCGCCGTGCCCCGCCGCCAGCTCTTCGAGCGACGCCAGCCTGGCACCGAGTCCGGCCAGGTCCTGCTCGCGGACGCGGAGACGTCGCAGGCGCTCGTCCAGCTCGGTGCGGGCCGTGGCCAGCGCCGATTCCCGCGCGGCGCGATCGAGATCGACCTGCTGCATGGCGTCGCGCGCCCGGACCAGCGCGCCGGTCGCCTCGCTGTGCTGCGCCTCGGCCGCGGTGCGCTCCCGGTCGAGGTCCGCGATCTCGACGGCCAGCCGGCCGAGCCGTTCGGCCACGGCGGCACGCTGCGCCTCTGCGTGCGACGCTGCATGCCGCATCGCCGTGATCGCGTTGGCCGCGTTGAACGTCTCCTGCCGCGCCGCATCCACGTCGGCTTCGAGCACCTCGAGCCGCTGCTGCGCCCCCCGCAGCGCCTCGCCGGCCGACGCGAGCGCCGCCGCCGCCTCGTCGCGCGCCCGTTCAGCCTCGACGACCGCAGCCTGCCTGGCCTCCAGGGCAATCCGGTTCGGCTCGCGCCGCTGACCGAGGTCGTCGATTTCCGCCGCCACCTCTTCGAGCCGCGTCCCGAGCGTCTCGACCTGCTGCCGGTCGAACTCGAGTTGCTGCTGGCGCCGGTTGATGTCGAGCTCGGCGGCGTGCGCGCGCTCGCGGATGCCTCCTGCCCGCGCGTCCGCCTCGGCCTGCTCGATCCGCAGGCGGCTCAGCGTGGCTTCCGCTTCCGCCACACGGCCCGCGGCCAGGCGTTCCTCCTCGCGCGTCTCCTCGAGCCGGACGCGTGCCACGCGAATGTGCTCCGCCAGCTCGCGATACCGCCGCGCCAGGAGCACCTTCTCCCAGCGCCGCAGCTCGTCGCGGAGCCGCGTGTAGCGGCGGGCCTTCGCCGCCTGCCGCTTCAGCACGCCGCGCTGCTTCTCCACTTCGAAGACGATGTCGTCGACCCGCGTGAGGTTCTGCTGGGCGGCGTCGAGCTTCAGCTCCGCGGCACGACGACGCGAGCGGTACTTGGTCACCCCGGCCGCTTCCTCGATCAGCTGGCGCCGATCGGCGGGCCGGGAGCTGAGGATCATCCCGATCTTGCCCTGCTCGATGATGGCGTAGGCCTTGGCGCCGAGCCCCGTGTCCATCAGCAGCTCGTGCACGTCGCGCAGCCGGCAGACCTCGCCGTTGATCAGGTACTCGCTTTCGCCCGACCGATACAGCCGCCGCGTCACGTCCACGTCGCGCACGAACGCTTCGATCTCGTCCGTCAGGTGGTGGCCGTTCCCGTTGGTGTGACCGTTGCCGTTGCCGTTCGCGGCGTGGCTGCTGCGGCCGTGGCCGTTGGCGTCCCCGACGGCCCCGCCCGCCGCGGGTTCCTGGGGGACGGCGGCCTCACCAACCCTGGGCTGGGGCAGGCCCGACAGGCGGAGGCGAACCTCCGCAGCGGCGCCCGCCTTTCGCGCGTCGCTCCCGTTGAAGATCACGTCCTCCATGCGGTCGCCGCGGAGGCTCTTGGCGCTCTGCTCACCGAGCACCCAGGTGATGGCGTCGGCGACGTTGCTCTTGCCGCAGCCGTTGGGACCGACGATGGCGGTCACGCCCTGGTCGAAGGCAAGCTCCGCCCTTTCGGAAAATGACTTGAATCCAACGATTTCGAGGCGATCGAGACGCATGGGCCTTGCTCCCGTCGGGGGAGATGGTCACGACCTGCAGACTCACCTGGGCGACTGGGATCGCGCGCGGGCGTGGCGGACCTGCGCGGACACCCGCGGTTCCACCTGGAGGTCAGTGACGGACGAAAACCGGCGCCAGTCTAACAAGGCCTAGCCATAGTGGCAAGGGCAAAGTCAGACCACAATATTTTGGGTTGAGAGCCTAACTCCCCGACGGGGTCAGACCCGGGTCTGACCCCGCTTGAAGCTTGAGAGATGCCGAAGGGGTCGAATGACCAAGCAAGTGGTTGGGATGCGCGTGGCGTCGAAGGGCTAGCGCTGAGCCTGGCGGATGGCGCCCTTCCCCAGCTCGGTCAGCTTTTCGGCCTCCGGGAAGAGCGACAGGGCGGCCTGCAGCTGCGGATCCTGCTCGGACAGGTGATGACGCGCGACGGCGGCCCCGAACAGATCGAAGTCGATCTCGTAGCGCACCATCGCTTTGATGAACCCGGCGTCCTGCTGCCACGCGGTTTCGTCGATGTTCACCTTCATGGTCTCGAGCATGCCGCGGAACTCGGCGAGCATCGCCTCGTCCACGACGAACCCCGGGCCGAGATCCCGGCGCGTGGTGTTCGGCTCCACGGTGATCCGCGTGTCGCCCTGCCGGGAGAACCGCTGCGAGAACGCGTCGAAGAGCTGCCGGTTGTACAGCATGCGCCCGAAGAGCGTCGGGCTGAACCCGTCGATCGGCCCGTCGACGTGGCGATCCGGCTCGATCCCGCCACCCGAGTACACCTTGCGCCCGCCGTCGGTCAGCTTCAGGTCCTCGGGTGCGTGCGCCCGGTTAGGATCCTGCTCGCGCAGGTCGTACGTCAGGTACTCGTCGAAGCTGCCGTCCCACGGCCGCTGGATCAGTCGGCCGCTCGGCGTGTAGTAGCGCGCCGTGGTCACCGCGAGACCAGCCCCCTGGCTGACGCGGTACACCGATTGCACGAGGGCCTTGCCGAAGGTGGTCTCACCGACGATCAGCGCGCGGTCGTGATCCTGCAGGGCGCCCGCGACGATCTCGGACGCACTGGCGCTCTTCCGGTTGGTGAGCACGATCATCGGCCCGGCGAAGTTCTTGTCCTCGGTGGCGCGGTAGTTCTGGTCGGAGTTGGCCACGCGGCCGCGCGTGTAGACGATCAGGTCCCCGCGACTGAGAAACCGGTTGGCGATGCGGATCGCCTGATCCAGCGGACCGCCGGGATTGGTCCGCACGTCGAACAGCAGCCGCTGCATGCCCTGCGCGCGCAGCTCGTCGAGCGCCCGTCCCACCTCCTGGTTGCTGTTCTCCGCGAACTCGGCGAGCTGGATGTACCCCGTCGTCGCGTCGAGCATGAACGAGGCCCGCACCGTCGTGATCTGCACCTCGTCGCGCGTCACGTCGAGCGGGATCAGGTCGTCGTAGCCGGTCCGGCGGATCCCGATCGACACCTGCGTGCCCTTCGGCCCCTTCAGCCGGGCCACCGCCTGCTCCGTCGTCCAGCCCTTGGTGTCCTCGCCCTCGATGCGCGCGATCACGTCGCCGCGGCGCAGCCCGGTCTGGTGCGCGGGCGACCCCTCGAACAACTGGACCACGGTGATGTCGCCGTCGATCACCGTGATCGAGACGCCAAGACCGTAGTAGCGGCCTTCCTGCCGTTCCCGCATCTGCGCGTAGGCCTTCGGGTCCATGAAGCTCGAGTGGGGATCGAGCGTCTGGAGCATCCCGGTGATGCCGCTGTACACGAGGCGGTCGGACTCGACCGTCCCGATGTAGTTCCCTTCTATGGCGGACAGCGCCGCGGTGAAGAGCTTGTACTGCTCGGAAACGCGGTCCTCGGTCGCCAGGGCGCTCCTGCCGAACACCCCGCCCACGAGGGCGGACACCGCGACCGCAATCAACGCGACGGAGAAGGTCCGGTAGCTGCGCATGGCAGAACTGTAACAGAAGACACGGCCGGTCCGGCGCCCCTTTCCGGACAGAAACCGGCGTCGGGGACACTCCTTTGCGCCCACCCCCTGGTTCCTTGACCGGTTCGTTCGAGCTTCTATAATGGCATGAAGCATTTGCAGCCATTCAAGACCGCCGTGCCAGGCCTGGCCGGGGGGAGTCTGGAGCACGAACGATGTTTGGTTCGATCGGAATGACGGAGCTGGTGATCATCCTGGTGATCGCCCTGATCGTCTTCGGCCCGCGGAAGCTCCCGGAGCTGGGCCGGTCCCTCGGCAAGAGCCTCGGCGAGTTCAAGCGGGCGTCCAACGAACTGCGTTCGACGATCGAGGAGGAGATCCGCATCGAAGAGTCCCGCGAGAAGGCCACGGCGTCCGCGACCGCCGCGCCGAAACCGCCCCCGAACGCCTCCGCGTCCACGCCCGAGCAGGCACGCCCCAGCGACGCCTCACAGACCAGCGCCGGAGCGTAGTCCATGGCGCTCGTGCCCTTCCCGAATCAGGTGCCGGACCCGGCATCTGCGGATGAAGACGACGACAGCGAATGGCCCGGTGACAGCGGCGGCAAGATGTCGTTCCTGGAGCACCTGGACGAGCTCCGGAAGCGCATCATCTGGTCGGCCGCCTCGATCGGCATCGGCTTCGTCATCGCCTGGGTCTTCATCACCCCGGTCTTCGACTTCGTGATGAAGCCGCTGGCCGACGCCCTGCCGGCCGGCAGTTCGCTCGTCTTCACCGAACCGACCGAATCGTTCTCGCTCTACATCCAGATCGCCGCGCTCACGGGCCTGCTCATGGCGTCGCCGGTGATCATGAGCCAGGTGTGGCTCTTCATCGCGCCCGGCCTGTACGTGCACGAGAAGCGGATGGCGATCCCGTTCGTCATCCTCACGTCGGCGTGCTTCGTCGCCGGCGCCGCGTTCTCGCACTACGTGATCTTTCCGCAGATGTGGCGGTTCTTCATCTCGTTCACCGCCGACTACGTGGAGTTCATGCCGCGCATCGCGCCGGCATTCGGCCTTTACATCAAGATGCTGCTGGCCTTCGGGCTGGTGTTCCAGATGCCGCCGCTGGTGCTCTTCCTGGCTCGCATGGGCGTGGTGACGGCGCGGTTCCTGCTCAAGAGCTTCAAGTACGCCGTCTTCCTGATCTTCATCGTCTCGGCCGTCATCACACCGTCCGGCGACGTGTTCAACCAGACGATCGTCGCGCTGCCGATGATCGGGCTCTACCTGATCAGCATCCTGCTGGCGTGGATCTTCGGGAAGAAGCGGAAGGCCGAGGCCGACGATCTGGCCGACTGAGGCGGAACCCGCGCTGACACCTCCGGGGCCCGGCTTCCGCCGGCCCTTCGTGCGCGCAGCCGTTCAGTACGACTTCGCGAACCAGGCGGACGCGGTCGCCGGCTGGCCGCACTTCACGCACGCCTGCCCGGCGGGCGTCTCGCTGCCGAACGGGATGTTCCGGATCGTGGCCTGCGTGTCGGTCTTGATCCGAGCCTCGCACTCCGCCGTGCCGCACCAGGGCGCAATCACGAACCCGGGACGGCCGTCCATGATCTGCCGGAACTCGTCCCAGGAGGTCGTCGAGGAGGTGTGCTCCTCCCGGAACGCCTTCGCACGGTCGAACAGCGCCTGCTGAATCTCCGCCAGCAGCGTCTCGACGCGCGCCTCCAGCCCCTCCATCGGCGCGAAGCTCTTCTCGCGAAGGTCGCGCCTGGCCAGCACCACCTGCGCCTTCTCGATGTCCTTCGGACCGATCTCGAGCCGGAGCGGCACGCCGCGCATCTCCCACTCGTTGAACTTCCAGCCTGGGGTCTGCGAATCGCGATCGTCCAGCAGCACGCGCACGCCCCGCGCCACGAGCCGGTCGCGGATCTCGACCGCCTTCGGCAGCACGGTCTCCTTCCAGTTGCCCCGCGAGATCGGCACGATGACGACCTGGTGCGGCGCGATCCGCGGCGGCAGGATCAGCCCGCCGTCGTCGCCGTGCGTCATGATCACGCCGCCGATCATCCGCGTCGAGACGCCCCACGACGTGCCGTAGACGTACTGGAGCGACTTGTCGCGCGCCTGGAACGTGATGTCGAACACCTTCGCGAAGTTCTGGCCGAGGTTGTGCGACGTCCCCGCCTGCAGCGCCCGGCCGTCCCGCATCAGCGCCTCGATCGAATACGTCCGCTCGGCCCCCGCGAACTTCTCGCTCTCGGTCTTCCGGCCGTCCACCACCGGCATCGCCAGCTCGGTCTCGGCGAAGTCCTTGTAGACCGCCAGCATGCGCAGCGTCTCCTCCTGCGCTTCCTCCGCGGTTTCGTGTGCGGTGTGCCCTTCCTGCCAGAGGAACTCGGTGGTCCGCAGGAACAGCCGCGTGACCTTCTCCCAGCGCACGACGTTCGCCCACTGGTTGATCAGGATCGGCAGATCGCGCCAGGACTGCACCCACTTGGCGTACATCGTGCCGATGATCGTCTCGGACGTCGGCCGCACGACAAGGCGCTCCTCGAGCTCCTCGGTCCCCCCCCGCGTCACCCAGGCGACCTGCGGCGCGAACCCTTCGACGTGCTCCGTCTCCTTCAGGAGCAGGCTCTCCGGGATGAAGAGCGGGAAGTACGCGTTGACGTGACCCGTCGCCTTGAAGCGGCGATCCAGCGCCTGCTGCATCAGCTCCCAGATGGCGTAGCCGTACGGGCGGATCACCATGCAGCCCTTGACCGGCGAGTAGTCGGCCAGCTCCGCGCGCCGCACGACGTCGATGTACCAGCGCCCGAAGTCCTGCGACTGGGGCGTGATTTCAGCGGGGAGATCCGGAATGTCCGACTCTGAGGCCATGGTCACCGTGCCAGGGAATCCGTTACGTGCG
Organism: Acidimicrobiia bacterium; assembly: GCA_016871255.1. Lineage (GTDB taxonomy): Bacteria > Acidobacteriota > Vicinamibacteria > Vicinamibacterales > UBA2999 > VFZH01. Next base: position 18,722 of record VFZH01000025.1, on the reverse strand, counting down.
TGCGCCACCGGGCGTCGTCGCGTGCAGGGCAATCGGTCCTGAAGTGCGCGCCGCGGCTCTCCTCGCGCCGCAGGGCCGCTCTGGCCACCAGCAACCCTACCAGTACCAGACTGGCCGTGCGCCGGGCGGCCGCGTCCACGTGCCCCGCCGCGAACCCGCGCGCCCCCGCGAGCACGCCCGCCCACGCTCCGAGCGTCTCGACCGCACCCGCAAGCCGGTCCCCCGTCCGCAGCAACCCGACGTCGCGCCACATCAGCTCGCGCACATCCGAGCCCCCCGGCAGGGAGCCCTGCGACCGCACGAACGACATCACCTCCGCGCGTCGCGCCGGGTGGACCGGCGGGCCGGGCGAAGCGATCATCGCCGCGGCGGCCCGTGCGCCGAACACCAGCCCTTCGAGCAGCGAGTTGCTGGCCAGCCGGTTCGCCCCGTGCGCCCCTGTACACGCCACCTCGCCGGCCGCGTACAGGCCAGGCAGCGACGTCCGCCCGTGGAGATCGGTCTCCACGCCGCCCATCACGTAGTGCGCGGCGGGACTGACGGGGATCCGATCGCGCGCCAGGTCCAGTCCGGCCCTGGCGCAGACGGCCGCGATTGTCGGGAACCTGCCGCGCACGAACCCGGCGTCGAGGTGCGCCATCGACAGGCAGACCGGTGCCCCCGTCCGCGCCATCTCCGCAGCCAACCCCCGCGCCACCACGTCGCGCGGCGCCAGGTCGCCGGCGGGATCGTACCGCGTCATGAACGGCTCGCCGGCGTCGTTCACGAGCACGGCGCCTTCGCCGCGAAGCGCCTCCGAGAGCAGGAACCGAGGGGCGCCAGCCACGCTCAGCACCGTCGGATGGAACTGCACGAACTCCAGATCCATCACCGCCGCGCCGGCCAGAAACGCCATCGCCACGCCGTCTCCGGTGGCCACGGCCGGGTTCGTCGTGTCCCGGTACAGCTGTCCTGCTCCTCCGGTCGCCAGCAGCGTGGCGGCGGCGATCACACGAGAGCCGGACCCCGCCGCGTCCGCGAACACCGCCCCGATGCAGATGCCGCCCGACACGATCAGCTCCACGGCCTCGGCGCCCTGGAGCACCCGGATGCGCGGGTTGCCGGCCACGCGCGACCAGAGCACGCGCCCGATCTCCCGCCCGGTCGCGTCCTGCGCGTGGAGCACACGCCGCACGCGGTGCGCGGCTTCGCGCGTCAGCGCCAGCGTCCCCCTGGAGTCCCTGTCGAAGGCGGCGCCCCACTCGACGAGCTCGCGCACGTACCGCAGGCCGTCCTCGATGAGCACGCGGACCGCCTCGTCGTCGCACAGGCCGTCTCCGGCCGCGAGCGTATCCTCGATGTGCAGCGCGGGCGAGTCATCCGGGCCGACCGCCGCGGCGATCCCGCCCTGCGCGTACCCGGTGTTGCTCTCCGAGGCGTCGGCTTTCGTCAGCACCACGACGTCCCCGGCATCGGCCAGCGCAATCGCCGCGCGCAGCCCGGCGATACCGCTGCCGATGATGAGGAAATCGCTCCGAGCGTCCACCGGGTGCTATCGTATCGTGGATCGCACGTGCAGCCCGCCGCCTCTCAGGTCCCCGCCCGCATCGACGTCCGGACCCGCGCGCACACGTGCGGCATCTTCATCGGGTACGGCCTCACCGCGCGCCTGCGCGCACTGCTCGACGACGCGGGACTCGCGCCGAGACGCTTCGTCGTATCGAACACGACCGTGTGGGGGCTGCACGGCGAGACGATCGAACGGGCGCTCGATCCGGCCGGCGTCATCCTGATTCCTGACGGCGAACGCCACAAGACGCTGCAGACCACCGGCCGCATCTACGAAGGCCTGATCCGGAAGGGCGCCGACCGCGCCAGCGCCGTCGTGGCGGTCGGCGGCGGCGTCGTCGGCGACATCGCGGGGTTCGCCGCGGCAACGTACCTGCGCGGCATCGCGCTCGCCCACGTGCCCACCACGCTGCTCGCGCAGGTGGACAGCGCCATCGGCGGCAAGGTGGGCGTGAACCACGCCCTCGGCAAGAACCTGATCGGTGCCTTCCACCAGCCAGCGATCGTCGTCAGCGATCCCGCACTTCTCGACACGCTCCCGAAGCGCGAGTTCCGCTCCGGGCTCTATGAGGTGGTGAAGTACGGGATGATCGCGAGCCGCTCGCTCTTCGACACGCTCGCCACCCACACCACAGCCATCCTGAAACGTGACCCGGCGGTGCTGCTTCCGGCGATCACCGGGTCGTCGCGCATCAAGGCCGATGTGGTGAGCGCGGATGAGCGCGAGTCGGGCCTGCGCCGCATCCTGAACTTCGGCCACACGGTCGGCCACGCGCTCGAAGCGGTCACCCGGTACCGCCGGTTCCGCCACGGTGAAGCGATCGCCGTCGGCATGCTGGCCGCCGCTGAGATCGCCGTCGGACGGGGAGCGCTGTCCGCATGCGATCGTGACGCGTTGGCCATGCTGATCCGCAGGCTGGGCCGGCTGCCGAGGGTCACGGACCTGTCGCCGACGGAGATCCTGGAAGCCGTGCGCCGGGACAAGAAAGTCGTGAGCGGCCGCCTGCACTTCGTGCTCTGCACGGCGATCGGCGCGACCGACGTGGTCACCGACGTGACCGAAGACGACCTCGTCGCAGCGCTCGCCACGCTCGGCATCGGGGCGGCCGCGTCCTGACGGTCGCCGCTACGGCCGCAGCCAGCCTGGCGGGATCGCGTCCCGCCGCGCTTCCTCCTCGAGATCCGCCACCTGCTGCTCCAGGTCCCGCGCCTCGTCGAACAGCCGATCGAGCTCGTCGATGGCACGGCGGCGATCGGCTGCAATCAGCTCGCGCGCAGCCGGATCGTCACGGTTCGTGAAGTCTGTCGTGAGCGCGTTGATCCGGCTCTGCAGGGCGTCCTGCAGCAGCACGGCGCGCTCCAGATCCCGGCGCAGCGTGGCGATGCGCTCGCGCCACCAGTCCTCGCCCCGGTCCTCCTCCTCTTCCGCGGAGACCTCGGTCGCCACCGCCGGAGCAGGTGCGGGCGCGGCTGGCGGCGCCGTCGGGCCCGGACTCGCAGCGGGCGCGGCAGGTGGCGGCGTCGGCTCCAGGTCGTCGTTCGTGTAGACGCGGCCCGGCTTCTCGATCGCCCTTCGGCGCTCGGCCTCTCGCCGGGCGAGTTCCCCCAGCGACTGCGCCCAGCCGGTCGCGCCCAGGAGCACGCACACCACGGCCGCCGCGCTCCAACGCCTGGGGCCGGCGCTCATCGTCACCGTGTTTCGCCTCCCCTCAGGGCTCCCATCGCCACCCGGCGACAACCACACCGCGATCACCCGCATGGCCGACGAGGCCGGTGTATCGAAGGGCGAGCGAGCCGGTCACGGCGCTGCCTGCCGCCAGTGAGCCGACACCCTGAGCCCCCTCGGCTACCACCTGTCCGGCCATGCGGGCGGTCCCATCGATCAGGACCCCGCCGCGAGCAGCCACGAGCGCTTCCTCACGGTCAGCAACCAGGTTTCCACTGACGACGAGGTCGCCGCCGGCAACCAGCAACACACGCGGCAGCGCCGGCTGCAGCGTCAGCGATCCGGTGACCAGGATCGAGCCGTCCGCCAATGCGGTCAGCGCCACCGGCGCCGCAACCGACCCGAGCACCCCGGCCAAATCGAGGTTCCCTTCGACGTAGTACACGCCGCCGGCCACGGCGCCCTGCTGCACCCATCCCGGTGCGGAGAAGAGCCACCCCGGGCAGGCATCCGGGACCAGGCTGGCATCGCACAGCACGGACCCGGCCGCCGACCGCATGAGGCCCTCCGCACCCAGCACGACATCTGCCGTGTGCCGGTACACCAGCGGCAGGGTCTCCGGGATCGCCACGGACGGGACGCCGCCTTCCGCCCTGCCCCCGATCGCGACCGGAGCCGCCACCGCCAGCTGGCCAGTTGCCGTCACGTCTCCCGCCACCGACACACCGCCAGCCACCACCAGGTCGCCGTTGACGTGAACGCTCCCGTGCGAGCCGGTCACCGTGACGGCATCGCCAAGCGTCAGCGCCCCGGCCGTGACGAGCGCCGGCGCGGGGGCGGGACCGAGCGTGGCCTCGGCAAACGCCCGTGCTCCGGCGGGGCCGTAGCCGGTGGCACGGACCGCGATCCGCGTGTTGGCGTCCACGCTGTCCAACCCGTTCTCGCCGATGCGCGCGACTTCGCTCGAGTCGAGCGCCAGCCCACGTTGCGGATCATCGTCATCGACGAGCTGCACCTCGTATTCGATTCCGGGCGAGCCCAGCGCCAGGCGAGCCGGGGGACGCGGGATTCCCAGCGCCTCGAGGCTGCCGTTGTCGGCTGCGGCGGCTCCAGGACCGGGCGAGCCGTCGGGACCGGCCAGCAGGGCCGACATCGCGGCGCCTGGCGAGACGAACCCGGACTCCTGCCAGCGGTTCAACGCCGGCATCACCAGCGCCAGCGCGTGGCTGACGCCCGCATCCGCGGCGGCGCGAACCTCGGACGCCGAGCGCAGGTTGCGCGCGACCAGCGTGTCGGTGATCGCCCCGAGCACCAGCGCGGCGCTGAGCACGCCCAGCACGCCGAGCAGGAGCACGACAGTGACGAGGGCCACTCCGGTCTGCTGCCTCACCGAACCCTCAGATGCACGTCCATCGTGTGCGTGGCCCGGACCGGTCCGCCGAGCACGCTGTGCCGCGCCCGCGACTCGGTGGTCAGCGCGACGCGGATCAGCGCGATCTCGCGAAACGCACGCGTCGGGGCTCCGGCGGCGTCGAAGCCGGTGAAGGCGAGACCGGTCACGATCGCGCTGGTCAGCGCCACCGGCGCAGCGTCGCGGGCGGCGTCACGCCGCGTCAGCGTCCGCGCCCCCGCGTCATGGGCGATCGTGACGTCCTCGCCCGCCTCGTCACACTCGCCGGCCCGGCCGGCCAGCATGCCGTTCGGCGGGTTCACGTCCGCCTGCACGCGCACGTCGTCGTCCACGCCGTTGCCATCCGCGTCGAGACGCAGGGCTTCGAACGGCGTCGCGTCAGCCGCGCACGGTGTGAGATCCGCGCCGTACGGGTTGCTGCCGGCCACCGACACCGTCCGCGCGATCCAGGCCAGGGCCGCGCGCGCTTCCTGCTCCACCGCCGCGTCGTCGATCGCGTGCGACAGCGCGCGGCGCACGTCCGCCGACACACCCAGCGCTGCACCCAGAACCGCCACCGTCAAGGCGGCTGCAATCAGGACTTCGACGAGCGTGAACCCGGCGCCGCCGCGCGAGCGGGACCTGCCACAACCCTCGCCTACCACGACGCCACCACGGTCGTGAGATCGACTGGCATGTGACCGGCCCGGGTCACGCGCACCGTCAGGACCGCCGTTCCGGGAGCCGGGCCTGCCTGCCAGCACCAGCGCCGGCTCACGCCGGCGCGCGGCTCGTCGACATAGGGCGCCACGCCCGCAGCGAGACAGGCCGCGTGGTCCGGCCACGGCGGCTCGGGTGGCGGCTGCACGCGCAGCGATTCCATCCGGCTCTCGGCCAGCGCCACGGCGGCGCCCGATCCTGCAGCACGTGCGTACAGCAGGAGCGTCGGCGCCAGCACCCTGGCGATCCCCAGGAGCCCTGCCAGCGCCAGGAACATCGCAACGAGCACTTCGACCAGTGAGAGACCGGCAGCAGGCCGTGGGCGCACGTCCCACACGGTGCAAGTGGCGGGCCTCAATCACACACGCCGGTTTCGGGCAGGTGCTGCGATGGAGGGTGCAGTTTCTGCCGGGTCGGCGTGACCGCAGGGGCGCAGGAACTGCGTACCCGGTGGCCCTGGCAGGTCAGTAGAGGGAGAGGTACAGATCGAGCAGCCGGTCGCCCGCGAGGCTGGCGACGAGGGCGCCCGCGGCGAGGAAGCTGCCGAGCGGCAGTCGCGACTGCAGGTTCCCGCGCCGGGCCACGATCAGGCCGATCCCCACCAGCGAGCCAGCGACTGACGCCAGGAACAAGGTGACCAGCATCTGCTGCCACCCGAGGAAGGCGCCGACCATCGCCAGCATCTTCACGTCCCCCATCCCGAGGCCGTCGACGCCGCGCACCCGGCGCCATGTCGCCGCCAGGGCCAGCAGCAGCCCGCCTCCCAGCGCCGCGCCCATGAGCGATGGCAGAAGCCCGGGGGGCACAAACGCGCTGGAGGCAAGGCCGGCGACGATCCCCGGCAGCGTGATCGCGTCGGGCAGCAGGTAGTGCCTCAGGTCCACGACGAACAGCACGACCATCGCGCAAGCGAACGCCAGGCGCACCAGCAGCAGCGGCTGCCACCCGTACACCGCCCACGCAGCCACGAAGAGGGTCGCCGTGGCCAGCTCGACGAGCGGATACGTGCCGGCGATCGGCGCACGGCACGTGCGGCACCGCCCTCCAAGCGCCACCCAGCTCGCTACGGGAATGTTCTCGAACCAACGCAGGGAGCGGCCGCACGCGGGACAGCTGGAGGGAGGAGCCACGACGGACGCCTCCAGCGGCAGACGGTGGATGGCGACGTTCAGGAAGCTGCCGACCGCCAGGCCGGCTGCAGCGGCAAGCGCGAGATCAGGTCCGAAGGGCGGCATGCCTCACGGCGTGCCGCCCTGGCGCGCCAGCTCGAACTCGATGGCCATCTCGAAGAACTGCGGCTCCAGCGCACCTTCGATCTTCCGGCCGTTGATGAAGAAGGTCGGCGTGCGGTTCACGCCGATCGTCTGGCCGTAGCGGACGTCGGCTCTGACCAGCTCGAGCACCTTCGGATAGCGGGTGTCGAAGTCGGCGACCCCGGCCACCTGCTGCACGCCCTGGCGGACGAGATCCGGCGACATCGACGGCTGGTTGTTGAACAGCCAGTCCTCCATCGCGTCCGCGCGGCCCGCGTCGCGGGCCATGCGCACCGCCGCCGCGGCCTCGCAGCCTGCCGTATGGCCTCCGCCGGAGTTGCACTCGGGATCGAGCGGGAAGTCCCGCGTCACGAACTTCACGGCGCCGGGATGCGACTCGGCGAACTTGTCGAGCACCGGCTTGTAGCTCAGGAACGTCTGCCGGCACGGTGGGCACTGGTAGTCGTTGAACTTGACGACGACCACCTGCGCGCCGTCGGCCTCGACGGCGACCGGCACGTACGGCTGGGCGGAATACCAGCGGCCGAACTCCGCGCGCTGCTGATCCGTGATGCCGCCCGCCGCGGGAGCCGCCGCCTGCGTGGAGCCGCCGCCCGCGTCCTCGGTGGACTCGACCTCCGCCGCAGCCTCGCCCGATGTCGTACCCGCCTCCTCACCCGGGAAGAGCACGACCAGGGCGCCCGATCCCACCAGCCACACGAGCGCCAGGACGAGGGCCGCCGGGCTGGACGGGAGACCGCGCAGGTCCCTGAAGAGCCGTGCCGGCAGCGTGCCGAACGGCATGGTGGTCGCCCCGGCCGCCACGAAGAACACGCCGAAGACGCCGACGTAGGTGGCCACGCAGAGGAGGCAGACCTTCTGCAGGACGAAGTACGAGGCGTAGCCGAGGTACAACACGGCGGCGAGGCCGATGACCGAGAGCACGAACACGTACTCGGCGACGTTGGCCGCCACCGCCGACATCGGCTCGCGCATGCCCCGGTAGACGAGCAGCATGACCGCCGCGGCCCAGATCACGCCGCCGACGGCGACCGGCACGCCGCCGATGGCACCGTATTCGCTCAGATAGACGGCTTCACAGCTGACCGTGGCGCTGACGTCGCAGAAGCTGGTGTAGGAGCTGTCGGCCAGCAGCTGGTAGTGGACGTAGAGGGACGCGACCGAGGTGGCGAGGGCAATGGCCGAGAACAGCAGCAGCAGAACGCGGGTTCTGTTCATGGGACCCTGCGGAAGCGGCCACCTGTCCCGAGGCGACTCCGGACCCCGGTCACCTGTGGCCTAGACGCCGCCTAGTCTACTTCGCGGTGAAGAAATGACCACGCAGAAACCACCCCTGCCACTCTCTGGCAGCCAGCGTCCTGCTCCCTTCCGTTTCGTTTCACTACGGGGATGTGTCCCATGCAGGAGTTGCGATAGATCGCCACCCCATCGGCCGGCCCCACGGGCTTGCCGCGGCGGGGGCACATCAGGGCTGGCAGCGGTCGCGCTACTGGGACACGCGGGCCGAGGCGAAGTTCGCCACCGTGATCGCGTCGTTGCTTTCCTTGATGACGCCGGTGTGATTCGTGGCGAAGTAGCGCACCCCCGACGAGCCGGGGTCCTGCGGCTGGGCACTCATGAAGTACCCCGCGTGCGAGTTCGCGACGTTGTTGCACGTGGACGCCTGCGGCAGCACCTGGGGGGCGCCGCCGTCCGAGATGGTGAACGAGTAGCCCTGCTTGGTGCCTGACGCGAGGTCCTCGGACACGAACGCCACGGCGCTGTTGGGGGGCGGCGTGGTGAGCGCCTGGAGCGAGGGCGCGAAGCCCTGGCCACCGCAGCTCCCGTAGAAGGACGCCTGCGCGGCACCGAGCGCCCGGAGCGACGCAATGGCCGCCGTCTCGTTGCCCGACATGCGCACCCTGCCGTACTGCGGCATGGCCATCGCCCCGATCACACCGATGATCGCCACCACGATCAGCAGTTCAATGAGGGTGAACCCCGCCTGTGCCGTCCTGCTCGTCGTCATCGTGCCTGCTCCCTGACCGGCCGCGCCCGCCGTCCGGCCCACCTTGATCCACTTTCCCCGACGACATGTGAAAGGTCAAGTACCCGCCAGCCCGGCAATCAGGCCGACAATCGGCATGTACATCGCGATCACGATGCCGCCCACCACGACCCCGAGCACCGCGATCATCAGCGGCTCGAGCAGCGTCAGCAGGCCTGCCACCGCCACGTCCACCTCGTCTTCGAAGACATCCGCGATCCGGACCAGCATCGTGTCGAGCGCGCCGGTCACCTCGCCCACTCCGACCATCTGCGCCACCATGGATGGAAAGACCCCGGTTTCGCCGATCGGCCCGGCCAGCGACTCGCCCCGCTCGATCCGCGCCCGCACGGTCCGAACGGCCGCCTCGACGACGGCGTTCCCCGCCGACCGGGCGGTGATGTCGAGGGCGTCCAGAATCGCCACGCCGGAGGCCAGCAGCGTCCCCAGCGTCCGGCAGAACCTGGCCACCGCCACCTTCCGCAGGAGCGGTCCCACCACGGCCGTCCGGAGCAGGGCGCCGTCAACGAACCGCCGGCCGCGATCCGAACGGTACCAGCGCTTCCACGCGACGAGGAGGGCCACGGTGCCCACGAGCGCCACGGGCGACAGCCGCACGACGCTCTCGCCGAGCGCGATGACGGCGCGCGTCGGCAGCGGGAGTTCAGCACCGAGGCCGGCAAAGAGCCCGGCGAACGCCGGAACGACCGTCCAGAGCACCACGACGATCACGACGCCGGCCATCCCGAGCACCAGCGCCGGATACGCCATCGCCGCCCGGACGCGGCTCTGCAGCCTGGCCGCGCCCTCGACGTGTCCGGCCAGCCGCGCCAGGATGACATCCAGCACGCCGCCGGCTTCGCCGGCCGCCACCATGCCGGTGAACAGCGCGTCGAATACGTCCGGGTGCCCCCGCAGCGCGTCTGCGAGCGACAGCCCACGCTCCACGTCGGCGCGGGCGGCCACGATCACGCGCGCGAAGCGCGGATCGGTCTCCTGGTCCGCGAGAAGGTCGAGCGCGCGTACCAGCGGCAGGCCCGCGTCGATCATCACGGACAACTGGCGCGTGAACTGCGCCAGGGTGCGTGGAGCGACCTGGCGGACGCGCCACACCGCCAGGATGTTTCGTGGAGGCCGGGCCACCGCGTTGATTCGCGTGACGACGATCGCCTCGCCCCGGAGCGCGGCAACAGCCAGATCGATCGAGTCGGCAGTCCGCTCCCCCTGCACGCGCTCACCAGAACGGGTCCGGCCGGCGTAGGCGAAGAGGGGCATGGAGAGAGGGCCTACGGCTCGCGGGCTGCCGCCCAACGTCCCGCGACGGCCTCCGGCCGGGCCAGCATCGCGATCAGCTCCTCGGGGAGCGACGACACGGCGACCGCGGCGTCCCGGGTGGTCGACCCGCGCCGGCAGAGTGCGGCCAGCGCGTGGTTCATCGTCTGCATCCCGGACCGCCCGCGTCCCGCCTGCATGGCGGCGTAGATCTGGTGCACCTTGTTCTCGCGAATCAGGTTCCTGATGGCCGGTGTCGGGATCAGCACCTCCAGGGCCGCCACCCGCCCGCCACCCGCCCGCGGGAGCAGCGCCTGGCACACCACACCCTCGAGGACCAGTGACACCTGCGTCCGGACGCGCTCCTGCTGTCCGGCAGGACACACGTCGATGATCCGCGTGATGGTCTGTGCGGCGGAGCTGGTGTGCAGCGTGGCCAGCGTCAGGTGGCCTGTCTCCGCGATGCGCAACGCCGCCTCCACCGACTCGAGATCCCGCATCTCGCCGACCAGCACCACGTCGGGATCCTCGCGCAGCGCCGCCCGGAGCGCTGCCGTGAACGTCGGCGTGTCGCGCCCGACCTCGCGCTGGTTGACCACGCTCTGCCCGTGCGCGTGCACGAACTCGATCGGATCCTCGATCGTCAGGATGTGTCCCCGCCGCTCCCCGTTGATCTGGCTGACCATCGCCGCGAGCGTGGTGGACTTCCCGCTGCCCGTCGGGCCCGTGACCAGCACCAGCCCCCTCGGCCGCCGAGCGAGGTCCGAGAGGACCGGCGGCAACCCCAGCTCCGCCAGCGAGCACACCTGGTCAGGAATGTGGCGGTAGACCGCCGCCAGCGTGCCGCGCTGGTGAAACGCGTTGCAGCGGAACCGGCCCAGCCCCTCCACCTGACACGCGGCATCGAGTTCCATCACCGACTGGAGGCGAGCCTGCTGCGCATCGGTGAGCGCACTCAACACGAGGTCCCTGGTGTCCGCCGCCGTCAGCGGTGCCTCGCGCAGCACCTGCAGCTCGCCGTCCACCCGCACCCGGGGCGGCGACCCCTCCGTCAGGTGCAGGTCCGAGCCGTTCATCGCCACGGTCTGTACGAGCAGGTCCGCCAGCGTCACGTCGCACGCTCCTTCAGGCCATCGTCTCGCGCACCACTTCATCCAGCGTCGTCATCCCCGCGCGCACCTTCGCCAGGCCGCTCTGGCGCAGCGTCCGCATGCCGGCCTCGACGGCGCGCGCGCGAATCTGCACGGGCGAGGCGCCCGCCACCACCATCTCGCGCAGGTGGTCGGTGACCTCCATTACCTCGAAGAGCCCCACGCGGCCCTTGAACCCGGTGCGGTTGCAAGACTCGCACCCGCGCCCCCGACGCAGTTCGACCGCCGCCGCGTCCTCGGGACCGAATCCGGCGGCCGCCAACACGCCCGGCGACGCCTCCTCCGGCTCCGCGCACCGGAGACAGATCCGCCGGACCAGCCGCTGTGCGCAGACCAGCGCCAGTGAGCTGGACACCAGGTACGGCTCGACCCCCATGTCGGTCAGCCGCGTGATCGTGCCGGGGGCGTCGTTGGTGTGGAGCGTCGACAACACCAGGTGCCCGGTGAGGGCGGCCCGGACCGCCATCGAGGCCGTCTCGGTGTCGCGGATCTCGCCAACGAGGATGACGTTCGGGTCCTGGCGCAGGAAACTGCGCAGCGCGGCGGCGAAGGTCAGGCCGATGCCGTCCCGCACCTGGAGCTGGTTCACGCCGGCCAGGTTGAACTCCACCGGATCTTCGGCCGTGAGGATGTTGGTCCCCGGCGTGTCGAGCCGGGCGATCGAGGCATACAGCGTGCTGGTCTTGCCGCTCCCGGTCGGGCCGGTCACGAGCACCAGGCCCCACGGCCGGGCGATCGCCGCCTCGTACCGCGCGAGCGCCTCGGCCTCGAACCCCAGTTGCTGCAGATCGAGCAGCAGCGCCGCGCGGTCCAGCAGCCGGAGCACGACCGTCTCGCCGCCAAGGGTGGGCAGGCACGACACCCGGAAGTCCACCTCGCGGACCGAGCTGCCCTGCCGCACGCGAACGGTGATCCGGCCATCCTGCGGCAGGCGGCGCTCGGCGATGTCGAGGTGCGCCATGATCTTGATGCGCGACACGATCGCGTCGCGCAGGGCCACCGGCGGACGGAGCACCGGGTACAGCACGCCGTCGATGCGAAACCGGACCCGAAGCACCTGATCGTAGGGCTCGATGTGGATGTCGCTCGCGCCCTTCTGCACCGCTGACGCGAGGATGCGGGACACCAGGCTCACGACCGGCGCATGGTCACCCGCGCCCCTTCGAGTCGTGTCCGCCGGCATCAGCGTGATGCCTGCCGGATCGACGTCGAACTCGCCCAGCGTCCACTGGCCCGATGGAACCGATGGAGATGTCATCGCCACCCCGGGGAACCGGGGGGCCGGAGGGTTCGAAACCTGACCGCCCGCTTCCTAGAACGACAACCTGCCGCCGAGCCCCCACCCGCGGTCGTCGTCCTCCCTGCCGCGAGTCCCGTAGGTCTCGACGAGCAGGCTGGAGGTCAACGCCACGCTGACGCCGCCCGCGACCACACGTTCTTCGCGCCCCACCGTGTTCAGCCGCAGACCGCCACGAACGCCGACGCGCGTCCCGAACAGCCAGTGCTCGGCGCCGAACGCCACGCCACGCCGCTCACCGTCCGCAGCGGCCACACGCGTCGCGTCGACGTCCATCGACACCACCAGCGGCGGGCCGCCGATCTCCCCGGCGCTGAAGGCGAAGCCGAGACGTACCTGCCGCGGGAGTTCCACCACCGCCGCGCCCTCGCCGAACTCCGGCGTGGTGAGATTCCGCACCAGCAGCCCGAGGCGCACCGGGCCAGCCACCGCCAGCGCCCCGACGTCCAGGTCGAAGCGGCGCTGGCCGTCTCCGACCTCCAACCCCTCCCCCGCGTCCAGAGCCGCGTCGCCGATGGCCAGGCCATCGGCCGACCCCGTCCGCACCGCGCCGCTCATCGCCTTGAGCGTGGTCCCCACGTGTACGCCGGTCGTGACCGTCTGCACCAGCGTGATGCCGAGCTGGCTGGCATCGAGGCTGCGCACGGTCACCCGGGACGTCAGCGGACCCACCCCGGCCGGCACGCCCGCTTCCGTGGTCCGGACCTTCGCATAGCTGATGCCAAAGACCGGAATCGTCAGGGCCACCAGGGTCGTGCGATCCCTGCCCGCGGCCAGTCCCGTGCCCCCATCCACCACCAGCCGCGAGAACGACACGTCCACGACGGGACCGGCGGCCAGCGCGCCCGGATTCCACCAGACCGCGCTGCTGTCGTCGGCGACCGCCACGAACGCACCACCCATCCCGAGCGCCCGAACGCCAACGGACTCGGTGATTTGGGCAAACGCCGAACCGGCCGTGCCCGGCAGGGTCAGCCACAGGAAGGCCAGCACGAAGCCGAGCGCCCGTGCCGGAAAGCGTCGTCGAAGCATCGGTATGATCGTCAGCAGGCGCCAGGAATCCAACGGGGGCGCGGTGAACTCTCGGCGAAGGGCCATCGTATCAGGGAGTCTAGTGGGCAGCTCCGGGGACTCACATGAGCACCAGTCGTTCCCGCGGCTGACCCACGGGCTCTTTCTCCGTCCGCTGCCAACACTGCGCGCGGTGGCGGCGGCCCCCAGGTGGCGCGCGGTGCTGCTGGGCGGGGCCCTGCTGCTGGTGCTGGCGCGGGGCAGCGTCATGGCAACGGGCGTCGGGCGCCTGGCGCTGGTCGACCAGTGGGTGCGCCAGGCAGAGGGCCTCGGCATCGAGTTGTCAGACGACCAGTACGCCCGGCTCCTGGAGCTGTCGGACCTGGGCGTGGCGTGGGCTCTGGTGACGAGTGTCGGATCCGGCCTGGTCCTGCCGCTCGCCGTGGCGGCCGGGCTCAGGCTGGTTGCGCGAACGGCTGCACCCAGGGGGGCGCCGCTGGCGCTTGCCGCCCACGCGAACCTGGTGCTGGTGACCCGCGATGTCCTCGCCGCGCCGCTGAACTACGCGCGCGAGGCGATCGCCAGCCCGCTGACGCTGGGCACGTTCTTCCCGATGATGGACGAGGGGGCGGCTGCTACCCGCTTCCTGTTCGCCATCGACCTGTTCGTGGTGTGGTGGCTCGTGCTGCTGGCCCTGGCCACGACGATCGTGGCCGGGTGGCGGCTCCAGCCGGTCGTCGCCGCGTACTGCTCGGCGTACGTGGCCTTCGGTGGCGTGCTGGCGCTGGTTGGCGTGCTCGCCAACGGGTAGCCGGGCCACGGCGTAGTCAGGAGAAGCAATGTCTCGTCGTCTCGTCGCCCTCGGGGTCATCGTGGTCCTGGCAGCCGCTGCGGCCGCCGGATGGTGGTACTTCCGCCGCGTGCCGGATCTCACGGTCACGCTGGAAGCCGTGGCCACGCGGAATCTCGAAGCCCTGGTGTCCGCGTCGGGCACCATCCAGCCGAAGCGGCAGGTGAACATCAGCGCCAACACCATGGGCCGCGTGACCCGGCTGGCCGTCGCCGAGGGCGAGACGGTCACGGCCGGGCAGTTCCTGCTCGAGATCGATCCCAAGTCGCTGTCGGGCCAGCTCGAGCGCGGCGAGGCCGCGGTGGCCGCCGCGCGGTCCAGCCTGCGGCAGGCCCGCACGGCCGTCCAGCAGGCGCGCGCCACGCTCGACCTCTCCCGCCAGACGCTCAACCGCCAGCAGGAACTCTGGAAAGACGGCCTGACCACGCGCGAGAACCTGGAAAAGGCCCAGAACGACGTGAAGCTCCGCGAGGCCGACCTGGCGGCCCGCGAGCAGGAGATCCAGACCCGCGAGCAGCAGATCCGGCAGGAGCAGGCCAGCCTGGCCACCACGCGCTACAACCTGAGCCAGGTGATCATCAACGCGCCGATGGACGGCATCGTGACCCGCCGCAACATCGAGGAAGGGGAGACGGCCGTCGTCGGGACGATGAACAACGCCGGCACCGTGCTGCTGACGATTGCCGACATGTCGGTGATCGAGGCCGAGATCGAGGTGGACGAGACCGACATCCCCACGGTCGCGGTGGGGCAGGACGCGCGCGTCGGCATCGACGCGGTCCCCGATCGCACCTTCCGCGGGACGGTGACCGAGATTGGCAGCAGCCCCATCCAGGGGACGAGCGGCCAGACGGCCGGGTCGCAGCGCGCGACCAGCTTCAAGGTCGTGATCACGCTCGACGAAGCCGTGCCCGACGTGCGGCCCGGCTTCACCTGCACGGCCGAGATCATCACCGCCACCCGCGCGCAGGTGTTAGCGGTTCCGATTCAGGCGCTGACCGTCCGCGAGATGCTCTACAACGTCCGCGGCGACCTCGTGCGCGAGCCGCCGCCCTCGCGCGAACGGGGCGGCAGCGTCGTCACGCCAACCGTCACCGCTGCGGAGCCGCCGGGCCACACGCGCCGCGAGACCGAAGGCGTGTTCCTGTTCCGCGGCACGCGCGCCGTCTTCACACCCGTGCGGACCGGGATCGCGGGCGAGCGGTACTTCGAGGTGCTGGACGGCATCCAGCCGGGTGACCTGGTCATCACCGGCCCGTTCACATCCGTGCGTCAGCTGGCGGACGGCGAAGCCGTCGCTCCTGAAGGAACCGCCCAGGGACGCTAGCCGTGGCCCAGATCCTCGAGTCGGCGCTGCTGGCGCTGCAGGCGATTCGCGCCAACACGCTCCGGTCGTTCATGACGGTGCTGGGCAACATCGTGGCCGTCACCGCGATCGTCACCGTCGTGTCGCTGATTCAGGGGATGAACGCCTTCATCGGCGACACGATCGTGTCGGAAGTGGGCGCCGACTCCTTCATGGTGCAGCGTGTCGGCATCACCACGACCGACGAGGAGATCGAGCGCGCCCGGAACAACCCCCGCCTGACCCTGGACGAAGCGCGGTACATCACCCGGTTCAGCCCGATCGTGTCGGCCGTGATGGCGCAGGCGCAGACGCGCGGCGCCGTCGCCTATCGTGGCACCGAACTGGAGCAGGCGCAGATCCAGGGCGTCAGCCGCGACTTCGCCCAGTTCTCCACGTTCGACGCCGAGCGCGGCCGGATGATCACGACGGCCGAAGTCGATCGCGAGCGTCCGGTGGCGATCATCGGCTACGACACGGCCGAGCGGCTGTTCGGCGCCGTGGACCCGCTGGAAAAGGAGATCCAGATCGTGGGCCGGCCGTTCCGCGTGGTCGGCGTGAGCGCGCGCAAGGGCGGCATGATGGGCGCGTCGCAGGACGAGTTCGTGGTCATCCCGCTCGGCGCCTACGAGAAGATCTTCGGCCTGCGGCAGTCGCTCTCGCTGCTGGTCAAGCCGGAAGTACCGGAGCTCATGCCTGACGCGATGGACGACGCCACGGTCGCCTTGCGCGTCCGGCGCCGGCTGAAGCCGGCCGAGCCGGACAACTTCGGCATCTTTTCGTCGGGCACGATCATGGGGATCTACCAGCAGGCCACGGAAGGGGTCTTCGCCGTGCTGATCGGCGTGGTCGCGCTCTCGCTGCTCGTGGGCGGCATCGTCATCATGAACATCATGTTGATGGTCGTGAGCGAGCGGACGCGGGAGATCGGCCTCCGCAAGGCGCTGGGCGCCAAGCGGCGCGACATCATGACGCAGGTGCTGACCGAATCGGTCACGCTCTCGACGTTCGGCGGCGTGGTCGGCATCGTGCTCGGCTACCTGGCCGGCCGCGCGATGACGGCGCTCTCGCCCATCACCGCGCAGCTCGAGTGGTGGTCGGTCGTCCTCGGTATCGGGGTCACCGCGGCCGTCGGCCTGTTCTTCGGCGCCTACCCGGCGCTCCAGGCGTCGCGCCTGGATCCGGTCGAGGCGCTGAGGCGCGAGTGAGATGAAACGCGGGCTGCTCGCCGAAACCGTCCGGATGGCGATGGACACCCTGCGCGTGAACGCGACGCGTTCGGCGCTGACCGTGCTGGGTGTCGTGATCGGCGTGACGTCGATCGTGGGCGTGACCTCTCTCGTCCGCGGGCTGGACACGTCGCTCCGGGCGGCCATCGAGGAGCTGGGGCCGCGAACGATCTTCGTGGCACGTTTCAGCGGCATGAGTCTCGGGAGCGGCACCGATTTCCTGCGTCTCCTGCGGCGCCCGAACCTGACGATCGAAGACGCCCGCGCGCTCGAGCGCATCCCCGGCGTGGACGCCGTGGACGTGTCGTTCGGCATGAGCCTGCCGCGCACCGAGGAGCGGGCGTCGTACCGCGGCGAGCGCACGAAGCCGCTGCAGATCATCGGCACCACGGAGAACTTCCCCGTCGTCAGCGTGGTGAAGCTCGACATGGGCCGCTACTTCACCTCGGGTGAAGTGCAGCGCTCGCGGGCCGTCGCCGTGCTGGGACAGACGCCGTTCCAGGTGCTCTTCGCCGATCGCGGCATCGATCCGATCGGCAAGACCGTGCGCGTCGGTGCGCGCGACTACCGCGTGATCGGCGTCTCCGCGCCGCGCCCGTCACCCGGCGGCTTCAACGCCGGCCAGGACGACGTGGTCATCGTGCCCGAGAGCGCCTACCGGAAGCAGTTCGGCCTCCGCGGCGGCGGGTTCTTCGGCCGGCGGGGCCGGAGTGCCGGGCTCATGGTGCAGAGCATGATGATCGGTGTCCTGCCGCACGAAGGCGTCGAGCTGGCCGACGCGATGCGTGAGGTCGAGACGACGATGCGGATCCGGCACGGGCTCCGCCTGGACGAGCCGAACGACTTCGACGTGATCACGCAGGACGCCGTGCTGACGATGTTCGATCAGATCAGCCAGGCCACGTTCCTCTCGCTGCTCGTCATCTCGTCGATCGCGCTGCTCGTCGGCGGCATCGGCGTCATGGCGATCATGATGATCTCGGTGACCGAGCGGACGCGCGAGATCGGCGTGCGCAAGGCGCTGGGCGCCCGTCGGCGGGAGGTGCTCACGCAGTTCCTGACCGAGGCGGCCGTGCTGACCTCGGCCGGCGGGCTCATCGGCGTCGTCCTGGGCGCCGCGCTGGGCGTGGCCGTGCACCTGGCAACCGGGTTTCCGCTGTCGCTCCCCTGGTGGTCGTTCGCCATCGGCCTCGGCTTCTCGACGTCCGTCGGCGTGTTCTTCGGGATGTATCCGGCCATGCGCGCCGCGAAGCTGGACCCGATCGAGGCGCTGCGGTACGAATAGGGCGTGCAGACGCCTGGAGCCCGGAACCCAGGCCCGAGGACGGCAATCGAAGAGACCGGGACCTCGGAGACAACTCCTGCCATGCGGAGAGCCGACCATGCCATCGAACGAACGTACGCCTTCCGACATCCATCCGAGCCTGACGTATGACGACGCCCCTGCGGCGATCGAGTGGCTGTGCCGGGCCTTCGGCTTCACGAAGCGGTTCGTCGTGCCGGGCGAGGGCAACCGGGTCGAACACTCCGAGCTGACCCTTGGCACGGGCGTCGTGATGGTGAGCTCGCCGAAGCCGGACGACGGCCGCGTCAGCCCCAGACACCTCGCGGGCCAGGCGCAGGCACTCAGCGTGTTCGTGGCCGAGCCCGATGCCCACCACGCGCAGGCGGTGGCGGAGGGCGCCCGCATCGTCCGTCCGCTCCAGACCGAGGACTACGGCGCCCGCGGCTACATGGCGCGGGACCCTGAGGGGCACCTGTGGTACTTCGGCAACTACCGGCCGGGTGAGTACTGGGAGCCGTAGCCGCTTTCAGGAGCCTGCACGCCGCCGGTCATCGCAGAGCCGCCCGGGCGAGTAAGAGCCGATCCTAAAACCTGTTGAGTCGTCGGATCATCTGTGATCTGATGCGGGGGCATGGAAGCCAAGTTCGCCGATGTGCCC
>VFZH01000024.1 GCA_016871255.1 Acidimicrobiia bacterium | reverse complement strand
CGGATGACCACCGAAGACGACGGCAACACGCTGGACGGGACGCCGCCGGAGCAGTTCGCGCCGGAGCTGGAGCGTCGCGGCGCGGCGGTGATCGGCGTGAACTGCAGCGTAGGTCCGGCCCCGATGCTGGAGACGGTCGAGCGGCTGGCGGCAGCCACGCGCGCCCGGTTGTCGGCCCAGCCGAACGCCGGCCGGCCGCGGGATATCGAGGGGCGGAACATCTACCTGTCGTCGCCTGAGTACCTGGCCTCGTACGCGCGCCGCTTCGTCGGTCAGGGCGTGCGGCTGGTGGGCGGGTGCTGTGGCACCACGCCGGAGCACATCCGCCAGATCAAGGCCGGTGTCCGCGCGGTGGAGGCCCGTCGTCCGGGAGTGACGGTTGCCGCAGCGGAACCCGACGGGCACCGGCCGCCGGCCGGCGAGACGCCCGCCGTGCCGCGCGCCGAGAAGTCCGTGCTGGCGCGGACGCTGGCCTCCGGCCGGTTCGCGCTGGCCGTCTCGCTCCTGCCGCCGCGAGGATCGCACGCGGACGAGGTCGTGGCCGACGCGCGGATGTTCAAGGGGCGCGGTGTCGACGTCGTGTCGGTGCCGGACGGCGTGCGCGGGAGCCGGATGAGCGCGCTGGCCGCCGCGGTGCTCCTGCAGCAACGCGCGGGGATCGAGACGGTCCTGCAGTACTCCTGTCGCGATCGCAACCTGCTCGGCATGCAGTCGGACCTGCTGGGCGCCCACGCCATGGGCATGCGGAACGTCCTGCTGGTCACAGGCGATCCGGCCAGCGTCGGCGATTTCCCGGACGCCACGGCCGTGTTCGACGTCGATTCGATCGGGTTGACGCACGTCGTGTCGCGCCTGAACCACGGCCACGACATCGGTGGCCAGCCGATCGGCGGGCCCACGGCGTTCCACGTGGGTGTGCTGGTGAACCCCGGCGCCGATGACGTCGATGCCGAGCTGAAGCGGTTCGCCTGGAAGGTGGAAGCGGGCGCCGAGTTCGCCATCACCAAGCCCGTGTTCGACGTCGGGACGGTGGAGCGGTTCATGAAGGCGGTCGAGGCGTTCGGTGTGCCGATTCTGGCCGGGGTCTGGCCGTTCGAGAGCGTGCTGAACGCCGAGTTCATGGCCAACGAAGTGCCCGGCGTGCAGGTGCCCCCTGCCGTGCTGGATCGGATGCGGCGTGCCGGCGACGGTGATGCGGCGGCTCGTGAGGGCGTGCTGATCGCCGCGGAGGTGGGGCGCGGCGTCCGCGGGCTCGTCCAGGGTCTGCACCTGTCCACGCCTTCATCGAGCAGCGCGGCGGCCCTGGCCGTACTCGACCTGATCGGCCCCGCGTAGCCGACGCCGGGCCCGATTCCGCCCATTTTCCTTGTTTCTCCCGGGCGTGAACGGCTATAGTCGAACGCTATCCGCTGGGGGTCCGCCGCGCCGACCGCGCACGTGACCCGGCAGCCGGGCGTACCTCGAGTTCGATCGGCCCGCCTCAGCTGCTCGCGGCAGCTTCGGCGGACAGCCACCCGTCGCGGCCCACGGCGGCTTCGGTGGACAAGGGAGAGGCCGTTCATGGCGCTGTTCGAGCGAGAGGACAACGAGTACGGCGGCGATGTGGCCACGCGGGCCCTGTCGGTTGCGGCCGTCGAGACCCACTTCGTCGAGCGCGTCTACGGCAAGCTCTCCAAGGTCTACGACATCGTCTTCGGTCCCACGCTGCACCCGGGCCGCCTGTCGGCGCTCGAGCACATGCGCATCCAGCCGGGCGACCGCATTCTCGAGGTGGGCGTGGGCACGGGAATCAACGCCTCGCTGTACCCCAGGCACTGCCACGTGACCGGCATCGACCTGTCCAGGTCGATGCTCGACAAGGCGCGCGAGCGCGTGGCCCGCGAGGGGCTGCAGCACGTGCGGCTGATGGAGATGGACGCCTCCAGCCTCACCTTCGCGGACGAGACGTTCGACATCGTCTACGCGCCCTACCTGGTCAGCGTCGTGCCGGATCCTGTGCAGGTGGCGCGCGAGATGCGCCGCGTCTGCCGGAAGGGCGGCCGCATCGTCATCCTGAACCACTTCCGGAGCCCCAACCCCGTACTGTCCCGGGCCGAGCGCGCCATCTCACCGCTCACCGTGCACATCGGCTTCAAGAGCGACCTCGACCTGCCCGGGTTCCTCGCCCAGGCGGACCTCCAGCCCGTCTCGATCGAAAAGGTCAACGTGCTGGGGATGTGGTCGCTCGTGACCTGCCTCCGCGCCTGACCACGGCCGGACAGGACAGAGAGGCTGCGGAGCACTCGCAGGGGCCAGCTCCAGCCGGCCCTCGGCCAGCTGAAGCTGGCCGCTACACGTGCAATCCCTGGCGGATCAGTCGAGGCGACCGGTGTTCAGGGCGCGCGCCAGGATCTCCGCCACCACGTCGGCCCCAGTCGTGTCCGGCTTCGGAGGCGCCGGGCTGGCCAGCAACGCCTCCAGGTGCTTCTCCCAGCGGCCGGCGAACAGATCGTCCTGCCCGATGAAGGCCGCGCGCACGAAGCGCGGCATCTCCCGGACCAGCACGTCGTATTCGCGGAAGCGACCCCGGGAGGTGTAGAGGATGGCCGTCTGGTTGGCGGCGCACTCGGAGATGATCCCGTAGCCGGGCTTGGTGACGACGACGTCCGCGGCGGCGACGAGGTCCTGGTAGCGGAAGCCCGCCGCAGCGATGGCCGACTCGTCGATCGGCACGACCCCCCGACGCGCATCTGGCCCGGCGGGGCCGCGCGAGAAGGACAGGTCGGCGGCCGCGATCACGGTATACCCCTCGAGATGCGCGATCGACGCGGGGTTGAACCCGTCGAGCCCGTGTCCGCCGAACGACATGAGCACGATCGGCACGCCCGGCGGCAGACCGAAGGCGCCGCACACCTCGTCGCGTGACCGGACGGCATGTCGGGCGATGAGCGGGACGTCTCTGACGAGGGGCGTCGACTCGAAACCGCCTGACAGCGGCAGACGAAGGGCGAGGGACGCGCCCGCATACGCCCCCCGGATCGCGGGCAGGAGCCGTGGCGCGGCATCGACGCCGGGATAGTCCTCGTAGATCCAGTCCCAGGTGAAGTTGCCCATAGCGATCGACGGAAGGCCCGCGGCCGCGGCGGCCGCAAAGGCGAGCGGCGGGATGTCGCCGGCCACCAGCGCCGCTCCTGCTCCGGTCAGGTACCGGGCTTCCTCGGCGGCGCGGGCAGGGAGCGTCCGGTAGAAGGCGTCGGCGCGGGCGATGCTGGCCGCTTCGTCGAGCCGCAGGCTGTCGAGCTGCACGATGCCGGTGTCGGCTTCGAAGGGCTCGACCCGTATCCGGTCTCCGGATACCGCCTGGAACAGACGGCGCGGGATCGCTGTTCGCACGATGGCCCGGGCCGCCGGGCAGCGGGCGAGCAGGGCGCGCAGCACTTCGATCGCGCGCGAGGCGTGCCCGAAGCCGTGCCCGGAGATGTAGAAGACGAGAGAGTCCGACACCGCGGCCCCGTCAGCGCGCGGGGGCGGTCGCAGAGGCAGGCTCGACGGCGCCGGGCAGCGACACGGCCAGCGCCTGCTCCAGCGTTTCGACCGGCACGAACGTCAGGTCCGCCCGGACGTCCCCGGGCAGTTCCGCCAGGTCCGGCTCGTTCTGCGCCGGGAGGATGAACGTGCGGATGTCCTGCCGGCGTGCCGCCAGCACCTTCTCGCGGATGCCTCCGACGGGCAGCACCAGGCCCGACAACGTGATCTCGCCGGTCATTGCCACGTCGTCGCGCACCGGTTCCTTCCGCGCGGCCGACAGGATGGCGGTGGCGATCGTCACCCCGGCCGACGGTCCGTCCTTGGGGATGGCACCGGCCGGCACGTGGACGTGCAGGTCGCGGTGTGCGAGGAAGTCCGGGGACAGGCCGAGAGACGACGCGTGAGCACGCAGGTGGCTGAGCGCCGCACGGGCGGACTCCTGCATGACGGTGCCGAGCTGACCGGTCAGGATGGTCTGCTGCGAGCCGCCGGGCATGAGCGTGGCCTCGATGTACAGGACGTCGCCGCCGGTCTCGGTCCAGGCCACGCCGGTCGCGACACCTGGCCGTGAGGTCCGGAACGCCTGCTCCTTCCGGAAGCGCGGCGGCCCCAGCATCTCGGCCAGATCGTCCGCGGTGACGGTGGTGACGACGGTGGCCGTATCGGTGGCGGAGGCGATCCGTGCCGCGACCTTGCGCGCCAGCGCGCCCAGCTCGCGCTCCAGGTTCCGCACGCCCGCCTCGCGCGTGTACGCAGCAATCACCTGCTTGAGCGCGTCATCGGTGATTTCGAGCTGTCCGGCCGTCAGGCCGTGTTCGGTGATCTGTCTGGGGATCAGGTACTTCCGCGCGATGTGCCGCTTCTCGTCCTGGGAGTAGCCGCCGAGCGGAATGATTTCCATGCGGTCGAGGAGCGCCGGGTGAATCGTGCCGAGCTGATTCGCCGTCGCGATGAAGAGCACCCGCGACAGGTCGACCGGGACTTCCAGGTAGTGATCGCGGAACGTGTGATTCTGGGCGGGGTCGAGCACCTCGAGGAGCGCGGCGGCGGGATCGCCCTGGAAGCCCGCCGACACCTTGTCGATCTCGTCGAGCATGAAGACGGGGTTCATCGAGCCGGCCTGCTTCAGGGCCTGCACGATGCGTCCCGGGATCGAACCGATGTAGGTGCGTCGGTGCCCGCGGATCTCCGCTTCGTCGCGGACGCCGCCGAGCGAGATCCGCACGAACGTCCGCGACATGGCCCGTGCGATCGAGTGTCCCAGCGACGTCTTGCCCACGCCGGGCGGGCCGACGAAGCAGAGGATCGGCCCCTTCATGTCGCCCTTCAGCCTGCGGACCGCCAGGTGCTCGACGATGCGCTCCTTGACCTTGTCGAGATCGTAGTGATCCTCGTCGAGGACCCGCCGCGCCTCCACCGGGTCCAGCCGATCGTCGGCGGCCTTCGACCAGGGCACGTCCAGCAGCCAGTCGAGGTAGGTCCGGACCATCTGGTACTCGGGTGACGCCGACGTCATGCGCCCCAGCCGATCGAGCTCGCGGGTGGCGACGGTCAGCACCGCTTCGGGCAGCCGGGCGGCTTCGATCCGGGTACGCAGGTCGCCGATCTCGCCTTCCTCGCCTTCGCCCAGCTCCTGCTGAATCGCCTTGAGCTGCTGGCGCAGGTAGTACTGGCGCTGCTGGTCGGTCATCTCCTGCTGCGCCTGCGACTCGATCTGCCCCTTCAGCTCGAGCAGCGACACCTCGCGGGCCAGCGCGACCGTGATGGTGTGGAGCTTCCTGAGGAGGTCGTCTTCTTCGAGCAGGGCCTGGCGCTCGGCGGGCTTGAGGTCGATGAGGCTGCCGAGGAGGTAGGCGAGCCTGAGCGGCTCGTCGATGCTCATCACGAGGCCCCGGAGTTCTTCCGACAGACCGGTGGCGAGCGAGACGGCCTTGCCCACCAGTTCCTGGATGCGGCGGACGTGCGCGTCCACTTCGAGCGACTTCTCGACCTGCTCGGGAACGGGCGTCAGCCTGGCTCGGAGGCCCGGCGCCTCCACGGTGATCGCATCGGCTCGCACCCGCGCGATCCCCTCCACGATGATGTTCACGCCGCCCGGAGTCTTGGCCATCTGGCGGATGGCCACGACCGTGCCGATCCGTCGAAGGTCGTCCGGGCCCGGCTCGTCCGCATCGCTGTCCTGCATGAACAGCGCGAGCAGCCGGTCGCCGGACAGCGCGCGGTTGACGGCGGCGACAGATCCCGGCCGGTTCACCGCCAGGGGCTGCAGCGTCAGCGGAAACGCCACGGTCCGCCGGAGCGGGAGCACGGGCAGCTCCGGCGGCAGCGCGGGCTGGTCAGGCGCCGACGTCGAGCTGGAAGGGGAGTCGGTCATGCCGAGGCGTGCGAGTCGATGCGGAGTCAGTCTATCAGCTAAGATGCGGCGGGTGGACGAGCGGCACTTCTTCACGGAGCGGCCGGAGCAGAGGCAGGCGAGCTATCGATGCCCGCGCTGCGGCCGGACGAACGACTACGCGGTGCGATGGCTGCGCCGCACGCGCAGGGACAAGCCGCCCCCGGGCGCGGGCGAACGCGATCGGGCCCTCTTCGCCAAGGTGCGCGATCACCTGGTGCGCGTGGACGACGACGTCACCTGCCGGACGTGCGGGAAGCGCTTCGAGATCCCGTCGCACCGCGGCCTGATCTTCCTCGAGGAGCTGGAGGGACTGCCGAAGGACGTCGAGGAAGAGGAATAGCGCAGGCCCGATGCGTGCGGCCGTGCACCTGGATGCGGGTGACTGTAGGCCCCGGTCCTTCCCGGCCGATTCCTCGGGCGTCAGTACAGGCCGGGCAGCAGCCGCCACCGCACCTGCCGCGTGTACGCCCGGTAGGCCGGCCCCATCGAAGCGGCCAGCGACCGCTCCTCCAGCGGTATCGCCACCAGCAGGTACACCCCCGATACGAGCGCAAACACCAGGCGCGTCGCGGTCATCGCCGGCTCGGCGAACACCATCGCGAACCACCCGGTGTAGATCGGGTGGCGCACCCAGCCGTAGAAGCTCTTCGTCGTCGGTGCGGCCCTGGGAGACGGCCCCGGAGGTCGCAGGCCGGCGAGCTCGCCGAGGTCGATCGCCGCCGCGCTCCGGAGCGAGACCCACACGCCGGCAACCTGCACCGCGCGCAGGCCCCATGCCCAGGGCGCGGGCACGTGCCAGACGTCGCCGCCAACCGGCTGCCACAGCAGACACACCGCCACGAGCAGCAGGCTCGCGGACCAGATGTAGATCGGCCGCTCGAGCGGCGCGCCTGCGGCGCGCTGGATGGCGCCGCGTACGGGCGTGCGGGCGAACACGCTGTGGTGGAGCGCGAAGACCGAGAAGAGCAGGACGTTGACGCCGGCTGCCGGCCACACGTTCGACGAGACCGCGGGGGTACCCATCGTGACCTCGTATGTGTACGCAGCGTAGAGCAGCGCGAGCAGGAAGAGCAGCGCACCGCTCCGGGCGATGGCGCGCGTCAGGCGTGAAACGTGCTCGGCCATGTCTGGCGTTCGCTGCACCAACGGGTGATCTGGGGCTCCGTATTATAGTGACCACCTTCATGCCCACGTCGCGATCGCCCCGCGTGGTCATCAGCGGCATCGGCGTCGTGTCGCCGTTCGGGGTGGGCCGCGAGCGGTTCTGGACACACGTGCGGACGGGCACGAGCGGCACCCGCGCGATCACGTCGTTCGATGCGTCGCCGTATCCCTGCCGCGTGGCCGCCGCCGTGCCCGCCGTGTCGATCGAAGACGCCCTCCCTCTCGAAGGCGACGATGACGTGGAGAGCCGTGCGGATCCCAGACGGTACTCGAGGGCCGCGCTGTTCGGCGTGGTGGCCGGGCGGGAAGCCTGGCACGACGCCGGTCTCAGGGTCGGTGAGCCCGGCGCCGGTGTCGTCATCGGCAGCGGCGGTGGCGGGATCGACGTCGGCGAACGGCAGTACGAAGACTTCTTCACGCAGGCCGGGCGGCACGTCACGCCGTACGCGATCGCCGTCGGCATCTGCGGCATGGTCTCGAGTGAGGTGTCCATCTCGCTCGGGCTGCGGGGGATCAGTCACGTGCTCTCGTGCGGGTGCACGAGCTCGACGGACGCCATCGGCTACGCCGCTGCGCTGATCCGATCCGGCGACAGCGACGTCGTGCTCTCGGGCGGCACGGATGGGTGCGTGCTGCCCGGCATGATCTTCGGGTTCTCCCGCATGCGGGCGGTGTCCACCCGGTACAACGATCGGCCGGCGGAAGCCTCTCGCCCCTTCGACGCAGGGCGTGACGGGTTCGTCCTGGGAGAGGGAGCCTGGATGGTGGTGCTGGAGCGGGAGGATCGGGCGAGGGCCCGGGGGGCTCGTGCCTACGCCGTCGTCGAGGGCTACGGATCCACCTGCGACGCCTACCACCGCGTCCAGATGGATCCGGACGGCGACGAGATCATCAGGTGCCTCGATCTGGCCGTGGCACGGTCGGGCAGGGCACGGGAAACGATCGGATACGTGAACTACCACGGGACGTCCACGCAGTTGAACGATGCCATCGAGTCGCGGTGCGTGCGCCGCTTCTTCGGCCGGCGCGCCGATGCGGTGCCGGGCTCGTCGACCAAGTCGATGATCGGGCACCCGCAGGGGGCCAGCGGGGCCGCGGGTGTGGTCGCCGCGTCCCTGGCGCTGAGCCGGGGCACCCTGCCCCCGACCATCAACCTGGTCGATCCGGATCCCGCCTGCGACATGGACTTCATTCCCAACCAGGCGCGGGAGGCGCGGGTCGAGGCCGCGCTCTGCAACTGCCTCGGCTTCGGGTCGAAGAACAGTGCGCTGGTGCTGGGGCACGTCTGAGGCACGGAGCTGATGGCCGCCGGGCGCGCAGACGTGCTGGTCGTGGGTGGCGGGCCGGCCGGCAGCGTGGCGGCGCTGTGCCTGGCCCGGGCAGGCGTGCGGGTGCGCCTGCTCGAG
The DNA here is from genome assembly GCA_016871255.1 of Acidimicrobiia bacterium. Lineage (GTDB taxonomy): Bacteria > Acidobacteriota > Vicinamibacteria > Vicinamibacterales > UBA2999 > VFZH01. The sequence continues at coordinate 28,020 of VFZH01000024.1, read as the reverse complement.
CAGGCGGTCTTCCCGCGCGACAAGCTGTGCGGCGACACGCTGAATCCCGGCGCCGTGGCGCTGCTCGGCCGTCTCGGCGTTGGCGAGGCGGTGGCCGGTCACGCGGATGCCATCCGCGGCATGCGGATCACCGGGCCCGGCGGCGCCGACGTCTGCAGCCGGTACGGTCCGGGCCTGGAGGGCAGGGCGATCCGGCGACGCGATCTCGACCGGATCCTGCTGGCCGCCGCCGCCGCTGCCGGCGCGCAGATCGACGAGGGCGTCGTCGTCCGCGCAGCGTCCGGTGAGCGTGGCACGGTGACGGGTGTCCGCGTGGGAGTCGGGACGCGGGAGACGGGCCTCGGTGCACGCCTCGTGATGGCTGCCGATGGGCGACAGGCCCGCCTGGCGCGACAGTACGGCCTCGCCCGGTTCGCACGCCCTCGCCGCTGGGCGTTCGGCGCGTACTACGTGGGCGTGGCAGAGACGGGTGACTGCGGCGAGATGCACATCCGCACGGATGGCTATCTGGGGATTGCGCCGCTGCCCGGCGGCCTGGTCAACGTCTGCGCCGTGCGGGAACTCGGCCGGGTGGGGACCGGCGGCGACGTGATCGCGGAGGCGATCGCAGGAGACTCCGTGCTGCGCGAGCGGTTCCGCGGGGCCGAGCGTGTCAGCGCTGTCGCCACGCTCGGCCCGCTGGCCATCGAGGCCTCGGCCGCGGGCGTCCCCGGGCTGCTGCTCGCCGGCGACTGCGCGGGCTTCGTGGACCCGATGACCGGCGACGGGCTGCGGTTCGCCATTCGTGGCGCCGAACTGGCGGCCGAGGCCGCGCTGGCGGAGCTGGCGAGCGGCCGTCCCGCACACGGCTGGCTGGCCCGTGCGAGGCGACGGGAGTTCGGTGGGCGATGGGGAATGAACCGCGCCCTGCGGTCGCTCGTGGGCTCACCCGGTGCGCTGCGGGTGTCCTCGGCGGTGGTGGCCCGGTGGAGCGCGCCGCTCCGGCCGCTCATCGCGGCCGCCGGCGACCTGGCACTCGCCCGGCGCCTCGGCAGGGACAGCGGCGGGCGCCGCCCTCCTGCGATGTACAATGTACAACCATGAAGCGGTACACGGTCGCCGAGGTGCGGGAGCGTCTGGCCGACGTGCTGAACGAGGCGGAACAGGGCACTCCGGTGTGCATCGAACGGCGGGGTGTGCGGTACGTGCTGCGTCGCGACACGGCTCCGGCCCCGAAGCGCCGGAAGGCTCCGCTGATCGACGTGCTCGATCCGGCCGTCGACGACGGCCAGTGGAGCTGGACCTGGAAGCCCGGCGGGCTCCAGTTCCGGCGCCGTCGGACGCGTTCGTGATCCTGCTCGACACCGGCGCACTGATCTGGCTGGACCGCGGACACCCGCGGGCACGTCCGCTGACCCGCGCCCCCGGCCGGCCGTACGTGTCGCCGGCGACGATCCTCGAACTGCAGTTCCTGCTCGAAGGGGGCCGCATCCGGCTGCGGGGGGCGCTCGCCGATCTGGTGGCGTCGCCGCGATGGCTGGTGGACGATCCGCCGGCCACGCCCTGGTTCATGCGGGCCCTGGACGCGGGCTGGACGCGCGATCCCTTCGACCGGCTGCTCGTGGCGCACGCCCGGTTCCGGGGCTGGAAGCTCGCGACCGGCGACGGGGTGCTCCTGGAGCGGCTCTCCCCGGCGGAACGGCTGGAGCTGTAGGCCGTTCGGGGCCGGGGTTCCGCGGCCGTGACGATCAGCCTGACCTTCGCCGGCGCGTGTGTCGCGATCGCCGGAGCGGCGATGCTTGGCGAAACGCTCCTGTCCGCGCGGAACGAGCGGCGGCTGCGCGCCCGGGGGGCGGTCGAGCCGGCGGCCGACGTGATCGGCGCGATGCAGTGGGCGTACCCGGGCGCCTTCGTGGCGATGGCGATCGACGGTGCGATCACCGATCCCCCGCCCCTGGCGTTCGTGGTGGCCGGCGGAGCGGTGTTCCTGCTGGCGAAGGGGCTCAAGTACTGGGCGATCGCCACGCTCGGCGAGCGCTGGACGTTCCGGGTGCTGGTGCCCCCCGACAGCGTGCGCGTGCGCTCGGGGCCGTACGCGCGGCTGTCGCACCCGAACTACGTGGCCGTTGTCGGTGAGCTGATCGGGTTCCAGATGCTGCTCGGGGCGCTGCTGGCCGGCCCCATCGCTCTCCTGGGCTTTGTCTGGCTGCTGCGGCGGCGCATCGAGGTCGAAGAGCGGGCGCTCGGCGGCCGACCCCCCGGGGGCGGTTGATATACTTCCACCCATGCGCGCGCGTGTGATCCGGCTCTCGATCGCGGGCCTGGCGCTGGCGGCCGTCGGGGTCGGTGTCGCGGCGATCGCGCAGTCGCGCGAGGCCGAGTCCGTCCTGCAGCGCGCGCGCACGGACATCAGCCGCGGGCGCTATCAGGACGCGTTGACGGCGCTTCGTCCGGTAACAGACGCCGCACCTGGTGGAGACGCCGCGCTCGAGCTCGGGCTGCTGCAACTCTATCTGGGCCGCCGCGACGAGGGCCGCCGGACGCTGCAGGCGGTCGCGGCGCGGAACGCCGGGGCCACGAGTCCGGCCACGCTGCTGCGGGCGGGCCAGGCGGCCCGGGCGCTCGGCGCCTATCAGGACGCCAACAGCTTCTTCCGCGACGCCAACGCGCACGTCCCGGAGGACCCGGCGGTCAACACGGCCTGGGGCGAACTCTTCCTCGAGAAGTACAGCAAGAGCGAAGCGGCGAAGTCCTTCCAGGCCGCGCTGGCGGCCGAGCCGGTACGGGTGTCGGCGCTCGTGGGCCTGGCCCGCACGGTGCTCGATGACAACCCGCCCCGGGCCCGCGAGCTGGCGGAGCAGGCGCTCGAGACGGATGCCACGAGCGTCCCTGCGCTGCTGGTCCTGGCCGATCTCGAGCTGGGAGACGCACGGGAGGCCGAGGCGAGGGCGTGGCTCAACAAGGCGCTGGCCCTGAACCCGGCCAGCCTCGAAGCGCTGTCGCTGCAGGCGGCGCTGCTGTACCTCGACGACCGCACGGCCGCGTTCGACGAGGCGGTGGCGGGCGTCCTGGCGATCAACCCGACCTATGGCGAGGTGTACCGTGTAGCGGGCGCTCAGGCCGCACGCCGCTACCGGTTCCCGGAAGCGGAGGTGTTGACGCGCCGGGCGCTGGACCTGGATCCGGCGAACACGGCCGCGTGGGCTCAGCTCGGGATGACGCTGCTCAGGACGGGCGACGAGCCGGGGGCACGCACGGCGCTGGAGACCGCCTTCGAGCGCGATCCGTTCGACGTGGTGACGTACAACTCGCTGACGCTGCTCGACACGCTGGACGAGCAGTACGAGACGGTGACCGAAGGCAACCTGGTGGTGCGCCTGCACCGGGACGAGGCCGGGGTCATGCGCGAATACGCCACGTCGCTCGCACGCGAGGCGCTGGACGCGCTGGAGGCGCACTGGTCGTTCACGGCCGAGGGGCCGATCCTGATCGAGATGTTCGCCCGGCACGACGATTTCGCCGTGCGCACGCTGGGCCTGCCCGGCATGATCGGCGCGCTCGGCGCCTGCTTCGGGCGCGTCGTGACGGTCGACTCGCCGCGGGCGCTGCCACCGGGCGAGTTCAACTGGGCCGCGACCCTGTGGCACGAGCTGGCGCACGTGATCACGCTGCAGCTCTCCAGCCAACGCGTGCCGCGCTGGCTGAGCGAGGGGATTTCCGAGTTCGAGGAGAAGCGCGCCCGCGCCGAGTGGGCCCGTCCGATGCACCTGGAGTTCGCGCACGCGCTGAACCAGGGGGGCGCCATTCCGCTGGCCGAGCTCAATGCCGCCTTCAGCGACCCGCAGAGGATCGGCATGGCCTATTTCCAGGCCGGACAGGTGGTCGAGCATCTGCTGGAGGCGTACGGGCAGGACAAGCTGCGCGCGCTGGTGGCCGTGTTCGCCACCGGCGTGGACACACCCGAGGCGATGACCAGCACGTTCGGGGTGTCGATCGACGAGTTGCAGGCCGGCTTCGATCGCTTCGTCGAGGAGCGGTTCGGCGCGCTCAAGCGCGCCATGCAGCGGCCTGACGGCCTCAAGGAGGCGGGGGGCGCCGGTCTGGAGAAGCTGCTGGAACAGCATCCCGACAGCTACCCGCTGCTCGTGCTGCAGGGGCAGACGCTGCGTGAGGCGGGCGACTACGACGGGGCCATCCGCGCCTACGAGCGCGCCGCCGCCCTGGCGCCGCAGGCGGCCGGGGAGGACAGCCCGAACATGCACATCGCCCGGATCGCGTCGGATCGGAAGGACACCGATCGCGCGGTGCGGGCGCTCGACGCGGTCGTGGCCGTGGACGGCACGAACCTCGAGGCGGCGCGCATGCTGGCCTCCCTCGCCGAGCCACGTGGCGACAGGAGCCGGACGGCCCGCGCCCTGTCGGCTGTGGTCGAGATCGATCCCTTCGACCTCGGTGCCGGAGCGCGCCTCGGGCGGCTGGCGCTCGAGACCGGCGATGCGGCAACGGCGATTCCCGCGTTCAAGGCGGTCCTGGGCGGCGGGCCGGTCGATCGCGCGGCCGCGCACGCCGATCTGGCGGATGCCTACCTGCTCGCCGGGCGCCGCCCGGACGCGCGGCGCGAGACGCTGGCTGCGCTCGAGATCGCACCCGGCTTCGAGCGCGCGCAGGACCTGCTGCTCGAGCTGCTCGAGTAGCCCGCCTCGTTTACCTCCTTCCTCGTTCCGGTCTCCGATGCAGTGCAGGCAATGCGGGACCGAAATCGCCGACAAGGCGCTGATCTGCTTCCGTTGCGGCACGGCCACGTCCGAACCCGTCCGCGCGCCCGCGCCGGTCGGCCGAGGGAAGGCCCGCACGATCGGTCTCGCCCTGCTCGTCCTCCTCCTGCTGGCGCTGCTGGCGGCCTGGTGGTTCGGGCTGCTGCCGAGGGACGCCAGCGCCGTCGGCGGCGTGCACCCGCAGGCCGTCGGGCCAGCGGGAGCTGGCCCCTGCGAGGATTCAGGTCAGCGCGCGGGCTCTGACTGTCGGCCGCTCGGGCACTCGTAGCGCCAGCTCCCTGGCCCGGGCGACGTCGAAGGCAGCTGTCCGACCGCGGTTACGAGGAGGCGTCAGTTCTTGGGGGTACGTTCAGCACGGCGTGCATGGAGCCGATGCACGCGTCCATGACCACGGTCAGCCCGCCCGTTTCCGCCAGCACCGCAGCTTCCGCGCTCGTGATCCCCGACTGCAGCCAGAACACCTTCGCGCCGATGCCCACGGCCTCGGCGGCAATCGGCGGCGTGTCCTCGGCCCGGCGGAAGACGTCGACGATGTCGACGTTCTCCGGAATGTCCCGGAGCGACGCGTACGCCTTCTGGCCGAGCACCTCGGTCTCCCGCGGGTTGACCGGGAACACCGTGTAGCCGGCCGACAGCAGCTTGCGCATGATGCCGTGCGCGGCCTTGTCGGGGTTGGAGGTTGCGCCGACAAGGGCGATGGTTCGCGCATCGGCCAGGATCTGCCGGATCTGATCGTGTGTGGGGTTCTGATGGGGCATGTGGTCTCGGAGTCGGGTCCGGGTGCGGCGCGGCCTCAGCGCGCGGATGTCAGGCGCCGCTCGATCGCCGGAAGCGCCTCGAGGACGACGTCGCCCGTGACCTGGAGGCTGCGCGCGCTGACCGCGTCGATCGTGTCGGCCGGCGTGTGCCAGGGCGGGTAGTCGAAGTCGATCAGGTCCACGGCGGGGATGCCGGCCTCGAGGAACGGCACGTGGTCGTCGCCGCCGACGGCGAACTCCTCGTCGAGGAAGTGCGCCTCGTACTTGAGGCGCTTCGCCGCGTCCCACAGCGCGTCGGTGAGCCACCGGGTCGAGCCGGACTCGCGGCGGAAGTTGAGATGCCGGTCGCCGACCATGTCGAGCAGGATCAGCGCCTTCAGCCGGCCCAGCGTGCCGGCCTTGCGGCGCATGGCGACGTTGTGCCGGCTGCCATAGGTGTTGTCCAGCCCCTCCCACTGCGGCCGCACGGCCTCTTCGCCGTCGAAGAACACGACCTCGATCGTCAGCGGGTTGTTCCGGGACACGAGCAGGCGCGCCAGCTCGAGGAGCACCGCCGTGCTGGAACCGCCGTCGTTGGCCCCGACGAAACGGAACTCCTGGTAGCGCTTGGTGTCGTAGTGGCTGGCCAGGGCGACGACGTCGGGCCGCCGGCCGGGAATGGTGCCGATGACGTTCGCCATCGACAGCGGGCCGATCGGCGTGTCGGCCACGAAGGCCTCCTCGCGCACGGCGACGCCGGCGGCCTCGAGCTGCCCGACGATGTATCGGCGCGTGGCGGCCAGCGCGGCGGAGCCGGCCGGCCGGGGTCCGAACCCCACCAGCCGGCGCAGGTGCTCCCAGGCACGGGAGGCGTCGAAGGCCGCCTCGCGCGCGTCCACGCCGGCAGGGCCCGGGCCGCATGCGAGCATGGCGAGCAGCAGGAACACGGCCGAAACCGCTCGCGACCGCTGCGGGGGCCGGGAGCGGGCGCGCCGGCGGCGGGACGTGCCGGGGCGCGTGGACACTAGCCGCGCTGCTCCAGCGGCACGAAGTCGCGCCGCGCCGATCCGAAGTAGATCTGGCGCGGCCGGGCGATCTTCTGCTCCGCATCGTTGACCAGCTCCTCCCACTGCGCCAGCCAGCCCGCCGTGCGCCCGATGGCGAACAGCACGGTGAACATGCTGGCGGGGAAGCCCATGGCCTGGTAGATGAGGCCGGAGTAGAAGTCGACGTTCGGGTAGAGCCTCCGGGAGACGAAGTAGTCGTCTTCGAGGGCGATGCGCTCGAGCGCGAGGGCGACATCGAGCAGCGGGTTGGTGCCCGTGACGGCGAACACCTGGTCGGCGGTCTGCTTGATGATAAGGGCGCGCGGGTCGTACGACTTGTAGACGCGGTGGCCGAACCCCATGAGGCGGCGCTTGCCGGCCTTGACCTGTTCGATGATGCCCGGGATCGCCGACACGGATCCGATCTCGGTCAGCATGCGCAGCACGCCTTCGTTGGCGCCGCCGTGCAGCGGACCGTACAGCGCGGCCACGGCCCCCGCCATCGCCGCGTACGGGTCGGTGTGGGAGCTGCCGACGCCGCGCATCGTGCTGGTGCTGCAGTTCTGTTCGTGGTCGGCGTGCAGGACGAAGAGAACGTCGAGCGCGCGCTCCAGGACGGGGTGCGGCGTGTACGGGCGGTCTCCCGTGAACAGCATCGCCAGGAAGTTGCCGGGAAAGCTCAGCGAGGGGTCCGGCTCGATGAACGGCCTTCCGGTGCCGTGCCGGTACCCGCAGGCCGCGACGGTGGGTGCCGCGGCCAGCAGGCGGTGCTGCTGGAGGCGGCGCGTCGGCTCGTCGGCGATGCGTTTGCTGTCGGGATACAGGGCCGACAGTGCGCCGAACGCGCTCAGGTACATGCCCATCGGGTGCGCGTCGCGCGCGAAGCTGGCGGTCAGGCCGCGAACGGCCTCGGGCACGGCGAGTCGGGCGCCGATCTGCTGTTTCCACTCCGCGGCCTGAGTTACCGTCGGCAGCTCGCCGAAGATCAGGAGGTACGCCGTCTCGAGGAACGTGGAGCGCTCGGCCAGCTGCTCGATCGGGTAGCCCCGGTACTCGAGCACGCCGTTGTCGCCGTCGATGAAGGTGATCCGGCTCCGGCACGCGGCGGTGTTCATGAACGCCGGATCGTAGGTCATCAAACCACCGTCGTCCGGGGCCACCTTGATCTGGCGGAGATCGGTGGCGCGGATCGCGCCCTCGCTGATCGGAAGCTCGTAGCGCTTCCCGGTACGGTTGTCTGTGATGGTCAGCGTGTCGGGCATATGGGGGCGCGGGGGATGCTCAACGATGACAAGAACGCTGCAAGCGAGTCAACCGGCCGCGGTCAGCGCTCGTCGGCCTCGGTGTCCTGCGACGGGACCGGCTCTCCCGCTACGCGGTAGGCGCCGTCGAGCCATCCGGCGAGATCCCGGTTGCGGCACCGCTCGCGGCAGAACGGCGCCCAGCGCGGGGTCACCGGCCGGCAGCGGCACAGCACGCAGAGGTCGGGCTCCTGCACGGGCCGATTGTATCGTGGGGCCGGCCGGGAGCGGATCGCCGCAGCGCGGGCCCGTCAGCGATCGGGCAGCGGGCTGGCCTGGTGGCGGACGTCCCGGGCCGACACCATGAAGATCACGTCTTCGGCGATGTTCGTGGCGTGATCGCCGATGCGCTCGAGGTGCCGCGAGATCAGGATCAGGTCGATGGCCGGTTCGACCGCGACGGCGTCCTTCAGCATGTAGGTCAGCAGCTCGCGGAAGATCTGGCTCTTCAGCGCATCCAGGGTGTCGTCCTCGTCCAGGACTCGCTGCGCCATGCTGGTGTCGCGGCGGACGAACGCGTCGAGGGCATCGCGCAGCATGCTCTGCGCGATGTCGCCCATGCGGGGAATGTCGATCAGCTGCTTGACCGGGGGGTGGAGCATGTAGCGCCGTGCCGCTTCCGCGATGCTCACGGCCAGGTCGCCGACGCGTTCCAGGTCGGTGTTGATCTTGACCGCGGCGACGATCGCGCGCAGATCGACCGCCATCGGCTGGTACAGCGCCAGGAGCTGGAAGCAGCGCCGATCGACCTCGATGTGCAGCTCGTTGACCGGCTCGTCGCCCGATGCGATCGCGTCCAGCCCGTCCACGTCGCCCGACACGAGACACGCGATCGCCGCGCGGACGCGCTCTTCCGCCAGCCCACCCATCTGGAGCAGGCGCTGCTGCAGTGTCTGCAGCTCTTCCTGAAAGTGCGGCAGGGCCCGCTGGTCCACGCGCGTGTCTCCTCTAGCCGAATCGCCCGGTGACGTAGTCTTCGGTGAGCTTCTCGGCGGGCGCCGTGAAGATCCGGTCGGTGCGATCGTACTCCACCAGTCGGCCGAGCCAGAAGAACGCGGTGTGGTCGGAGACCCGCGCCGCCTGCTGCATGTTGTGGGTGACGATCACGATCGTGTACTCGGCCTTGAGGCCGTAGATCAGCTCCTCGATCCGCTGCGTCGCGATCGGATCGAGCGCCGACGCTGGTTCGTCCATCAGCAGGATCTCGGGGCGGACGGCGAGGGCCCGCGCGATGCAGAGCCGCTGCTGCTGGCCGCCGGACAGGGCCAGCGCCGAGTCGTGCAGCCGGTCCTTGACCTCGTCCCAGAGGGCGGCCGAGCGGAGGCTCTCCTCGACGCGCTGGGTCAACTCGGCGCGCGATCGCACGAGCCGGTTGATGCGCACGCCGTAGGCGACGTTCTCGAAGATCGACTTCGGGAACGGGTTCGACTTCTGGAACACCATGCCGACCCGGCGCCGCAACTCCACAACGTCCACGTTGGGGGCGTAGATGTTGCGGCCGTCCACCAGCGCCTCACCTTCGACGCGCGCGCCCGGGATGATGTCGTTCATGCGGTTCAGCGTGCGCAGGAAGGTGCTCTTGCCGCAGCCGGACGGCCCGATGAAGGCGGTGACCAGGTTCGCCCGCATCTGGAGCGTAAGGCTGTCCAGCGCGCGCTTGGCGCCGTAGTAGAACGACAGGCCCTTCACGTCGACCTTCACCGGGTTGTCGCCGATGGCTGCGCCGGCGTCCCGTGTGGGCGTGACGCGGGGCACGACAGGCACGGCGTGCGCCGGAGGCGGTGCGGATTCGACCATGGTGGCGGCTCAGTCCCGGATCCGGGCGACACGTGCCGTGGCCAGCCGGGCCAGCAGCGAGCAGACGAACACGATCGTCACCAGGACGAGGGCGCCGGCCCAGGCCTGCCGATGCCAGTCTTCGTACGGCGAGATCGCGTAGGTGAACACCTGCACCGTGATCGACGAGACCGGCTCGGTGAGGCTGGTGGAGAAGAATCGGTTGTTGAACGAGGTGAAGAGGAGCGGCGCCGTCTCTCCGGCGACGCGGGCGAGAGCCAGCACGACGCCGGTGACGATGCCGGGCAGGGCGGCCGGGACGATCACGGTGAAGACCGCCCGTGCGCGGCTCGCGCCGAGCGCCAGGGCTCCCTCGCGCATGGCGCCGGGCACCAGCAGCAGGAGCTCCTCGGTGGTCCGGGCGATGATCGGGATCATCATGATGCCGAGCGCCATGCCGCCCGCCAGCGCGCTGAATTGCCGGAACGGCAGCACCGCGACGCCGTACGCGAACACGCCGATGACGATGGAGGGGACCCCGTTCAGCGTGTCGGTCGCGAACCGGACCGCCGACGAGAACCGGCCGCCGGAGTACTCCGACAGGTAGATGCCGGTCATGATCCCGATCGGGAGCGCGAACAGCGCCGCCAGGCCGACGAGCATCAGCGTGCCCACGATCGCGTTCGCCATGCCGCCGCCGGGCTCGCCGACCGGCTTCGGCGTGCCGGTGAAGAACTCGAGGCTGATCGCCTGGAGGCCCTGGCTGGCGACGAAGAACAGGATGAAGGCCAGCGGGACGAGCGCGGCGACCACAGCCAGCGCGCAGGCGCCGACGAACAGAGCCGAGATGACCTTTCGGCGCAGCGTGCCGTTCATGCCTTTGCCCGTGCGGCGGTGCCGCCGCCCCCGGCCATGGTCCAGATCAGCAGCCGCGAGAGCGCGTTGACGACGAGGGTGATCACGAACAGCACGAGGCCGATCTCGATGAGCGCGTGCAGGTACAGGTCGTCGGCCGCTTCCGTGAACTCGTTCGCGATCACCGCGGCCATGGTGTGCTGCGGCGAGAAGAGCGAGGCGGAGACCTGCGGGTTGTTCCCGATCACCATCGTCACCGCCATCGTCTCACCCAGCGCCCGGCCGAAGCCCAGCATGATCGCGCCCACGATGCCCGTGCGCGCGTAGAACATCACGGCGCGGATCGCCTCGAACCGCGTGGCGCCCAGCGCGTACGCACCCTCTCGCTGGGTGTTCGGCACGGTCCGCAGCACCTCGCGCGCCACGGCCGAGGTGAACGGCACGACCATGATCGCGAGGATCAGCGCCGCCGAGAGCATGCCGATCCCGAGCGGCGGCCCCGAGAACAGCGGGAGCTGGCGCAGGAACTCCGGCGTGACCATCTGCAGCGAGCGCACGGCAGGGACGAGGACGAAGATGCCCCACAGCCCGTAGACGATCGAGGGGATCGCGGCCAGCAGCTCCGTCAGGAAGACCAGCGGCGTGCGCAGCCACGACGGCGACAGCTCGGAGATGAAGATGGCGATGCCCAGCGCGACCGGAGTGGCGATCAGCAGCGCCGCGAACGAGGAGTAGAGGGTGCCCCAGATGAAGGGCAGCGCGCCGAACTCTCCCGATACGGGATCCCACTCCGACGAGCGCCAGAAATCGAACCCGAACTCGGTGATCGACAGCCAGGACTGGCGCGTCAGCTCGACCCCGATCGCGACGACGATGGCCGCCAGGGCGAGGGCGAAGGCGCCCGCCGACAGGCGGAAACCCAGATCCGGCGATCGAAGGTTCATCGCCGTGCGCCGTCAGGACACCGCGACGCGCTCGAGGGCGGCCAGTTCGAGCGACACGACCTCGGGCGGCAGCGGCGCGTAGCCCAGGGCTTCGCAGTGCTGCTGGCCGTCGGTCAGCGCCCACCTCATGAACTCCACCATGGCGCGGCTGCGGGCCTTGTCCTCGGGCTGTTCGTACAGGAGCAGCCAGGTGAACGAGGCGATCGGGTAGGCGGCCTCGCCTGGCGCGTTCGTGATCGACACGCGGAAGTCCGCCGGCATGTTGGCGGCGGCCTCCGCCGCGGCGGCCGTGACCGCCGCCGGCGACGCCCGGATGAACGCGCCCGCCGCGTTCCGCACGGCGCCGTGCGCGATCCGGTTCTGCTCGGCGTAGACGAGCTCGACGTAGCCGATCGAGCCCGGCGTCTGGGACACCAGACCGGCGACACCTTCGTTGCCCTTGCCGCCCACGCCCGTGGGCCAGCTGACGGCGGTTGCCACGCCGACGCGCTCCCGGAAGGCCGGCGACACCTTGGAGAGGAAGTCGACGAAGACGAACGTCGTGCCGGACCCGTCGGATCGGTGCACGACCACGATGTCGTCAGCCGGCAGGGCCACGCCCGGGTTCAGACGCGCAATGGCCGGGTCGTTCCACTTCGTGACCGTGCCCAGGTAGATGTCCGCGAGCAGCGTGCCGTCGAACCGCAGATCGGCTGCCAGGCCCGGCACGTTGTAGATCGGCACGACCGCGCCCAGGACGGTCGGCAGGTGCAGGATGGCGCCGGGCGCCGCGGCGATCTGGTCCTCGGTCATCGGGCCGTCGGATGCGCCGAAGAACACCGTCCGGTTGGTGAGCTGCCGGATGCCGCCACCCGAGCCGATTGACTGGTAGTTGATCCGGACGTCCGGCCGGAGCGCGTGGTACTCGAAGAACCACTTCGAGTAGATGGGATACGGGAAGGTGGCGCCCGCCCCGTTGATGTCGATGGCGCCGCCGTCTTCGGATCCCGACGGGGCGCCGCCGCCGCAGGCCACGGCCGACACGAGCAGAACAGGCAGAACGAGACCGGGCAGACGCATGGAGGCCACGGTACCGGACAGTGGTTTCACCGCCGTTTCTGAGGTGTTAAATCCGCGTTACGCACGCCCGTCTGGTCGGGGTGGGCTTCGCAGCGGACCGCCCGGCCGATGGCCGCCTCGAACGGTCCGGCCTGGCGGTGCGCCGCCCAGATCTCCAGCTCGGCATCGCTCGTGGTCGTGAGCCGCAGCTCCAGCGCCGCGTTCCGCTCCACCACCTCGACGCCGGACACGACCTGGCTGTGCGACCGGTCCAGGCCCTCGGCCAGCCTCACGATGGCCGCGAGCGTCCGCACGGTCCGGCGCAGCGGCGGGGAAAGGCGCCCGTACTCGGGGTGGTCGCGGCTGGGTTCGGCCCGCCGATGGTACCGCGCGACCAGGGCCATGACGTCGATCTCATCGGGATGGAAGCCGCGGAGATCGCCGTTCTTGATGAGGTACTGCGAGTGCTTGTGGTGGCGCGCGTAGCTGATGTGCACGCCGATGTCGTGCATGAGCGAGGCGTATTCGAGCCACTCGCGCTCGCGCTCACCCAGCCCGTGCACCGCGCGGGTCTGGTCGAACAGGGCGAGCGCCAGACGGGCGACCTGGTGGGCGTGATCGACGTGGTAATTGCACCGTTCCGCCAGCTCGATGGTGCTGCGGCGCCGGACGTCCGGGATCCGGTCCGCGTGGGCGATCTGCCGGCGGTGGCGTCCGATGTAGTCGAGCACGAGGCCTTCGCGCAGGGCCAGATCGCAGAGCGTGAGTTCCTCGGCGCCCAGGAGGCGCAGCAGCGTGTCGAGGACGATCGCGCCGGTGACGATCAGATCGGCCCGCTTGGGATCCATGCCCGGCATGGCCAGCCGCTGCTCGAGGTTGCGGGTGGCCACGTCCCTCCGGAGCCGCCGGATCTGGCGGGCCGGGATCCGCCGGTTGCGCAGCTCGTCGGGCGGGGTACCGGTCGCGGCCGCGGAGGCGACCGCCCCGAGACCGAGAATCGTGCCCGAGGTTCCGATGACGCGGTCGAAGCCGGCCGCCACGACCTGCTCGACGTGACGGCCCACCTCCTGCACGACCTGCTGCTCGATGCGCCGTTCGTCGCCACGCGTGACCGGGTCGCTGTGCACGAACCGCTCGGTGAGCCGGATCACGCCGATCTTGAAGCTGCGGGCGAGCTGGATCGACGTAGCGGTCCCCAGCGTGATCTCCACGCTGCCGCCCCCGACATCGAGCACCACGGCGCGCCCCCCGCCCACGTCCACGCCGTACACGGCGGCGAGGTGGATCAGCCGGGCTTCTTCGGCGCCGGAGATGACGCGCGGCCGGATGCCGGTGGCGTGGCGGATGCGCGAGAGGAACTCGCCGCCGTTCTCCGCCTCGCGTGCGGCACTCGTGGCGGCGGCCAGGATCTGATCGACCCGGTGCGCCTCGGCCAGGCGCGTGAAGCGCGAGAGCGCCTCCAGCCCCGCGTGCATCGCGTCGGCAGAGAGCTTGCGCCCTCCGAGACCGCCGGCACCCAGCCGGACCATGGCCTTCTCGCGGTCCACGACCTCGAACGAGAGATCGGCGCGCACCCGCACGATCAGCATGTGTACGGAGTTGGTGCCGATGTCGATGGCTGCGAGACGCATGTGCTCGAGGACGTGAAGCGCGCTAAGATCGCACGATACCGCGGCTGGCTGTCACACGGTGTCTACACGGACCAGTCCGCGGCACATTCTACGGGACCCGCCCGATCGAAGCTTCGGACGTCACGATGCCACGCAGACGCGATGTGAGCGCGCTGATGCAGCAGCCGCTCCGCATGCTCCGGAAATCGCTGCCGGCCGCCGTCGACGGAGACGTCACGGCCCTGCACCAGGCCCGGGTGGCGACCCGTCGCCTGCGTGAAGCGCTGCCGCTGGCGTCCGACGACCGGCAGGGCCGGAAGGTCGAGAAGACCGTCCGCCGGATCACGCGCGCCCTCGGCCCCGTGCGCGAATCCGACGTCGCCGCGGACATGCTCGAGGAGCTCGCGCACGCCGGTCGCGCGTCGCGGGTGGCGATGGCCCATCTGCGGCACGCGGTCGATGCGGAGCGCGAGACGAGGCGCGAGCGGATGCGGCGGAGGCTGGAAGCCTGCGACCTCGCTGGCTTCATGAAGCGCGCCCGCACGGTGGCCGACCCCGGCCGTTCCGTCGCGGAGCCGGCGGAGCAGCTGAGGCGGGCCCGGGCGCGCGCAGCCGTACGCGCCGCGCGCCTGACGGACGCCGTCGAGGAAGCGTCGGGGTTGTACGTGCCGACGCGGCTCCACGACGTGCGGATCTCGGTCAAACGGCTGCGGTACGCGCTCGAACTGGTGCGCGAGCTGTCCGGCTCGCGCCGCACGGCCCGTCTCGCCGCGTTGAAGCGGATGCAGGATCTGCTGGGCAAGATGCACGACCTGGAGATGCTCGTCGCCCGCATCCGCGCCCTAAAGGGGGCGGCCGGGGCGCCCAGCCCGCAGGTGTCCGCCGAGCTGGACGACGTCGTGCGCCGGATCGAGAACGAATGCCGGCTGCTGCACGGCCACTACGTGGCGTCGCGCGATACGCTGCTCAGGATCTGCGCGGAGGCGATCGCCGGGGCCCCGTCGCGCGCCGCCTGAGCGATGACGGGCTGCGAGCTGTACCTCGTCCGCCACGCGATCGCCGCCGATCGCGGCCCGGACTGGCCCAACGACGCCAGGCGTCCGCTGACCGCCCACGGCATCACCCGTTTCCAGCGGGCGGCCGACGGCCTCGTCGCGATCGGGGACGTCTCGCTCGACGCGATCTTCACCAGCCCCCTCGTCCGCGCCGTCCAGACTGCCGACCTGCTCGCGGCGGCGTTCGAGGCGCCGCCCCCGGTGAGCGTTCTCCAGGCGCTGGAGCCCGGACATGGGCCGGCTGCCGTGCTGGACGCGCTCACCCGCGAGCCCCGGCGCCGCCGGCTGGCGCTCGTCGGCCACGAACCCGATCTCGGGGAGCTGGTGTCGCACCTGCTCGGCGCGCGCAGCCCCGTGCCCTTCAAGAAGGGCGGGATCTGCCGCATCGACGTCCACAGCCTCCCGCCGTCGCGCGCAGGCACCCTGGTCTGGTTCCTGCCCCCGCGCGTGCTCAGGCGCCTCGATCGCTGAGCCGCGTGCGGATCGTCTTCATCATCAACCCGATCTCCGGTACCGGCGGCCGGCCGGACGCTGCGCGCCGACGGGCCGAGATGGCCGCGGCGTTCGTCGAACGGGAGCGGCTGTCGGGCGAGGTGTTCGTCACCGAGGGGCAGGGACACGGACGGGAGCTGACCCGGGCGGCGATCGCCCGCGGCGCCGGCCTTGTCGCCGCGTGGGGCGGGGACGGGACGGTGAACGAAGTGGGCAGTGAGCTGGCGTTCGGCAGCGTTCCGCTCGCCATCGTGCCGAGCGGATCGGGCAACGGCCTGGCGCGGGCGCTGGGCATCCCGCTCGACCCGGCAGCGGCGTTGCGCGGCCTGCTGCGGGGGCGGAATCGTGTCGTCGACGCCGGCGAGATCGACGGCCGTCTCTTCTTCAACATCGCGGGCGTGGGGCTCGACGCGCGCGTCGCGCACCGGTTCGCCCGCTCGGGCAGGCAGCGCGGGCTCCGCCGCTACGTCGTCGCGACGCTCACCGAGCTGTTCACCTACGTTCCGGAGCCCTGCGTCGTCTCGACAGAGACGGACACGCTGCACGTCAGGCCGCTGCTGGTCGCGGTGGCGAACGGACCGCAGTATGGCAACGGCGCGCTGATCGCTCCGGGGGCCGATCTGTCGGACGGCCGTCTGGATGTCGTGGTGGCGGCTCACCGCTCGCCGCTGCGAACGCTGGCGCGCATGCCGCAGATGTTCTCGGGCCGTGTGGCCGACGTCCCTGGCGTGTCCGTCCTGCAGACCGCGCACGTGCGGATTTCCGCCGCCATGCCGCTTCTGTATCACGCGGACGGCGAGCCGGCTGTCGGAGGAACGGCGCTGGTGGCGCGCATCCGTCCGCGAGCCCTCACCGTGCGCGTGACGGCGTGATGCCGACGACACGTTGCACATTCACGCGGTTAGATTAGGGCCCTTAGGTCATTCCACTCTCTCCCGATGTCGGGGATGTCAAGAGAAATCTACGTGCGGCTGCACCGTCTCGATCACGCGGTCGCAGCCCCGCACGTGTTCGAGGAGCCGGTCGCAGGAGATCACGCGGTTGCGGTGCTGGACGCAGGTAGCGGAGCAGCTCGAACTGGCGCCGCGTGAGACGAACCGCTTCGCCGTTCACGCTGACCGGCACGGCGTCGAAGTCCGCCGTCAGCTGCCTGCCCTTGTAGACCTGCGTGCCGGCTGGCCGGTCACCCGGCGGGGGCGGCGCCCCGGCGCAGCGCAGCCCTGGCGCGTGCGGCCAGTTCGCGCAGGCTGACGGGCCTGGTGACGTCGTTGAATGTGGGTAAAGCGCTCGTCATGCGGCACGCGTATGCGCGCCCCGGGGGCTACCAGCTCACGCGCAGCCCCGACACGAACGACGTGCCGGCGTACTGCCCCCCGTCGTCCGCCCGGTCGTCCATGGCCGCGTGCTGCAGGCCGGCCTGCAGTTTCAGCTTGTGCCCGTAGAAGAAGTAGTTGGCGCCCAGGTACCACTCGCGGTAGCGGTCGCCCAGTCCGGCGACAATGCCGTTCTCGTATGTGGCCAGCCGCACGCCGTTCGCGTCGCTGCTCCGCAGGAACGTGTGCCGGCCGACGAACTGGAGCTGGGCGGTGACGTTGACGAAGGGCATCAGCATTGTGCCCCACACGTCGCTCTGTCCCAGGTAGCCCGCGCCCCGGGACAGGTCCACTCTGGCGCCCCAGCGCGTGGCCTCGAGCAGGACGTTGAGCGAGGCGACGTGCTCGAGCTGCCGGGTGAAGGTGTTCGCGATGTCGGGCTGCTGGTACACGTAGCTGCCCCTGATGAGCGCTTCCCGGATCCCGAGGCGATCGGCGACGTCGTACCCGAGCGAGCCGATCGCGAAACGGCCGCCGTCGAAGTGCCCGAACTCGCGCGTGCCCGCACCGGACGAGAACAGCCCCGCCCAGTACTGCCACCCGTCCCTGGCGCCCGACAGGCTGACGCCGGGGATGTACTCCTGGGGGAACCAGAGGTTGTTGGCGAGGTTGCTCCGGTCGATGGCCAGCAGCTCCTTGGAGGACGTCGAGCCGTCCACCGTGAACGGGACGCCGTGCTTGCCGACGGTCAGCGTGACCTGCGGGCCCTGCTTCCACTGGACGTAGAGGTCCGTGAAGCGCACGTACAGCGGGTCGGCCTCCTGCGGGTTCAGTTCGATCTCGCCGTGGAGGGTGATGCCGTGGGCCAGGGCGATCTTCGGCCCGAGCCGCAGCCGGCGCACGTTCCACTGCCACAGGGAGCCCTGGCTGGCGTCGAGGACGGCGTAGTCGAGCTGATAGCGCCCGCTGAAGCGGACGTCCCGGACGAGCGGGTTCGTCTCGCTGGCGTACCAGTGGGTGAACCGCTCCCACACCCGGTCGTAGGCGATGCCGGACCCGCCGGCGTCCGTCCCGGTTGGGGCTGCCGAAGGGGCGGCGGTGGCGCCGTCCTGTGCCTGCGCCGGCGCGGCCAGGAGCAGCATCGATGCGATCGTCCGTACCAGTCGGGTCATACACCTGTGATGTGTACGACTCCGGCGTTACCGAATCGTGACCGATGCGTTAACGCTGTGTCTCTTCTGCGTTACAACCGTGTTTCATGTCTCAGACGACGAAGCCCGACTCGATCACGCCGCCCTTCGGCACGATGATGACGCCGCCGCGGATGTAGTAGCCGTTCCCGTTCTCGAACTCGATCCCCCGCTCGTTCACCAGGCGGACCTCGTCGCCGATGCGGGCGTTCTTGTCCACGATGACGCGCTCCAGCACGACGTTGCGGCCGATGCCGATCTCGGGCGTCCGCGCCGACAGCGGGTCCTCGTAGAGGTCCGCACCGAGCAGGACCGATCGCGCGATCCGCGTCCCCGCGCCGATGCTCGACCGGATGCCGATGACCGACGCATCGATCGTGCAGCGGTCGAGGAAGCAGCCGTCGGCCACGACCGAGTCGCGCACGTGGCAGTCAGTCAAGCGCGAGCCGGGGAGATGCCGCAGGTGCGAGTAGATCGGCTCCTGCGGATCCCAGAACCGGAAGGGCGCCAGCGGCTGGCCGAGCATGACGTTGGCGTCGTAGAACGACTCCACCGTGCCGACGTCCGCCCAGAAGCCTTCGTGGAGGTACGAGTGCACGTTGTAGCGGTTGAGCGCCGCCGGGATCACCTCGCGGCCGAAGTCGTGCCCCTCCTCCCGCTCGAGGATCTCGAGGAGCGCCTGCCGGGAGAAGACGTAGATCCCCATCGAGGCCGTGAACGGCCGTGCGTCGTCGTGCAGGGCGAACGCCGATCCGTCCGGCACGCTGCGGCCGATCGCCGCCAGCCGCTCTGGGGTGGGCTTCTCCTCGAAGGCCACGATGTGTCCGTCGCGGTCGAACAGGAAGATGCCCATCTGGGTGGCCGTTTCGGCGTCCACGGCCTGCGCCGGGATGGTGATGTCCGATCCCCGCCGGCGGTGCTCGGCGATCAGCAGCTCGTAGTCCATGCGGTAGAGGTGATCGCCGGCCAGGATCAGGTCGAAGCTCGCCTCGTGCCGGGTGAAGTGCCGGGCCGCCTGCCGGACCGCGTCCGCCGTGCCCTGGTACCAGTGCGGGTTGTCGGGGGTTTGCTCGGCGGCGAGGATCTCGACGAAGCCGCCCGAGAACTCGTCGAGGTGGTAGGTCTGCGAGACGTGCCGGTTGAGCGATGCCGAGTTGAACTGCGTCAGCACGAAGATGCGCCGGATGTTGGAGTGCAGGCAGCCGCTCACCGGGACGTCGATCAGCCTGTACTTGCCCCCGATCGGCACCGCCGGCTTCGAGCGGGTGGCCGTGAGCGGGAAGAGGCGCGTCCCCTGGCCGCCGCCCAGGATGATGGCGAGCGTGTCGCTGGTCATGAGGTCGCCCGGTTCGCCGCGTCTCCGGAACGTCCCCCGCGGGATTCACACGATCGTGATCGAAACCTGAGGGCCCTGGCCGGAACAAGGTTGCCATCTCGGCCGACGCTGCATCCCGCCTCGCGGCGTTGCTCGTCGGTCACAGGCACCCGGCCTGCTCTCTCCTCGCGCCTGGCGATCCGGGCGCCTCGCCGCCCGGGAGTCGGCAACCTCGATCCGGCCAGGGCCCTAACGATCGTGTTACCGCAGCCGCCTGGGCTGTGGACCATGGACGTGGGTATACCACGGCTGACGGGTGCGTGCCGCGGACACGCGCGGCGCAGGTGGCCGGCCGGCGGGACACGCCCGGCCGGAAGGCGTTCGGTGTGCGTGAGGACGAGTCCGAGGACCTGTGGGATCACCGCACGGAACTGGCGTGGAGGTCGCGTCGACCCTCTACCGCGACGGCTCGTGGGCGGCGTGGCCGGGCCGGCTGAAACCGGCCCGGGTCCGGTCTCATGGCGCCAGGGCGGCAACGGCCGCGTCCGGGAAGTCGGTGAAGAACCCATCCACGCCGAGGTCGCGGAACTGCCGGTATTCGACGGCAGGGTCGCCGTCGTAGGTGGGGGAGAGGAGCGTCTCGTCCGATCGCAGCGTCCACACGTGGACGATGAGCCCCGCGGCGTGCGCGCGTGCCACGAGGTCCGTCGGCTCGAGGAGCCGCCCGCTCCCGTCTGCCGGCAGCACCAGCGCCTTGTGCGGACCGATCCCGTTCGCGTAGCTCGCGATCGCCCGCAGCCCGGCGTCCGAGATCAGATCGGCCACCGTGCTGAACGTCGCCTCGCCGCGGCGATCGAACGGCCCGCCCCGGGCATCGATGAGCTGCACGAGGTTCACCGGGGTCCGCGTTCGCAGCTCTCGCAGGTTCCCGGTCTCGAACGACTGGATGAAGACCGGCGCATCCTTCCGGTTCCAGTCCCGGCGTTCCAGTACCTCCACGAGCGGTCCTTCGAGCGGCAAGCCGATGCCGCGGAAGTGGCTGGGGTGCTTGGTCTCGGGGTAGACGCCCAGCGGGCGTCCCCGCTCCATTCCCAGCTGCTGGGCCAGCGCGACGACCTCGTCGAACGTCGGGATCCCGAACTGCCCGTCGTACTCCTTCGACCGGAACGGCAGCCGCTCCCTGGCGCGCAGGGTCCGGATCTCCGCCAGCGTGAAGTCTTCGGTGAACCACCCCGTGACCGCGCGGCCGTCCACCTGCAGCGTGCGCCGCCGCCCGGGGAAGCGCTCGGCGACGTCGGTCGTCTCGCCAATCTCGTTTTCGTGTCGTGCGATCAGGACGCCGTCCCGCGTGGACACCAGATCGGGCTCGATGTAGTCCGCGCCCATCTCCGACGCCAGCCGGTACGCCTCCAGCGTGTGCTCCGGACGGTGACCGGACGCGCCCCGGTGGGCAATGACGAGCGGCAGGGCGGCAGTCACAACCGGTGCGACCGCCAGAACGAGACTGGCAACGGCGGGGAGGCTGATGGGCATGACAGGTGACCTGGACGACTGTTCGCGCCAACGCCCGTGACACAGGAGGCGTGAGGGCGCCAGGAGACGCGCACTCGGCACACTGTACCCGAGGCTGGCTGCTCACGGCGCCATGGGACGCGTGGGACGGGTCAGATGGTGGCTGCCGCGCCGATGAGCGCGGCGGCGGCCAGGACCCAGGAGGGGTTGAGGCGCAGGCATCCGACCAGCACCGCGGCGGCGAGCGCGACGGCACCGGTCCAGGCGTCGGTCACGGCGGTCTGCGCCAGCGCGACGGCCACGACGGCGATCAGGGCGACCGCTGCGGCGTTCACGCCGTCGAGAAACGTGCGGGCGGCAGGGGACCGGCGCACGCGCTGCAGCACGCGGACGCTGGCGGCCGTGAACGCGAACGCCGGCAGGAACACGCCGATCGTGGCGATCGCGGCCCCCGGCGCCCCGCCGAGCAGGTAGCCGATGAAGGTGGCCGACGTGAACACGGGACCGGGCGTGATCTGTCCGACGGCGATGGCATCGAGCAGTTGTGCCTCGCTGATCCAGCCGGAGCCTTCCACCAGTTGTGTCTTCAGCACCGCGAACAGCACGTATCCGCTGCCCAGCACGACCGCACCGGCCTTCGCGAAGGCGGTGAACAACGCCCCTGGAGCCACCGCTCCGACCGCCGCGGCACCTTCTGCGAGCGCACGCGCCGGCACCGCGAGGAGCACCGCCGCTGCCGCGGCGACCTGGCGTTTCGAGACGAACAGGTGCAGCAGGCCGGCGCCGATCAGCACGGCCGCCTCGACGAGACCCGCCAGGGCTCCCGCCACGGATCCCGCCGCCAGCAGGATCAGCAGCGGCGTGCGCAGGGCCGCCCGTGCGAGGCTGACGAGCGCCTGTATCACGATGACCAGCGCGACCGGCTTCACCACCGTCAGGACACCCCCGAGCGCCGGCAATCGCCCGCCTTCCACGTAGAGCGCCGCCACGCCCCCCACGATGAGGGCGGCAGGACCGATGAAGCAGCATCCGGCGGCCACGAGGCCCGGCCATCCGGCGCGGTGGTAGCCCGCGTGCATCGCCAGTTCCGTGGAGGTCGGCCCGGGAATGAGGTTCGACGCCCCCAGGACGTCGAGGAACTGCTCGCGGCTCATCCAGCCTCTGCGCCGCACGCACTCGTCTTCCATGACCGCCACGTGTGCGGCCGGGCCGCCGAATGCCGTCACCCCGAGCCGCAGGAACAGCCGCGCCACTTCCCCGAGCCGCGAAGCGCCGCCCGCACCCATAGGCGCAGCATTCTACGGCCGAGCCCCGGGCCGTGAGCCGGTATGGCAGCAACACACCTTCAACAACCCTGTCACGGCGGGATCATGGCGGGTTCCTACGACGGGCCGTGTAACACGCTTCCCGGCGGGGCTGATCGACGGCGTGCAGGGCGAGTGGGGCAGGCAGACAGGGCGAGTGGGGCGAGTAGGGCGAGTAGGATGAGTGGGGCAGGCAGACAGGGCGAGTGGGGCAGACGGGCGGGGTGAGTGGGGCGGACAGGACAGGGCGAGTGGGGCGAGTAGGGCGAGTGGGACGGACCGATAGGGCGAGGGGACGATGGCTTACAGGGACACGGTTCTGGCGATCTACGAGGCGTTCGGCCGCGGCGATGTGCCGGCGATTCTCGCGAAGCTGGCGGACGGCGTGGCATGGGAGTACGGCGTGAACTCGACGGAGGTGCCGTGGCTGCAGCCGCGACGCGGCCGTGACGGGGCACTGGCCTTCTTCCAGTCGCTCAGCGCTGTCGAGATCACCCGCTTCCAGGTGAAGACGCTGCTCGACTCGGGTCCGATCGTCGTGGCGCTCGTCGATCTCGAAGGCACCGTTCGCGCCACCGGACGGCGCGTGGTCGAAGAGGACGAAGTCCACATCTGGCACTTCAACGAAGCCGGCCTCGTGTCCCGATTCCGCCACCGGGCCGACACGCACCAGCACCACCTGGCGTGGACGGGGGGGAAGGGCGGATCGGGCGAGTAAGGGCCCTGGCCGGAACAGGGTTGCCATCTCGGCCGACGAGGCATCCCGCCTCGCGGCGTGGCTCGTCGGTCACAGGCACCCGGCCTGCTCCCTCCTCGGGCCTGGCGATCCGGGCGTCTCGCCGCCCGAGAGTCGGCAACCTTGTTCCGGGGGCTATGGCTGCAGTCGCGCTGGCAGCGTGACGACGAAGCAGGCGCCGCCTTCAGGGCGGTTCTCCGCCTGCACCGATCCGCCGTGCAGCTCGACGACGTGTTTGACGATCGCCAGGCCGAGCCCCGTGCCCCCGGGGCGCGCGCGCGACTTGTCCACCCGGTAGAAGCGCTCGAAGACGCGCCCGAGGTCATCGGCGGGGATGCCGGGCCCCGAATCAGCCACCTGCAGCCGAACGACGCCGTCGCCGCGCTGCGCGCTGAGCGCGATGTCCGTGTCGTCCGGCGAGTAGTTGACGGCGTTCTCCAGGAGGTTGCGGACGACGTCGTGCAGCTTGGCCGGGTCGGCGTCCATGGAGGCCGCCCCGGGGTCGACGTGTACGGCGACGCGCTGGCGCCTGGCGTCGATCGACGGCGCGAGGTCGGCGACCACTCCGGCAAAGAGCTGGTCGATGTCGCAGCGCGAGAGGTCCAGCGTCTCCTGGCGGGCGTCGAGCCGGGCGAGCCGGAGCAGGTCGGACACCAGACGCTCCATGCGGGCGCTCTGCCGCTGGATGATCTCCAGAAACGGCCGCGCCTCGCTGCCCTCCGGCGCGTCGTCGAGCAGCGCTTCGACGTAGCCGCGAATCGCGGTCAGCGGCGTGCGCAGCTCGTGCGACACGTTCGCCACGAAGTCCCGGCGGATCTGGTCCGCGCGCCTGAGGTCGGTGATGTCGTGCAGGACGAGCACCGCCCCGCCGCCCCCGGCCACCCCCACCGGCGCCGCGCGTGCGACGAAGAGCCGGCCCGGGTTGCGGACCATCGACAGCTCGCGGCCTTCCGGCAACTCGCCCGTCAGCGCCGACCCGAGGAGCGCCGTGATGTCCGGGTGGCGGATCGCCTCGACGTACGGACGGCCGATGGCCGCGTCCTCCACGCGCAGCATCGCCTGCGCGGCCCGGTTCGCCACCTGCAGGCGGCCCCGTTCGTCCACCACCAGGACGCCTTCGACCATGCCGGACAGCATGGCTTCCATGCGCGCGCGCTCGCGTGACAGCCCCTCGAGACGGACGCCGAGCTCCTGGACGGCCGTGTCGAAGGCGCGTGCCACGGCGCCGACTTCGTCTTCGCCGTAGTCGCCGACCGGCGGCAGGAGGCGGCCGGTGGCGTAGCGTCGCGCCGTGGCCTCGATGTTCCGGACCCGCCGCGACACCGGCGCCGCGAGCCGCCGCGCCCCCAGCAGCGCCACGACTGCGGCCACGGCCATGGCCAGCACGCCGGCGATCCCCGGATTCCAGACGTCGTCGAGCAGCCAGAAGGCCGCGAGCGCCGCGATGGCCGTCCCGAAGGCCCCGGCGGCGATCCTGGTGCGGAGTGACGTCACTCTTCCAGCTTGTAGCCGAATTGCTTGACCGTGACCAGCGCGTCCACGAGCGCCGGCAGCTTCTCCCGCAGCCGGCGCACGTGGACGTCCACCGTCCGCGTGCCGCCGGTGTAGCGGTACCCCCAGACGTCGCTCAGCAGGAGGTCGCGCGACAGGACGCGGCCGCGGTGCTGCAGCAGGTACTGCAGCAGCAGGAATTCCTTGGCCGTCAGCTTCACGTCGCGCCCGTCGTCCAACACCGTGTGGCGCGTGAGATCGACGGCGATCGACCGGTAGCGGAGCCGCTGGTCGGGCGGGGTGCCGCGCCCCACCCGGCGCAGCAGCGCCCGGACGCGCGCCACGAGCTCGTTGGGGCTGAACGGTTTCGCGATGTAGTCGTCGGCGCCGAGATCGAGGCCGACGATCCGGTCCGACTCCTCGGCACGCGCCGTGAGCATGATGATCGGCACGGCGGCGGTCGAGCCGTCCGCCCGGAGCGCTCGGCAGACCGCCAGCCCGTCCAGCCCCGGCAGCATCAGGTCGAGGACGATCAGGTCCGGTGGATCCTGCCTGGCGGCGGCGAGCGCCGTCGTGCCGGACTCGAACGGTTCCACCTGCCAGCCGGCCCTGGTGAGGTAGCGGGAGACGAGGGCCGCGATGTCGCGGTCGTCTTCCACGACGAAGATGCGGGGCACGGCGGGATTATCCCATTGGAGATTGATGATTGAGGATCGGAGATTGCATTGAGGATTGGCGATTGAGGATTGGGGATTGCATTGAGGATTGCGGATTGACGATTGGCGATTGACGCGTGGGGGACTTCACGTCAGCCGCGGATGGTGCGCTCGATCGGCGCTGGGGTTGCCCGTGCCAGGGTCGCGCGAAGGTCGTCATCGTCGGCATACCGTCGAGCCGGGATGCGGCGTGCCGGCACGGTGAGCGGGATGGTGGCGCCGTCGAACGGGTCTGGTGCGATGACGAGCGTGTGACCGTCGAATACGGAGCGATGGCCGAAGGTGTCCTGGGCTGCCGCGAACGCACCACAGAGCTGCAGTGACCACACGTCGGTCAACCGGACGATCCGGTAGTCGCGCTCGAAGCGCTCGCGGTCCGGCCCACGCTCGAGACCGAGCTGGCGCAGCAGCTCGTCACGCAGCGCCGTGATGGTGGTGAAGAACGCCCGCCAGTCCGGTTCGTTCCGGCGATCGGCAGACACCGTGAGGGCGTGCTCGGCCACGAGTGCACCCACGCGCGGGTGCCGACCGGCGGCCCGTTGGATGCCCCGCGTCCAGACCTCCTGTTTCAGCCGCGCGGGCTCCGTGACGAAGTCGAACGGCCGCTCCGTGCCGGGATCGACCCGTGGCGCCGCATCCGTTTCGAGCCAGCCGTTGTCGTGCTCGCGGACGGCCGCCAGCAGGAGATCCCGATTCGGCCCCCGGAGCCCCGGCTCGCCCGGCATGGCAGCGGCGATGTCGCCGGCGAGCGTCGCGTGGTCGGGCTGCGTGACGAGCCGCAGGCCATCGGGGGTCTCGTGAACGATCACTGTTCACCTGCCCGCACGGCGGATCGGTGGCTGGCCGTGGCCCGGACGGACGGCTCGGGCACTCAGAACTGAAAGCGCATCCCGAGCTCGACGTCGCGCGCCGAGGCAGCCGACGTCGGGATGCCGAAGAAGCTCGAGGTGAGCACGCCGCTCGGATTCTGCAGGTTGACGATGTTGAAGGCGTTGTTCAGGTTGGCGTAGACGTTCAGCAACGCCCCGCCACCGTCCGCGTTCCCCCGCAGCCGGAACGTCTTCGACAGCGTCATGTCGACGTTGAAGTAGCGGGGACCGTTGCCGCTGTTCCGCGCCACACCCGGGGGACGGTCGTTCGTCGTCTGGTCGTTGTTGTCGTCCCTGCCGGTCGTGATGTTGTACGGGTTCCCGCTGGTGGCGGATCCCCGGATCGTGAACAGGGTCCCGAACGGTGCCTGGGAATTGGCCGTGAAGTTGAATCGATGCCGGCGGGAGAAGCCGGCCCGCCCCCAGTCGGCCTCGGGGTCGTAGCTGTTCATCGGCAGCATCAGCGGACCGGCACTGTCGTTGTGATCGGACGAGAGGGTGTAGCTGCCGTTGTAGTTGAAGAAGCTGAGGCGCTGCCGGATGCCCAGGCGCAGGCTGTGCGATCTCGATCGGGCCGTCGACTCGAGCTGCAGGATGTTTCCCTCGCCCCGGAGCGGCCGCGTCGTCCCACCCGGCGCCGGCGCGTTCACGTTTCGTGACCGAAGCTGGTTGACACCGCGATCGACGTTGTAGGCCGCGTCGACCTGCAGGTTCCACCGCATCGTCCGCTCGACCGACAGTGATGCCCTGGCTTCGTACGGGAGGGCCAAGTCCGGGGCGAAGACCCGGCGGGACGACGGCGGGACCACCGTGGCGCCGCCCCCCGCGAACGGATCGGGGTAGGTCGGGTTGCTGACGACCACTTCGAACTGCCGCGTGCCGTCCAGCCGCATGACGTCCTGTACGAGCGGGAGGTTGAGGTTCTGGCGGAACAGCCCGCCGCCTCCGCGCAGCACGGTCGAGGACCCCATCGCGTAGGCGAACGCGACCCTGGGATCCAGGCCGTCGTTGTGGGACAGGTTGGTCTGCCCCTCGTACCGGAGGCCGGCAAACAGCGTCAACCGGCGGTTCACCCGCCAGTCGGTCTGCACGAACCCGCTGATCTCGGTCTGCGACACGTCGAGCGACGGATCACCCCTGGTGACGCGGTAGGTCAGGGGCCGTCCGGCGAGGAAGTCCTCGAGGCTGGAGAACGTGAATTCGCCGAGGAAGCCGTCCCTCGAGGTCGACGAGGCGGCCCGGTATCCCAGCTCCATGCCGGTCTTGAACGTGAGCCGTTCGCCTTCGTACCAGAACAGGTTCGAAACCGTCCGGTTCCGGATGCTGCGGGCGTTGCTGAGACCGGCGCCGCCGCTGCGGAACGCATCGAGGACGTTGATCGTGGCCTGACTGGTCACGGCCTCGCCCGCGAAGCTGCCCCCGAAGTAGCTGAACGACACCTCGTGGACCGTCTTCGGCGACACGGACCAGATTTCACGGAGGCCGACGAAGACGTCGCTGCCCGTCGAGGTCCAGCCGCGCTCCGGCAGCGTGAAGTTGCCCACCCCGTTGTTCTGGCTCGTGCGGTTCTCGTAGCGCGTCGCGAAATGGAGCGCGTGCCGGGCGGCGAGCTGCATCTGTCCGTTGCTGCTGTACGAGCGACGGACGGCGGGTCGCACGACGCCGAACGAAACGTCGCCCGTCGGAGTCGAGGCGACGACCGTGTCGGCGTTCTCCTCCTCGTTCTGGTTGAACGTGACGCTTGCCGTCAGGAAGTTCCGGATGAACGGGCCGCTGACGTTGGCGTTGATGTTCCGCTGTTGAAACGGCGGCTTGTTGTCGGCGAACGCGTTGCGCGCGGTCAGCGATTCATCCCGGAAGTCGAAGCTGAAGTTCCCGTGATAGTCGCCGACCCCTCCCCGCTGAATGACTTCGAAGCGGTTGTTGCCTCCGCCCCCGCCGCCGCCGAAGCCGCCGCCGCCGAAGC